>CAZOEB010000059.1:0-18628 GCA_964578685.1 uncultured Caulobacterales bacterium
CCGCGGAAAGGCTCAGACGTTCAGGGAGAGCTCAATACGAAAAGGCGCCAAATTCAGCCGGCTCAGGGCGTCGCGCGGAAAATTCTGCGTGGAGTCCGCCGCCGCGCCCTACGGCATCGCGTCGCGTTTGACGAAGGTCACCGCGAACAGCGGTTCTCCGTCGAAGAGGTCGGCGGGCGGGGCGGTCCCCTCGATCATCTTGAAAGAGCGCGGCGTGATCGAGCCTTCCATGCGATAGCCCTTCTCCGCCATCTTGCCGCGGTGGAATTCAAGCGCGGCGGCGGTGAACTCGCGGGCGAGGATGGTGATGCGTTCGGGGTCTTTCGACATGGGCTCCGGTCCGGCTGTAAGGCTCCAACCCGCGCACTATGGCGGCGCTCGGCGCGGCTGTCTATGTTTGGAGCGCCATGACGCAAAAGCTGCTCATCATCGCCGGCGCCATCCTGCTCGCGATCGGTCTCCTGTGGCCGTGGATCTCGAAGCTCGGCCTCGGCCGCCTGCCCGGCGACATCGTCATCGAGCGCGAGGGCTTTGCATTCTATTTCCCGGTGACGACGATGATTCTGGTTTCGATCATCGCGACGGTGCTGTGGAGACTGTTCGGGAAGTGACGGCGCTAAGCGTCGGCCGCGGCTTTCCGTTTCTCCATCATCCGGTCGAAATTCGCCCAGACGCCGCCCTCCCCATGCCATTCGCCGCGCGTCGCCGCTTTTGAATATTCGGTCGCGCGCGCCTCGAAGAAGTTCGCATGCTCGACGCCGTTGAGGATTTCGGTGAGCCACGGCAGCGGATGTTTCTCGACGCCGTAAAGTTTCGGCAGATCAAGTTGGCCGAGCCGCCAGTCGGCGATGTAGCGGATGTACTTCTTGATGTCGTCTGCGGTCATGCCCTCAACCGGCCCCATTTCGAAGGCGAGGTCGATGAACTTGTCTTCAAGGCCGACGACCGTCCGGCAGCACTCGACGATGTCGTCGGCGACCGCCTTCGTCACGCAGCCCGTTTCGCGCGCGAAGGCGTGGTACATCTTGATCATGCCCTCGCAGTGAAGGCTCTCGTCGCGGATCGACCAGGTGACGATCTGGCCCATGCCCTTCATCTTGTTGAAGCGCGGGAAGTTCATCAGCATGGCGAAGGACGCGAAGAGCTGCAGGCCCTCGGTGAACGCGCCGAACATCGCGAGCGTGCGCGCGATGTCCTCGTTCGTATCGACGCCGAAGCGGTGCATGAAGTCGTGCTTGTCGCGCATCGCCTTGTAGTCGAGGAAGGCCGCGAACTCCGCCTCCGGCATGCCGATCGTTTCAAGAAGCAGCGCATAGGCGGCGATGTGCACAGTCTCCATGTTTGAGAACGCCGAGAGCATCATCTTGATCTCGGTCGGTTTGAACACGCGCGCGTAGCGCTCCATGTAGTTGTCGTTCACCTCGACGTCCGACTGGGTGAAGAAGCGGAAGATCTGCGTCAGCAGATTGCGCTCCGCGTCCGAGAGCTTGTTCGCCCAGTCCTTGCAGTCTTCGCCGAGCGGGACTTCCTCCGGCATCCAGTGAATCTGCTGCTGGCGTTTCCAGAAATCATGCGCCCACGGATAGCGGAACGGCTTGTAGGCGCGGGAGGGCGTCAACAGACCGGCGAGAGCGGGAGCGGAAGCGTCAGGCATAGATCCTCGCGATGGGGGGTGCGCCCGGAAGCCTCGGCGGCCGGGGGCCGACCTTGAAAATTGAAGCGCTTCGGGCGGAGCGGCAACCGCGACCGCTGCGACTTCTTTCCCCAGAGACCATTCCCGTGATTCCGGCGCGAGTCCTCTCAAAATCCATTAAACCTCTGTGAATAGGCGCTAATCGGGCGCCCGCGACGGCGGCGCTGCTTGCCAAGCCGGGACGGTCGACTAATACATCGCTTGAACGCCCAGTCGCCGGGCCGGAGCTGAAGTTGAGCGATTCCACGAGCAAAGCCGCCGAGCGCCCGCCGATCTCCCGGCGCGTGATGCTGGCTGGCGGCGGTGCTCTCGTTGTCGCCTGCGTTGCGGCGGCGGCGATTGCGCGGGGCCCGCAGCGCGCAGACGGCCTTCCGGCGTCAGTCGATCTCGGCGCCGCGCGCGAGCTCGGCGACGGCTTCTTCCTGGTCGATGGATGGGTTCTGACCGCCGAAGACCTTGAAGCGTTGCGGTCAGCGTCGCACGCCGGCCGCCCCTGATCGAAGAAGCGAGCGCAGCATGATTGTCGATCTCGTCGGCGCCGAGACGAACCCGTTCGAAGGCGTCTACGATCTCTGCGTCTGCGGGTCGGGTCCCGCCGGCATGACGGTCGCGCGCGAGGCGGCCGCGCGCGGATTGCGCGTCGTGCTGTTGGAGGCTGGCGGCTACGAGCTCTCTTCCGCGTCGCAGGACGTCTACAAGGCGACGTCAGTCGGTCCGCTGACCTATTATGGGGTCGAGACCTGCCGGCTGCGCTATTTCGGCGGCACATCGGGCCATTGGGCCGGGCGCTGCGCGATTTTTGAGCCCATCGATTTTGAAGCGCGCGACATCTGGGACGGGCTCCCCGGCTGGCCGATCGCTCATGCCGAAGCCTATCGCCGTCTCGACGACGCGCGCGACATTCTCGACATCGCCGATCAGAGCCTCGAGCCGCGGCGCGAACCGAAATGGCGCAATGCGCGTTTCAGGCCGTCGGGTTTCGCGCGCTCGGCGCCGACGCGTTTCGGCGACAAATTCCGCGCCGAACTGACGCAGTCAGACCGCATCACGGTCGCGCTCAACGCCAACGTTCTGTCGCTCGACCTCTCCGAAGACAAGAGCGCCGTCGCAGCGGTCGAGGTCGCCGACTGGCGCGACCGGCGGTTCAAGGTGCAGGCGCGACGTACGGCGCTTGCGTTCGGCTCGCTGGAGAACGCACGCTTCCTGCTCAACACGGCCGCGCTCGCCGGCGCGCCGATCGGCGATGAGGGCGGTTTCGTAGGCCGCTGTTTCATGGAGCATTTCGACATCGTGCTGGGGCGGTTCGTCGCCAATCATAGCCCGATCTGGATGCGCGACAGCGCCTTGTCGGTGACGCTGACGGAAGAGGCGGCGCGCCGGCGCGGAATCGGATCGGCGGTCGTTGCGCTGACCCCGAACGCCGAGCCTCGCCACTACGGGCGCCTCGCCCCCATCCGTAGGCTGATCAATGACGTTCAGTGCGCGTTCGGATCGCCTGAGAGCCGCAACGCAATCTGCGCCGGCGACGGTCTTGCAACCGACATCATTGAGCAGACGCCGAACCGCAACAGCCGCGTGACGCTCGACAAGGGCTCGAAAGACCGCTTCGGCCACCATCACATCAACGTCGACTGGCGGCTGTCGGCGCAGGACGTCAAGACGATCTCGGGCGTAGCCGAGGAAGTCGGCAAGGCGATCGCGGAGCAGAATCACGGACGCTTCAAGATCGCCGACGACATTCTCGCCGGCGCGCCGGTCCCGGGATTTCATTGCCACCAGATGGGCACGACGCGGATGTCGGAGGATCCGAAATTCGGGGTCGTCGACGCCGACTGCCGCGTGCACGGCATGAAAAATCTCTATATCGCCGGTTCAAGCGTCTTTCCGACGGGCGGCGGCGCCAATCCGACCGTGACGGTCGTCGCGCTCGCGCTGCGGCTCGGCGAGCATCTCGCCGGCCTCGATCGCGGGTGACAGGTCAGCGCCGCGCCTCGCGCGGGCTTCGTCCCGTCCAGCGCTTGAAGGCGCGGCTGAACGCGGCGGGATCGGAAAAGCCGACGAGATAAGCTGTTTCGTTCACTGAAACGCGGCGCGCGCCGAGATAATCAAGCGCCATGCGGCGGCGCAGATCGTCTAGAACCGATTGATAGGTGACGCCCTCCGATTTGAGCCGCCGATAAAGCGTCTGACGGCTCATGCCGAGGAGCGGCGCGATGCGACGGATCGAGACGTCGCCGGTGTGGAGAAGCGCGAGCAGATTTTTCTCCACCGCGCTCTTGACGCTGTCGGATTGGCGCAAGGCGCCGAGCAGCGTCTCGGCGCGGTCGGTGAGAACGCCGAAGGCGTAGCGGTTTTCGGTATGGATGCGCAGCGTCGGCCAGACCGGGTTCATGCGGATGGCGTTGCGCGCCGCGCCGAACGTCACCGGCACCTGCCAGATGCGTTCATAGGCCTCACGGTGCGCGGGCGCCGCATGGGTGACATGCGCCTCCAGCGCGAAGACGTGTTCGGGAAAATTGCGGCGCGATCCGACGATGAAGCGGGACCACGTCGTTTCGGTCAGTTCCGGAAATTCGTTCGGATTCTCCCGAAGATCGTCGAGCCACATGCCGCCGTCCCGCATGACATTGGCGAAGCGCGGGCCTTCGACGACGCCGTCGACCTCGACGACAAGCCGGCTGTAGCGGTTCATCTGCGCGAGCGCTTCGGCCATCGTCGCCGAGGCATGGGCGATGAGCCCGACGACGGAGAAGGCGCGGAAGTCCGTTTCAGCGCCGTAGTTGAGCGCGAAGGCGGGGTCTCCAGTCAGCGACGCCGCCGCGCGTATCAGCGCCTTGTACCGCTCCATCGGGACGCGGGCGTCAAAGTCGGCGAGCATCGACGGCGCAACGCCCGCGGCCGCGCAAAGTGCGCCGGGGTCAGCGCCTTTCGACGCTGCAAACTGAACGAGCGCGTTCGCATTCCCCGCGGCGACCGTCGCGTCACGCATCGCGCGCCCCGGCGCTGCAACCGGCGATCAGGTTTATGGGTCGGACGATCATGGGTTCGGCTGCCGGCGTCTGTATTTTCGCACGAGTAACACAAGCCGGGTTTGCGTTGTGAAGCCTCCAACCGCCGTGACGCCCTTGAGCCTCGCCGTCCTGAAGGGCTCGGGCGCCCTCTGGTTCGCCGTCGCCTATGCCGGTCAGCTCTTCTTCGCCTATTACACCGCGGCCTATTACGGGGGATCAAGCCTCCGGGGCGAACTCTCCGCCTGGAACGACGTGATGCCCTACGGCCTCATGGAAGGCGACCCGGACGGCAACGCGGCTCTTGGCGTGCATCTGTTTCTCGCCGCGATCCTGACCGCGCTCGGGCCCCTGCAGCTCATTCCCGTCATCAGGGCGAAAGCGCCGGTCTTTCACCGGTGGAACGGGCGCTTCTATCTCCTCTCCGGCGTCATCGCGGCGGCTGCGGGGGCTTATCTCACCTGGTCGCGCGGCGCGCTCGGCGGCATCATCAATCAGGTTTCGATCACCGGCGACGCTGTCGCGATTCTTGTTTGCGCGGCGATGGCGGTGCGGTTCGCGATCGCACGCGACTTCGAGCGCCACCGGCGTTGGGCGACGCGCTTCTTCCTGGTGGTGAGCGGCGTCTGGTTCTTCCGGATCATGCTGATGGGCTGGATCGTCGCGAACGGCGCCCCCGTCGGCATCGGCGATGCGCTCAACGGCCCGGTCGCTTATGCGATCGGCTTTGCGCAATACTTGGTTCCGCTCGCGGTCTATGAAGCTTACTGGCGTGCGCGCGATCTTGGCGGCGCCGGGGCGCATTTGGGCGCCGCCGTGATGATGCTGGCGGCGACAGCCGCGACGGGCTTCGGCGTCTTCGGCGCAGTGGTGGGAATATGGCTGCCGCGCCTTTAGTCTTCGCGCAGCGCCGTGCTCGAAACTTCTGCAATCGGCTTCAGGAGATAGGCGAGCACCGTGCGCTTGCCGTTCAAGACGTCGACGGTCGCCGCCATGCCGGGAGAGGGCGCCAGCGCGCCTTTGCCGGGCGAGAGCGCGGTTTCGTCGAGGCGCACGGTGACGAGGAAATGTCGCGCGCCGTCCTTCGGATCTTCGATCGCGTCGGGGCTGATCGTCTCGATGACGCCGTCAAGGCTGCCGTAGACGGATGAATCATAGGCGCTGATGCGCACCTTGGCCTTTTGCCCGACCTGCAGATGGCCGATGTCTGAAGGCTTTATCTTTGCTTCCACGAGCGGCGTGTCGCCGGCGGGTACAACCTCAACAATCGTTTCGCCAGGCTGCACGACGCCGCCGACGGTCTGCACGAGCACGCGGTGGACGACGCCGTCGATCGGCGCGCGCACGGCGGTGCGGTCCGCGCGGTCGCGAAGACCCGGCAGGTCGCCTTTCACGCCCGCCATATCGGCGCGCGCCTTGGCGAGATCGTCCGCGACGGCGGCGAAGAAGGTGTTCCGAACCCGCGCGACTTCGCTCTCCGCGCTGCCGACGGCTATTTCAGCGCGCTGTTTTTCACCAAGCGCCGAAGCGAGGCGCTGGCGCGCGCGGATAAGCTCGATGCGCGGTTCAATGCCTCTTTTGACGAGGCCTTCGACCATCGCCATCTCCTCGACTGCGAGCGCATAGGTTTCGACGGCGAAGTCGCGCGCGGCGACGGCGTCATTGAGCTTGGCCTCCTCGATCGCAAGCGCGGCTTCAAATTCCTGCTTGCGGTTCTGAAAGAGGGTCCGCTCATTGGCGGCGATTTCGGGGGCTGCGGCGGCGAGGCCGGCCGGGAAAGCGATCTCCGATCCCGTCGCCGCGGCTTCAAGGCGGGCAATCCGCGCGGCGAGCGCGTAATAGCCGCCTTCGCCCGAAGAGAGCTTGGCGTTGATCTGCGTCGGGTCCACCCTGACGAGAATGTCGCCCTTCTTCACGCGCTGGCCGGGGCGCACGAGAATTTCCTCGATGATGCCGCCCTCAAGATACTGGACCTTCTGCAGATGGTTCGAGGGCACGATGCGCCCTTCGCCGCGCGTCACGCGGTCGAGCTTGGCGACGCTCGCCCAGAGGAGGGCGATCGCCAGCAGTCCGGCGATCGCATACAGCAGGATCTGCGCAGCCTTCGACGGCTCGATCGGCAGCTCCTTGTCGACATCGCTCGTAATCGCCACGGTCATGGTCAGGCCGCTCCCATCCGGCGCGGCGCGCGCGCAAGCGCGCGCACATTCGGCGCGGATTCGATTCGCGCCGGCGCGGCGCCCGTCATCGAGCGAAGCACTTCATCGCGCAGGCCGTCGACGACAATGCGCCCCTGATCGACAACGATGACGCGATCGACCAGCGTCAGCATCGACAACCGGTGGGTGACAAGAATGAGCGTGCGCCCTTCGGTGACGGCGCGAAGCCGTGCGATGAGTTGCGCTTCCGCCTGGGCGTCGAGATTGCTCGAAGGTTCGTCGAGCAGCAGGGCGGCCGGCTTCGTCGCCAGCGCGCGGGCGAGGGCGATCGCCTGCCTCTGTCCGCCGGAAAGCCCTTCGCCGCGCTCGCCGAGACGCTGGTCGTAGCCGGCGTCGGTCGCGCCGACGAAATCATGAACGCCGGCGATTTTCGCCGCCTCGAGAATGTCTGCGTCCGTCAGCGTTTCAAGCCCCAGCGCGATGTTCTCGCGCACCGTACCTGAGAAGAGGCAGACGTCCTGCAGCACCGCGCCGATCCGGGCGCGCAGGTCCGCCGGATGAATTTGGCGCAGGTCCGTATCGTCGATCAGCACCTGTCCTTCAGCGGGTTCGTAAACGCCGAGCGCCAGTCTGACGATCGTCGATTTGCCGGATCCGTTGCGGCCGAGAATGGCGAGTTTCTCACCTTCGCCGAGCGTGAAGCTGACGCGGTCCAGCGCGCGGGCCTTTTGCCCCGGATAAGAAAAGCTCACCTCACGGAACTCGATCTTGCCGGCAAGGCCGTCGCGGCGGAGATAGGCGCGCCCCGGATCGACCTCCGATCGCGCGGTCATCAATTCGTCGAGGGCCTTATAGGAAGAGAGCGCGCCGCTGATCCGGCCGAGGAGGCTCGCGACCTGCGCCAGCGGCGCCATCGCTCGCCCCGTCAGGATGACGCTCGCGATCAGCGCGCCCATGGAGAGGTCATTGGCGCCGACGAGCATGACGCCGACGACGACGACGCCGACCTGCGCGCCCTGCTGCGCGAACCCGGCGAAATTGACGGCGAGCTGATTGATGAAGCGGCCGGCGGTCGCGATCCGCGCCTGACGCAGCACGCCCCTGCGCCAGCGCTCGCGCATCATCGGCCCGGCGGCGACGCTCTTGACGGTCTCAAGACCTGAAAGGGCTTCGATGAGGACGCCGTGCTTTTCGCGGCCTTCGGCGAGCGCGGATTTGGTATTGCGCAGGATCAGCGGCTGGGTCAGCAGGCCGACGATCAGCGCCGACAGAACGCCGATCAGCGGAATGATCGCGATCGGACCGCCGACCAGCGCGACCGCGCCGACAAAGATGAAGATGAACGGCAAATCGATGACCGCGGTGAGGGTCGCGGAGGAAAAGAAATCGCGAAGGTTCTCGAACTCCTTGACGAGGCCGGCTGTCGCGCCGGCGCCCCCCTTGCGGGCGTCAAGGCGCATCGCCATCAGGCTGTCGAAAACATTCGCGCCGACGACGGCGTCGAGGCGCTGGCCCGCGACGTCAATGAAATAGCCTCGCAGCGATTTCAGGATGAAGTCAAAGAGATGCGCCGCGACGACGCCGATCGTCAGCGCCGCCAGGGAAGACAACGCATTATTCGGAATGACGCGATCATAGACCGTCATGATGAAAAAGGACGAGACAAGGCCGAGGATGTTGACGAAGAACGCCGCCAGAGCGGTCTGGCCATAGACGCGCGCATTGGCGATGACGGGCCCGGCGAGCCAGTGGTTCGTGGCGGTGATGTCGCTGAGAAGCGTCGAGATGCGGCTCATCGCTGCGCCGCCCTGTCTTCGTCGCGGGGCGAAAAGCGGCGTATCAGGTCGCCGGTGAACTCCATCAGCGCGAAGGAGGCCAAGTCGCGGTCGGCCCTGCCCGAGAGACGGCGAACGGCCGCTTCAAACCAGTCGTTCTCCGCTTCGATGAGATCGAGAAGCGTGCCGCGCGAGGCGCGAAAGCGCTCAGCGATGAGATCGCGCGCCGCGCGGTTGGCGGCGAGCGCCTCTTCCAGCGCTTCAAGCCGGGCCGCCGCGGTCGCCTGCCGCTCGAAGGCGATGGCCGCGTCGCGCTCGATTTCGCGGCGGATCAGATCTTCCTCACGCGATTGCCGCTCCGCGGCGTTCTTCGCGCGTGCGATTTCTGCGCCGCGTGCGCCGCCGGCGAAGATATCGTAATTGAGATTGACGCCGGCGCGTATGTCGTAGTCTTCGGCGCCGTTGAAGACGTCGAAGCTGACGCTCGAAACATTGGCGCGCACCTCCGGCAGGCGTCGGCCCTTTGCTGCGCCGATCTCCGCCTTAAGGCTGTCCGTTCGCGCGATCGCCGCCGCCAGCGTCGGGTCATTCTGGAAAGCGAGCGCGATCGCGGCGTCTCGGCTGGCGACGTTGCTGGGGCGATGGTCCGGAAAGTCGAGCGTCGACGGCGGTTCGCCGAAGAATTCGATATAGCGGATTTCGGCCGCACGGGCGCTCTCTGCAAAATCCGCCGCCCGCGCCTTCGCCGCGGCAAGGCGCGCCTCGGCGCGCAGAACATCTGCTCGCGCGCTTGCGCCGAGACGCTCGCGCGCTTTCATATCGCGGACAAGCTTTTCATGCCGCGCGACGAATTCCTCGCCGAGCGCGGCCAGGCCTTGTTGGACGGCGGCGTCGAGATAGACCGACAGGGCGCGCAGCGCGAGGTCGTTGATGCGCGCTTCGATCGTACGCTCGCGTTCGCGCGTGCGCGCGCGCGCCGCCTTGATCCGGGCGAAGGCGGCGCCGCCGTCGAAGACAAGCTGGCTTGCGGTCAGCCCCGCATTCACCTGTCCGTTCGGCCGCAACGACTCGACGACATTCGGCGTCGAGGCGCCGAAGCTCCGGTCGATGACATAGTCGGCGTCGACATTCGCCGAGAGCCGCGGATAGAGCGCCGCTCGCGCCGCTCGGGTCTCCGCCCGTGCGATCGCCGCATCTGATTGATCGGCCGCCAGCAGGGGATGTCGCCGGATCGCCTCGGCGATCCTGGTGTCGAAATCAACGTCGACAGATGCGGCGATAAAGGTCGCCGCCGCGGCCTTCGCCCCAGCGACGGCGGGCCTATCTTCGCCAGAAGGGTAGATCGAACCCGGATAATCTTTCGGCGCGGCCATGGCAGGTGCAATCGCCGCCAACGCAGCCGCGCACAGCATTCCCGGCAACGGGTTTTTCATCTGGCCGCTCGCCCTCAAAACGCCGGCGCCGGCGACGTTCAGCCGGCAAGACCGTTCACATTCGGTGAGGATTAGAGCGTGTTTGTAGACAAACGATTAACTGTGACCGGCGCCTATGCGCCATTCCGGGATAGAAGGCGTTAAACAACGGCAACAATCAGCGGCGATCATATTGCCGCAGATGCGGCGGCAGCGGTCGGTCCGGGGGCCGCGGCGGCGGAGTTCCCTGAGCTTCCGGCGGCGGATCGGCAAGGGCGCCGGCCGCTGCGACGGCCGGCGTGTTGGCGCGCTCGCGCTGCTCCAGGGCGACTGACCGCGCAAGACCGACGCAAATGCCGCAAAGAACCCAGGTGACTTCCTTGATCTGCGCGATCGTGTTGGTCGTGGTCGCGAGGATGATGGTCAGTCCCAGAAGGGCCGCGAAATAGGCTTGGCAATAAGATTCAAGTTCGGAATTCATTTTGCGCGCCGGTCCGATCGCCTGGAGGGCGGCGAGCATCGCGAAGCCGACGGCGCCGAAGTAAAGCGAAAGCCCGACGAGGCCGGTATCGAGCACAATCCTCAGATACGCGTTGACGATGTCGATGATGCCCTGCCCCTGAATAAGTTCCTGCATCGCCGGGCTGTCCATGTAGCCCTCGGAGCCGAACCACGGCGTCTGCATCGCGACGCGCCAGCCGACTTCAAAGAGCCTTGCTCGATAGTCGATCGTGTTGCTGTCGCCCTCTCCGATGAAGGGAAGAATTTCGAGAATCGAGTCGCCAAACGGCGTGACGGCGAGCGCGAAAAGGCAGACGGCGCCTGCAACGCTAAGACGGAAAAAGTTTCCGAAAGCCTTCCTGGTGGTTGCGACATAGGCGCCGACGGCGAGCGCGCCGCCGATCCAGGGGCCGCGGGAGAATGTGGCAAGCAGTCCCGCAGCGAGCGCCGGAATGGAGAGAAAAGCCAATCGCCGGTTCTTGGCGTGAGCGGTGAGCGCCGGCGCCAGCGCAAGACCGACGGCGAGGAAAAGACCGAACGCGATGGGACCGATCACCGATCCATAGGCGCGCAGGAAGCCCGACCGTTCGACATAGCGCAGCGTCTGTGACACATCCCAGTTCTCGACGGCGTTCGCATAAACGTGCCAGCCGAGAACGACTTCCGCGGCGGCGACGCCGGATAATGCGACGAGCGGAATGACAAGAGCGGCGGTCGCCAGCCGGATGCGATCGACGGTCCAGCGTATTCGGCTGAAGACGAAGAATTGCGCGATCGAGGTCAGGATGAAGGCTGTCGACCTTCGGATCCCGTGCGTGACCGACGCCTCCCGGAACGCCAGCGCGATCAACAGGATCGCATAGGCGATGAAAAAGGCCTCTGCGATATTTGCGCGGCCCGAACCCTTAACTTCATTCGGCCTGAGAAGGAGCGGAAAAAGGATGATCAGCGCCAGGATGTTGTAGGGCGAAAGATCGAGGAAGTTGTTGATGGCGCCGAAGCCCGGCACAGTCTTGGTGGCTGGCGGAACCGCGAACAGCAGCAGCAGATAGAGAGCGGGCTTCAGTTTCTCGCCGGCGCCAAGGGCGAGCGCGGCTGCCGCCATCGCGAACAGCATCAGCCAATAATTCGGAACGAGAAAGGCGATCGCCGTCACGGCGAGATAGAGATTGCGCCATCGCGCCAGCGTCGCCGGCGGCACTATGTCGCCGAAAGCCGTCCGCGCATAGACGAACGCCCCGGCGGAGAGGACGGCGACGACGAACAGCGCCTTGAGGGATTCGATCATCCGTGTGCGGTCACAGGTCTATGCCCCATTCGCCCTTGACGTCGAAGCCGTAGCGTTCCTTAAGGCGCCGCAGGTCGGGAGCCAGCGTTTCGATCAGCCTGCTCTCTTCCTCCAGGGTCAAGCGGAAGCGGCCCTTCGCCTCGGTCTGCGGTCGCGTCCTGTCGCGCATACGGTCGCGCCAGCCGCGCGGCGTCACGGCGCGCACGAAGCTGCGGGCCGGCGAAAAGGCGGCCGCCGCGCGCCAAAGCGGATGAATTTCCCGGCTGCGCCAGACCTGCTCGCCGGCGTTCTTGCGTTCGACTGTCTGTGACAGGGCGGCGGGATCGAGGCCGAGATGCGCGCAGGCCTCGCGCATCGTCGCCTCCGGCGCCCGCGCCATGCGTTCGACCGACGTGATGAGCAACGCGCCCCGGTCAAAATATTCGGCATACTGATCGAGCTGGGCCGCATACCGGGAGATCGCCATCGACACCGGCGAGACGCCCGCATCAAGGCTGTGGTCAGGGCGGTCTGAATCGATTCTGCCGACTTCGCGCCGTTTGTGCTGAACGTGCATGGCGTGACTTTCAATGCGGCGGAGCGGATGACGCAGGGAATAAATGAGACGGAATTCGCCGCCGAAGGCGCGCAGCCTCGCGGGAACGTCGCCGCAATAGGGATGCTTGGCGTAATCGGTGCTGCCGTCCAGCCGGATCTGATGGACGCCGGCATCGAAAGCGAACAGCGAGTGGTAATGTTCCCGCCCTTTGGAGAAATGGTCGTCAAAAGCGAAGAAGCCCGGCTCCTTCGGGTTCGACGGCGCGACAGCCGGATGCACGGCGAGATGGTCGAAGAGCGTCGTCGTGCCCGCCTTCATCGCGCCGATGATCAGGGCGTAACGCTCCATGAATTCTCACCCCTTCACTGACAGTTCGGAAATCGCCTCCTATCAAGTTTCGCGCCCCTTGCGCCAGATTGCGCCGGCGCGCGGCGACATGGCTCTTGCATTGCGCGCGCGTTGACTTATCGCGAGCCGGTCGCCGTCCCGGCTTCCGTTAACCAAGGACAGCCATGCTTTCCCGCCTGCGCGCGCTTGTTTCGCCGGGCGCCTCCCTCAAGGGCCGGGCGCTGAAGGGCGGCGTCGTCGCGCTCGGCGGCTTTGGGGCCGCGCAGGCCATCAGGCTCGCGTCGAACCTCATCATGACGCGTCTGCTCGCGCCCGACGCCTTCGGTCTTATGGCGGTCGTCCTGGCGATCGAGATCCTGATCGGCATGCTGAGCGACCTGGGGCTCGACGCCAGCATCGTACGGTCGAAGCGCGGCGCGGAGCCGGAGTTTCTTGCGACCGCGCGGACGATGCAGCTCGCCCGCGCGCTCTTCATCGCTCTCACCATGGTGATGGCGGCGGCGGCGATCCCCCCGCTCGTCGCCGCCGGCTTCTTCCCGAAAGGATCTGTTTACGCGGATCCGCGGTTGCCCTGGTTTATGGCGCTGATGGCGTTGTCGGTCGTGATCGCCGGCTTCAACGCCATGCGTGTCGCGCTTCACAATCGATCATTGAATCTCATTCCTGTCGTTCGCCTTGAACTCGCGGCGCAGACGATCGGCGTCGCGGCGACGGTCGCCGGCGCGCTGGCAGGATTCGGCGCTTACTCGCTCGCCGTCGGCGGGGTGATCGGAGCCTCCGCCAAAACCCTCGGCTCGCACTTCTTTCTCTCGGGACCTCCGGCGCGGTTCGGATTTGATCGAGCGCACTTCAAGGAGATTTTCGGATACGGGAAGTGGCTGCTTCTCGCCTCGACGCTCGGCTGGCTCGTCCAACGCGGCGACCAGGTGCTCTTTGGATGGCTCTTTGAATCGACGGCGTTCGGGCTTTATTCCATCGCCGTGATCTGGATTTTCACGGCGCGAAACCTGATTGAAATGGTGCAGAGGCGCGTCGCGTATCCGGCGCTGTCGGAGCTGCACCGAGACCGACCGCAAGATCTGACGCGGGTCTATCGGCGCATCCGCCTCGTTTATGAAGCCGGCTGTGCGGCCCTGTTCCTCGCCGTGGTCGCTTCTGCGGATATCGTCGTCAAAGTTCTTTACACTGACGCCTATGCGGATGTGGCGCATTATCTTCGGCTCCTGTCAGTGACCATTCTATTGGTGCCGTACAAGCTCTTGTCGACGGTCGTTCTGACAGGCGGCGACAGCCGGAATTTCACGATCATCGCGATCGCCCCCGGCGTCGCCTTGTTTGGTTTGACGCCGCTGGTGCTTGACTGGCGCGGGGCTGACGCCGCGATCGTGTTCGCCGCGCTGACGCCGTTGCTGGCGATTCCCTTCAACTGGCGATATGCCGCGAAGTTCGTCAAGATCGATTATCTGCGGGAATCGGCGATGGCCGTTTTCGCGATCGGCGCAGGGCTGATGCTTCTGCGCTTCGCCTGACCGACGCGCTGACGATACGGAAAAAGCGATGCTGGACGTAAAGAAAACCGAGATCGAAGGCGTCTTGATCCTGACGCCGAAACGCTGGGCTGATGCTCGCGGCTTTTTCGTCGAGACATGGAACGCCGAGAGATTCCGGCAGGCGGGGCTCACGCAGGAATTCGTCCAGGACAATCACTCCTATTCGGCGGAAGCGGGAACCGTCCGCGGGTTGCATTACCAGTCGCCGCCGCGTGCGCAGGCGAAGCTCGTCCGCGTCATGCGCGGCGCCGTCATCGACGTCGCCGTCGACGTGCGGACGGGATCGCCGACTTATGGCCGGCATGTCCGGGCGCTCTTGTCGGCGGAAAACGGCGCGCAGCTGTTGGTTCCGGCCGGGTTCCTGCACGGCTTTGCGACGCTCGAGCCCCATACCGACGTCGCCTATAAGGTGACCGACTACTACTCGCAGCCCAATGACGGCGGCGTGCTCTGGAGCGATCCTGATCTGGCGATCGACTGGGGCGTCGATCCGGCGCGCGCGGTTCTGTCCGACAAGGACGCCAGGGCGCCGCGATTCGCCGATTTCAAGTCTCCGTTCTGACCATCACTCGACTGGGGACAGATCGACCGTCTGGACGGCGATTGCGCCCCACGCTTCGGCGGGCGTCGCCAAGGGGTTGCCATCGAGGACGGCGAAGACGGCGCGCCGACCTCCGGCGATCACGCCCCGCTCCGCTTCGACGCCGAGCGCGAAGGCGGCGTCACTGGTGATCGCTTCCAGCGCTTCTTGCGGCGACATCCGGATCGCGCGCTCGCCGCCGAGATAGCGTGACGCCGCGCCGATCAGCGACGCCTCACCGCCCGCCGGCGCTATCGCGACAAGCCCGGATAGCAACTGCACGGCTGACTCGCCGACCGAATCCGACGGCGCGTCACAGCCTTCGGCGACGGCGTCGCCTGAAAGAACAAGCGGAACTCCGATCCCCGTCAGCGCTCGGACGGCTTCCGCCGTGACAGGCCCGCGCGCCTCGATCGTCACCCGGCCAAGGGCCTCACGATCGGAGACGCGCAAGGCCGCGTCGATCGCGGCGGCGAATGCGGCCGGTCCGCCGGCGATGACGCGCACCTGCTCGCCTCGAGATCCAAGCGCAGCGAATTCCTCGGGCGTCAGACCCCCCTGGCAAGGCATTTCGACGACGTTGAGCGCATTTGGTTCAAGCCGCGCGTCCACAAATGCCGGCATCAATGTGCGCCTTAAAAAACGCTCGTCGAAAGACGCGCCGGGGTAAGCCTGAACCAGGTCGTCGATCGCGCCGACATCGATGATGACGCCGTCTTTCACGATCACCGCTTCGGCGCTCGGCTTGCGCGGATCCATGGTCAGGATCGTTGATTGATAAATGATCGCGCCGTCGCCAGGCCGCGAACGCGAAGACTGCTCCATGCGCCCGCAGGCGTGGGCCGCCACGATAGCGGCGGCGAGCAACAGTCGCGACAGCGGCATCATCAAGCGCCCTCCCGCTGCGAGTTTGCGCTCGAAAAAAGGCGTTCGCAATCAGGCTGGCGCGCCTAGATCTTTCCGTGGCAAGCCTTGAATTTCAGCCCCGATCCGCAAGGGCAGGGCGCATTCCGCGGAACTGCGCCCCAGGTCTCGGGTTTGCCGAGATCGACTTCCTGGGCGCGTGCAAAGCCGGACATGGTTGCGAGACCCGCCGACGCCCCGCGGCGCGGCCGCTCTTCAGCCGCAGCGGCTGCGGTCGCCACCTCGTTTTCGCCGGTCTGCGGGTTGACGTGGCTTTCGATCGTGCGCTGGGGCGCCTGCGGGCGCGGCGCAGCTTCTTCCGGCCGCGCCGCTTGCAGCCACATCAGCGTGCGCGTCACGTCGCGCCTCAGCCCGTCAAGCAGCGCCTCGAACAATGCGAAGGCTTCGGTCTTGAATTCGTTGACAGGATCGCGCTGCGCGTGGCCGCGCATCCAGACGACGGAGCGCAGGTGGTCGAGCATCTGCAGATGCTCGCGCCAATTCGTGTCGAGGACATGCAGCAGGATCGACTTCTCGATGCGCCGCATGATGTCGGGTCCGATCTCGGCGTTGCGCCGCGCAGCGTGATCCCCGATCGCCTTCGTCAGCTTCTCCGAGATCTCGACGTCGGCGACGCCTTCCTGTTTCGCCCATTCGGCGATCGGCAGTTTCAGGTTGAAGATCTCCTCGATCTTCTTCTCCAAACCTTCCGCATCCCATTGCTCGGCGTAGGACTTCGCCGGGATATGTTCGGCGACCAGATCGTTCACGAGCTGGTCGCGCATGTCGGCGACGATGTCGTCGACGGAACTCGCGGCCATGAACTCCTTGCGTTGTTCGTAGATCGCCTTGCGCTGATCGTTGATGACATCGTCGAATTTCAAAAGGTTCTTGCGGATGTCGAAATTGCGCTGCTCGACTTTTTTCTGCGCGGTTTCGACAGCCTTGGTGAACCATGGATGCTCAATCGACTCGTCCGGCTTGATGCCGAAGCGTTTCAGCATTTTCTCCATTCCGGACCCGAAGATGCGCATCAGGTCGTCTTCGAGCGACAGGAAAAACTTCGTCGCGCCGGGGTCGCCCTGACGGCCGGACCGGCCGCGCAGCTGGTTGTCGATGCGCCGGCTCTCATGGCGTTCCGTGCCGAGAACGAAGAGCCCGCCCGCCTCAATCGCCTTCTTCTTGGCGTCGGCGACCTTCGCCTCAATCTCGGCGCGCTTGCGCTTGATCGTCTCCTCGTCGTCGCCTTCGGCGAGGCTGTCGAGGATCTGTTTGTCGACCGATCCGCCGAGCTGGATGTCGGTGCCGCGACCGGCCATGTTGGTCGCGATCGTCACGGCGCCCGGCTTGCCGGCGTCGGCGACGATATCGGCTTCTTGCTCATGGAAGCGCGCATTGAGAACGTTATGCGGAACGGGCGTCTTCTTGATCGAGAGCTCTTCGATATAGGCGGCGCGTTCGAGAAGCTCTTTCTTGCGGTCGGCTTCCTTGTCTTTCAGCTCTTCTGCGCGGGCTTTGAGGGTCTTCGCGACATCGCGCCAGAAGGCCTTGTCGCTGAGAAGGTTCGACAGGTGCTCTGATTTTTCGATAGAGACGGTGCCGACGAGGACCGGTTGGCCCTTGCGGCGGCATTCGGCGATCTGGACGGCGATCGCCTTATATTTCTCCGCCGCCGTCATGTAGAGCTCATCGTCCATGTCGATGCGCGCGACCGGACGGTTGGTCGGAATTTCGACGACGCTCAGCTTGTAGATGTCGGCGAATTCGGCCTCTTCCGTCAGCGCCGTGCCGGTCATGCCGGCGAGCTTTTCGTAAAGCCTGAAATAGTTCTGGAATGTGATCGAGGCGAGGGTCTGGTTCTCGGGCTGGATCTGCGTTTTTTCCTTCGCCTCGACCGCCTGGTGGAGTCCTTCGGACCAGCGCCTGCCTTCCATCATCCGGCCGGTGAATTCGTCGATGATGACGACCTTGTCGCCCCGGACGATGTAGTCCTTGTCCTTCTGGAAGATCTTGTGCGCCTTCAGCGCCTGATTGACGTGGTGCACGATCGAGATGTTGACGGCGTCATAGAGGCTTTCGCCTTGCAGAAGGCCCGCCTCCTTCAGCATTCCCTCGAGCCGTTCGTTCCCCTGTTCGGTGAAGGTGACGGAGCGCTGTTTCTCGTCGATCTCGAAATCGCCGGCCTCAAGGCGGGGAATGAAGCTGTCGATGGTGATGTAAAGCTCCGACTTGTCGTCCGTCGGGCCGGAGATGATGAGCGGCGTTCTCGCCTCGTCGACCAGGATCGAATCGACCTCGTCGACGATCGCGTAATGATGCCCGCGCTGCACCATCTCCTCGCGCGTCGCCTTCATGTTGTCGCGCAGGTAGTCGAAGCCGTATTCGTTGTTGGTCCCGTAAGTGATGTCGCAGGCATAGGCCGCGCGGCGCTGCGCGTCGGTGAGGCCGTGAACGATGCAGCCGGTCGTGAGGCCGAGCCGCTCATACACGCGGCCCATCCATTCGGCGTCGCGGCGCGCCAGATAATCGTTGACGGTCACGACATGCACCCCGCGGCCCGTCAGCGCATTGAGGTAAACGGGCAGCGTCGCGACGAGCGTCTTGCCTTCGCCGGTCTTCATCTCGGCGATGTTGCCTTCGTGCAGGATCATCCCGCCGAGAAGCTGGACGTCGTAATGCCGTTGGCCGAGCGCGCGCTTGGCGGCTTCGCGGACGGTCGCGAAGGCCTCCTCAAGAATGTCGTCGAGGCTTTCTCCGCCGGCGACGCGCGCCTTCAGCGCAGCGGTCCGCGCCACGATTTCGGCGTCGGTCAGCTTGGCGATGGAAGGCTCCAGCGCATTGATCGCTTCGACGCGGCGCCATAATGGCTTGAT
>CAZOEB010000060.1:0-18501 GCA_964578685.1 uncultured Caulobacterales bacterium
ATGGACCCCGGGTTCGTCGCTGCGCGACGCCCCGGGGTGACGGCGTTTCTTGGGGGTGATAGACGCTCTGCACACTGACAGAATAACCGCCGCCCCGCCTGATTCCGTCACCCCGGACGGCGCAGGCGAGTCCTACCAGTCGAGCACGACCTTCCCCGACTGGCCTGAGCGCATGACGTCGAAGCCCTTCTGGTAGTCGTTCGCCGCAAAGCGGTGGGTGAGGATCGGCTTGAGGTTCAGTCCCGCCTGCAGGAGCGCGCCCATCTTGTACCAGGTCTCGAACATGCGCCGGCCGTAAATGCCCTTGATGTCAAGGCCCTTGAAGATGACCTTGTCCCAGTCGATGCCGGCGCCGTTCGGCATGATGCCGAGCATCGCGATCTTGCCGCCGTGGTTCATGGTGTCGAGCATCGAGGCGAAAGCCTGCGGCACGCCCGACATTTCGAGGCCGATGTCGAAGCCTTCCGTCATGCGCAGTTCGCTCATCACGTCGCGGAGATTTTCGCGGGAGACGTTGACGGCGCGCGAGGCGCCCATCGTCTTGGCGAGATTGAGGCGATAATCGTTGACGTCGGTGATGACGACATGGCGCGCGCCGACGAAGCGGGCGACGGCGGCGGCCATGACGCCGATCGGCCCGGCGCCGGTGATCAGCACGTCCTCGCCGACGAGGTCATAGGCGAGGGCGGTGTGCACCGCGTTGCCGAAGGGGTCGAAGATCGCGCCCATCTCGTCGGGAATGTCGTCGGGCAGGCGATAGACGTTGAACGCCGGCGCCGCGATATATTCGGCGAAGGCGCCCGCGCGGTTGACGCCGATGCCGGCGGTGTTGCGGCAGAGATGGCGCTGGCCGGCGCGGCAATTGCGGCAATAGCCGCAGGTGACATGGCCCTCGACGGAGACGCGGTCGCCGATCTTCATCTTCGAATGTTCGGGATGAACCTCGGAGCCGATCTCGACGATCTCGCCCATAAACTCATGACCGACCGTCATCGGCACCGGGATCGTCTTCTGCGCCCAGGAATCCCAGTTGTAGATGTGGACGTCGGTGCCGCAGATCGCGGTCTTTTTGACCTTGATGAGCACGTCGTTCGGCCCGATCTCGGGCGCGGCGACATCCTGCATCCAGATGCCTTCTTCACGTTTCGCTTTCACGAGCGCGCGCATGGGGATCCCTCGAAGTTTGGGTTCCTTTAGCGCAGCGCCCCGCGGCTCGCCAGGCGGCGGCTCAAGCGCCAAGGAGTTTCGCCGCTTTCGGGGCGAAATAGGTGATGACGCCGTCGGCGCCGGCGCGGCGGATGGCGAGGAGGCTTTCGAGGATCGCGCGGTTTTCGTCGATCCAGTTGTTCTGCGCCGCCGCCATGATCATCGCGTATTCGCCGGAGACCTGGAACGCGAAGGTCGGCATCACGAAAGCCTCTTTCACCCGCCAGATGATGTCGAGATAGGCGCCGGCGGGTTTCACCATGACGCTGTCGGCGCCTTCAGCGATATCCATCGCGACCTCGCGCAGCGCTTCGTCGGTGTTCGCGGGGTCCATCTGATAGGTGCGCTTGTCGCCCTTAAGGACGCCCGCGGAGCCGATCGCGTCGCGATAGGGGCCGTAGAAACACGATGCGTATTTCGCCGCGTAGGACATGATCTGCACAGCCTCGAGCCCTTCAGCGTCGAGCCCCTTGCGGATCGCGCCGATGCGCCCGTCCATCATGTCGGACGGCGCGACGATGTCGAAGCCCGCTTTGGCCTCGACGACCGCCTGACGGACGAGCGCTTCAAGCGTGCGGTCATTGACGATCTCGCCGTCTTCGAGAAATCCGTCATGGCCATGATCCGTATAGGGATCAAGGGCGACGTCCGCCATCAGGCCGATGTCGGGAACCGCATCCTTTATCGCGCGCGCCGCGCGGCACATCAGATTGTCCGGCGAAAAGGCGAGGGCGGCGTCGGCGCTGCGGTGTTCCTTTGACGTGAACGGGAAGAGCGCGAGCGCCGGAATCCCCAGCGATTTCGCCTCGCGCGCGGCGCCGACGGCCTCGTCGACCGAGAGCCGGTGGACGCCGGGCATCGAGGCGACAGGCTCGCGAACGCCCGATCCCTCGCGCAGCACGATCGCCCAGATGAGATCGGCGGGCGAAAGGCGCGTTTCCGCGACGAGCGCGCGCGACCATGCGCTCGCCCTGAGGCGCCGCAGGCGCGTTGCCGGAAAGGATTGGGTAACAGAGGTCATCGCCGTCTTACCGTCGCCGCTTGCAGAATCGTAATGCCTCGTTACGCCGCCATTTTCAATTTGAGTGCAAATTGATCCGCTGCATTTAACGCGCCTTTTAGGGAATTCAGCCTAGGGTCACCGAAGTTTTCGGGTTTTGACGAGGCGAATTCATGGCGGCGGTCGAGCGGGCGAACGCGGGCGTTGGGGGCGTGAAGGCTGAGAAATCGGCCGTCAATGAGGGCTTGCGCCCCGCTTATCTGCAGTTGTTGCATCTCGTCGAGCGGCTGCATCGCCAGCTTCTCGACGTCATCAAGGATGAGCTCGAACGCCTCGGCCAGACCGACATCAATTCGGTGCAGGCGCTGCTTCTCTACAACATCGGCGAGGCGGAGCTGACGCCGGGCGAGCTGCGCTCGCGCGGGCATTATCTCGGCTCCAACGTCTCCTATAACCTGAAGCAGCTTGTCGATAAGGGCTATATCCGCGACGTCCGCTCGGATGTCGATCGCCGCTCCAAGCGGGTGTCGCTCACCGCGGCGGGGCTAAACGTGCGCGACCGCCTCGCCGAGCTTTTCGATCGCCAGCTTGGTTCGGTCGAGCAAGTCGGCGGCGTCGACCAGCCGATGATGGAGCAGACCAACAAGTCGCTCCAGCGCCTTGAGCGCTTCTGGGCCGACCAGGTCCGGTATCGGCTTTAATCTTCCGGCGTCATCGAGACCGTCGTCGCCTCGCCGAAGGCTTCGGAATTTTCGCCCGCCGGCATGTCGCCGCGGCGTTCATGACTGACAGTAAACGGTTTGCAGGTGTCGCCGAGCGCGGCCGCGCCGCGGCAGGGCATCAGCGCGACCGGCGAGCCGGCGCCGAAGGCGGGCGTGAAGCGGGCGGGCTTGGCGATCGTCGTCGCGGGTGCGGCCGGCGCCGCTGCGGCGCGGGGTTCGGATTTCTCAAACAACGCGCATCCGCTCGCGGTCAGCGTACATGCGGCGATCAGCAGAAGTCTCATGAAGCCCCCTCGGCGCAGACGACCTGAAAGAAACGCCGGGGTACTGACGAGGGCCCGCTCCCGGCCGCAAGGGTTAACGGCGGTAGGCCGCCCGCGCAACGCGAAATCGTCGCTGCGCCTGCGAAAGCTTCAGCCTGCCTTTTTTGTCCATACATAGCCGCGGCGGAGCGCGTTCGCGACTTTCGACGTACGCTTGCCCGCGGTCGGGTGGTGCGCCCAGAACGCCTTGTCGAAAGACGGGCTTCCGTGCTCGCGATAGATGACGCCCATCGCCATCGGGAATTCCGGGTGCTTCATCTCGACGAGGAGGTGGGCGAGCGTCCTGTTGTTCTCGTCATGGACGAGAACCTCTGACGGATCGACGCCGCCGTCGCCGACCGCGACGACTTCAAGCTTGAAGCTGCGCGCATCGAAGCGCAGGCCCCGCTTGCCGCCGGCGAACAGCATCGGTCTGCCGTGCTCGAGGTGCAGTTGGTGATCGTCCGCGACTTTTTTCTCCGTGAAGTCGGAAAAGACGTCGGCGTTGTAGACGATGCAGTTCTGGAAAATCTCGACGAAGGACGCGCCCTCGAAGCCATGCGCGGCCTTCAGCGTTTCAGTGAGCGCTTTCGTCGCCGTGTCGACGCCCCGCGCCACGAACTTCGCCCCGGCGCCGAGCGCGAAGGCGCAAGGATTGACCGGCGCGTCGATTGACCCCTTCGGCGAGGAGGGCGAGCGCGTGCCAATGCGGCTCGTCGGCGAATACTGGCCCTTCGTCAGGCCGTAGATTTCGTTGTTGAAGAGCAGGATCTGAAGATTCACGTTGCGGCGGATGACATGGAGCAGATGATTGCCGCCGATCGACAACCCGTCGCCGTCGCCCGTCACCATCCAGACGTCGAGCGAAGGGTTCGCAAGCTTCAATCCCGTCGCAAACGCCGGCGCGCGCCCGTGGATCGTGTGGAAGCCGTAAGTCGCCATGTAATAGGGAAAGCGCGACGAGCAGCCGATGCCGGAGACGAACGCGGTCTTGTCCGGATCGGCGCCGATATCCGCCATCGTCTTCTGCACGGCCTTCAGGATCGCATAGTCCCCGCAACCGGGGCACCAGCGCACTTCCTGATCGGTTTCGAAGTCTTTGGCGGCGAGGGGGGCGTTCATTTTACATGCTCCGACCGAAGAGGATTCATTGCGTTGTCATTTCGCCGTCACCCCGGACGCCGAAGGCGATCCGGGGTCCACCTCTCCCCGCGGGCCCGAAGATGGACCCCAGGTTCCGCGCTTCGCGCGGCCCCGGGGGTGACGGAATTTATGGGGTGATGAAAGTTCACTCCGCCGCCTTTCTCGCTCCCGCGTGCTCCCGGATCGCCGACACTATTAGTGTACTGACGATCAACCGTGTTCCGCTCATCCCGGCGAAAGCCGGGACCCAGCGCGCGCGGACGCGCGCACCAAAAGACTGTGCTCGCGGCGCCGGAGTTGGATCCCGGCTTTCGCCGGGATGAGCGGGGAGGGGTTGGCGCCTCAAGAATGAGCCGTCACCCCGGACGGCGCAGCCGATCCGGGGCCCATCTCCTGAATGACCGGCGCGGGCAGCAGTGAGTCCAGAAGATGGACCCCGGGTTCCGGTTTCGCCGGCATCGGGGTGACGGATTGTGAGGTGCGCCGTCTTCACTCCGCCGCCCTCGCCACGCCCGCATGCTCGCGAATGCCCGCCAAAATCTCCGCGATCTTGAACGGCTGGCCTGAGACTTTCGTCAGCGGCTCTGCCGCGATTTCGAAGCGATCGCGCAACACCGTCGCGAGCTGGCCCATGTTCATCTCCGGCACCAGAACGCGTGCGTAGCCCGAGAGGAGGGCGCCGAGATTATCCGGGAACGGATTAAGCCAGCGGACGTGGATTTGCGCGGCGTCGATGCCTTCCTTCCGCGCCGCTTCGACCGCGCGCCAGATGACGCCGTGGGTCGAGCCCCAGCCGACGACGGCGAGCGGGCCGCTTGTCGGGCCTTGCTCGACCGTCTGGTGCGGAATGTATTTCGCGACCGAGGCGACCTTGGCGAACCGGAGTTCCGTCATCGCCTGGTGGTTCTTCGCGTCATAGGAGATGTCGCCCGTTGCGAGGTCCTTCTCCAACCCGCCGATGCGGTGGGCGAGGCCCGGCGTGCCGGGCGGGACCCAGGGGCGGCCATAGGTGTCGGCGTCGCGCTTCCAGATGGCGCGCTTGACGGCGTCGCCGTCCGCGGGCGCGGCCGGCGGCGCATTTGACGCGATCTTCTCGTATTTCGCCATGTCGGGGATCGCCCACGGGCCGGCGGCGTTGGCGATGTAGCCGTCGGTCAAGAGGAACACCGGCGTCATATGGCGCAGCGCGACGCGCGTCGCCTCGATGGCGATGTCGAAACAGTCCTCGGGCCCTGAGGTCGCGACAACTGGTATCGGCGAGTCCGCATTTCGTCCGTAGATCGCCTGATAAAGGTCCGACTGCTCGGTCTTTGTCGGCAGGCCGGTCGAGGGGCCGCCGCGCTGCGAATTGACGATGATGAGCGGCAGCTCCGTCGCGATGGCGAGGCCGATCGCTTCGGTCTTGAGCGCGATGCCGGGGCCAGACGAGGAGGTGACGCCGATCGCCCCGCCGTAGGAAGCGCCGATCGCCGCGCAGCACGCTGCGATCTCGTCCTCCGCCTGAAACGTCGCAACGCCAAGCTCCCCATAACGCGCGAGGTAGTGGAGGAGGGGTGAGGCGGGCGTGATGGGGTAGGAGGCGAAAAGGATCGGCTTGTCGGCAAGCTCCCCCGCCGCCGCGAGCCCCAGCGCTAGAGCTTCGGCGCCGGTGATCGAGCGATAATCGCCGTCGTCCATCGGCGCGGGGCCGATCGCGAATTGGGGGATTTCGGCGGAAAGCTCCGCCGTCTCGGCGTAAGCGTGTCCGGCGGCGAGCGCCATCATGTTGCCCGCGAGCACGGCGGGCTCGTTTGCGAATTTCCGGTTGATCCAGGCTTCGATCGGCGCGCGCTCGCGTCCGAACATCCAGAGCACGCACCCCAAACCCCAGAAATTCTTGCACTGCTCGGCGTCGCGTTTTGAAAGGCCCGAGGGCTTCACCGCTTCGAGCGTCTGCGTCTTGATCGGAATTTCGATGACGCGAAAATCGGCAAGCTCGCCGGTTGTGCGCGGGTCGGCGCTGATATGCGCCTTCTGGAAATTGCGCTCATTGAATTCATCCGTGTTGAGGATGATGAGCGCGCCCTTCGGCAAGAGCGAGAGGTTTACTTTCAGCGCCGCCGGGTTGAACGCGACGAGCACGTCCGGCGCGTCGCCGGCGGTCGCGATGCGGCGCGAGCCCAAATTGATCTGGAACGCCGAGACCCCGAAGGTCGTGCCGACCGGCGCCCTGATCTCCGCCGGGAAGTCCGGAAAGGTCGAAAAGTCGGAGCCGGCGACGGCGGTTGAATCCGCAAACTGGCTGCCGAGAAGCTGGATGCCGTCGCCGGAATCCCCGGCGAAGCGCACGACGATCGACGTTTCCGCAATCGGATTGGTCATGGAAAAGGCCCGATGTTCCCGCTGAGTTGCCAATACTCTAATGCGCGGGGCTGAAAAGGGGTAACCTCCTTTCCATTCGGGAATCAGCGTCCGCCGGGCGTAGAGGGATCAGCCTCAAAAAGGCCAAACGCGGGCGCACCCCCAAGGGGGCGCGCCCGCCAGCGGCGATCCGCACGGGATAAGGGGCTTACCGCCCGGCTGCCGCGACCGCCTGGTCGATCCGGGGACGGTTTTCCTCGAAGATCCTGCGCCTGCATTCACGCAGCATCGTCGGGGTTGCCGTCACGCTGTGGAAACTCCGACAAAAATGCCGCGCTCTTTTGCTCACGCGGCGCTCCAGTTTCTCAACATCCTCCGGCCGGCTCAGATCGAGGTCCGCGATGGAAAGCCTCGCGGAATAGGTCTTCGCGCCGTTTTCCTCGCGCGCGGCGGCGTGGGCGACGGGCGTCGACGCCAGCACGATGGCGACGCCAAGCATGGCGAGGGCATGCGGCATTGGTGGGGCGATTTTTTTGGTGGTTGAACGCATGGACGTGTTTTTCTCCTTTGGCTCCGCCGCCGCGTTCCAGTATGAAAGGCGCGCTGGCGGGCCGGCTGAGAAATGGTCGATCTCGTCACGGCAAGTCCTGAAAGCCGACTGAAATTTGTCGCGCTGCGTCAAGCGCAGGACCGCCGCCGGCGAAGAGGAAATTCGCGCCGGAAATTCAAAGTGTTAAAAATAGCGCCGACGGTTCCTGCCGACGCCTTCGACTTATGAGAAATTTCTGAGCTCCGATGTAAAAGCCGAAAACGACGATGCAGGAACCGGCGCCGCTGGCGCCGTTCTGGTCGCCGGGCCGTTCCGCCTCGACATGCGCGAGCGCCGGCTGGCGCGCCACGGAGAAGGGATTCCGCTATCGGGCAAGCCGCTAGAACTTCTGGAACTTCTGATGGCGGGTGCGCAGCGCCTCATCACCAAGGAAGAAATTTTCGAACGCATCTGGGAGAACCGCGCGATCTCCGAGGCGGTGCTGACGACGGCGATCCGCCAGATCCGGGCGGCGCTCGGCGATGACGCCCGCAATCCCCTGATAATCGAAACCGTCCATGGCAAGGGGTATCGGTTCCTGCTGCCGGTGACGCTGGCGGAGAGAGCGGCGCCATCGTCCGACGCGTCGCAAGCGCCCGCCCGGCGGCGCAGCACGCCGGCGCTGATCGCGGCGGCCTTGGTCGTGGCGCTCTTGCTCGCCGCGGCGTTCTTTTCGTTTCGGAGCCCGAACGCCGCCGGGCCGCCCGCGAAGTCGATCGCGGTCATGACTTTCGACGATCTCAGCCCCGAGGCGGATGCGGCGTGGTTCGTCGAGGGTTTGACCGAGGAAATCGTCGCCTCGATCGCGAAAACGCCGGATCTGCGCATCGCCTCCCGGCGCGCGGCGGAACTGGCGACGCACGACGGGGCGCCGCTCGCAGCGCTGCGCGACCGGCTGGGCGTCGCCAATGTCCTGGAAGGGTCGGTCCGCCGTGCGGATGGGCGGGTGAAGGTCACCGCGCAATTGTTCAGGACGAGCGACGGCTTCCAGTTGTGGACGCAGTCCTATGATCGCGCCGAGGATGACGTCATCACCATCCAGGAAGAAATCGCCGTTGATATCGCGCGCGCGCTCGACACCGTCCTCGATCAGGCGAAACTGTCGGCGATGATGAAGGCGGGCACAAGCTCGCCCGCCGCCTACGCGGCGTACCTGCAGGGCGTCTCTTTCGGCCGGCGCCACCTCCTTGGCGGCGACATTGAAGACGCGCGCCGCTCGGCGGCGGCGTTCGAGCGTGCGCGCGAACTTGATCCGTCGTTCTCCAACGCCCATTGGCTCGCCGGCCTCGCCTGGTTCGCCAATGAAACGCGGATGGGATCGAAAGTCTTTGGATCGGAGTTCAACCGCGAGGAAAGGCTCGCCGCCTATGAGGAGCGCATCGATGCGGCGATCGCGACTGCGAGCAGCGACATCGATGCGCTGAAGTTCCGCTCGTCGCGGGCGTCCATGCGGCTGCAGCTGAAACCCGCGCAGGATCTGATGCTGCAATATCTTCAGGCTCGGCCGCGCGACATCGAGGCCTGGGAACAGCTGGCGACGCTCGCCGCCTATGCCGGAGATCGTCGATCGGTGGCGCGCGCCGCCGAGCGCATCCATGCGCTGTCGATGGAAAGCGGCTGGCCGTGGTCGCGTGCGGTGACGATATCGGTGATGGCGATGAAGCCCGGCCTCGCCGCCCGCCGCGCGCGCGCGCAATTGCGGGTCAGCCCCGACAACGCGACGCTCAATTATCAGGCCCATCGGGCCTTCCTGTGGTCCGGCGCGACCGGCGAGGCGCTGAAGTCGCTCGCCTATGTGCGCTCTTCCGCGCTGGCGGAGGAAAACAAGCTGCTCGCCGAGATGCGGCAGGCCTGCGCCGAAGGGCGGATCGCCGACGCCGCGCGTTTCCGGGCGAGGATAGAGCCGATCGGCGACGTCGCCGCGCGCTGGCAGGCCGCACAGTTGATGGGCGATCAGGCCGGCGCTGACGCGCTCCTGGCGCCGTTTGACGACGAAGATGGCCTGCCGACCCTCATCCAGTTCATGTTGCAGCCGACTTTCGACGCGCGCGCGTACCCGGGATTGATGCGCCGGCTGGAAGTCGAGGGCGTGCGTCCGATGCGTCCGGTGGCGACGCCTTTGGCCTGCGCAGCGACCCCGGCGACCTGACCGGCGGATCTCCGGCGGGTGATCATGGAAGAGCGTCAACGCGTATCTTTGCCATGCGAATGCGCAAGAAATCCGGTCTTCCCCAAAAGACCTGCGCCGCCTGCGGCCGGCCGATGGTCTGGCGCAAGCGCTGGGCGAAGGTCTGGGACGAGGTCAAATATTGCTCTGACCGCTGCCGGTCGGCGCGCGGGAAAGCCGATTTGAAGCTTCAGCGCGGCCGCGGCTAGAATGCGGCCCCGAGTCGCGCCAACCCCTCGGCGACCGTTTGACTGCTGGAGCCGCCATGAAATTCTTCGTCGATACCGCTGAAGTCTCCGAGATCAAGGCGCTGCTGCCGACGGGCCTCGTCGACGGCGTGACGACGAACCCCAGCCTTGTCGCCAAGTCAGGGCGCGATTTTCGCGAGATGATCGCGGAGGTGTGCGCGCTGGTTCCGGGCCCGGTCAGCGCCGAGGTGACGGCGCTCGAAACCGATGAGATGGTCGCCGAAGGACGCTCGCTGGCCAAGATCGCCAAGAACGTCGTCGTCAAGCTGCCGCTGACGCTCAAGGGGATCGCGGCGTGCAAGGCCCTGACCGACGGCGGGATCAAGACCAACGTGACGCTCTGCTTCTCGGTCAATCAGGCGCTGATCGCGGCGAAGGCGGGCGCGACCTATGTCTCGCCCTTCATCGGACGGCTCGACGATGTCGGACAGGACGGCATGGAGCTCATCCGTGAGATCCGCGCCGTCTATGACAATTACGGCTTCACGACGAACATCCTCGCCGCCTCGATCCGCTCGCCGCAGCACATGCGGGAATCAGCGCTCGCCGGCGCCGATGTCGCCACCGCGCCGCCGGCCGTCATCAAGGCGCTCGCCAATCATCCGCTGACGGATAAAGGGCTCGAAGCCTTCCTCGCCGACTGGGCGAAGACCGGGCAGAAGATCCTTTGATCGTCCTGCGGCGTCTTCTCGCCGTCATTGCTGCGGCGGTCCTGTCGCTGTCGCTCGCGGCTGCGCAGGACGAGCGCGACCGTGCGCGCGAGAAGCAAATCGCCGCATCGGCGCAGTCGCTCGCAAATCTCAGCGAAGCGCTTGAGGGCGCAGAAGTCGATGACGACGCGGCCTTCGCCCGCGACGTTCGCGCAGCGGTCGAAAAATCCCGCGCCGAGCTTCCGGCGGTCGAGACGGCGCTCAGACGCGCGGAGGAAAGTCTTGCGCTGCTCGGCCCCGCGCCGAAGGAGGGCGAGCCCGCCGAGGCGCCGCTGCTCGCCGCCGACCGCAAGGCGCTGACCGAGCGGGTGTCGTATTATCAGAGCCTGCGCACGCGCATCCTCGCCAACGCCGACGAGGGCGCCCGGCTGCTGTCGGCGCTTTCGCAGCAGCGGTTCGAAGCGCGTTGGCGGCGCATTCTTCGCCGCGACGCGCCGCTGATCGCCCCCGACTTGTGGTCGACGGCCGCCGCGGAAGCGAACGTGCTGGGCGGAAAGATAAGCGCCTATTTCGCCCGCTGGCGCGACAATCGCGAGGGCGAGGGCGGCGCGCTGGTCGGCGCGGCGGCGATCGGCGCAGCGTTTGCGTTTTCCTTCCTGATGTTCGGGCCGGTCCGGAACTGGTCGCGGAGAGCCTTCACCGCGCGGCTCGAGACGCTGGAGCCGACGCCGGCGCGGCGTGTCGCGCTCGCCGGGGTGCGAATGCTGACGCGCGTCATCCCGGGCGTCATCGGCGGCTTTGCGGTCGTTGAAACGGCGCGCGCCGTCGGTCTCCTCGCAGATGACGGCGTCGGGGTTGCGCGCGCGCTCTGGGGCGCGCTGATCGCCTTTCTCGTCATCGAAGGATTCTCCGTCGGGATTCTTTCGCCCGCGGCGCCGAACTGGCGGCTCGCCGGCCTCGATGAGGCGCGCGCGCGGACGGCCTCGCGCCTCATCCTTGCGATCGTCATCGTCGTCGGCGCCAAGGCCGTCTTCGTCGCCGTCACGCATGCGGCGGGCGATGCGGTGAGCGCCGGCAGGCTGGCGACCGGCATCGCCGCGGTGATCGTCGGCGCGCTCCTCTTCGTCCTTTGCCTGCCGGCCGCAAAACCGGCCGAGCCGGCGGCCGGGGAACAGAAGAAGTCGATCTGGCCGGGGTTGCGGTTCATCGGGCGCATTCTCGGCGTCGCCATCGGCGCGGCGGCGATCGCGGGGCACGTCAATCTCGCCGATTTCGCCGCAACGCGGGTCTATTACATCGCCTTGCTCGCCGCCGTGCTGTGGTTTCTGCGGGCGGGCCTGCGCGAGGCGATCGGCTTTGCAGACCGCCGCATCAAGTCCGGCAGAACCGGCGCGGACGCCGGCGATTTCAATTTCTGGATCGGCCTCGGCGTCGACGCCGTGCTGATTCTGGCCGCCGCGCCGGTGCTTTTCCTGCTTGCGGGATTTGAAGCCGATGCGGTGCGCGGCCTCTTCGCCCGCGCCTTCGCCGGATTTCGCATCGGCGGCGTCGTCATTTCGCTCACCGACATCGTGTTCGCGATCGTCGCTTTCGTCGCGATCCTCGGCGGCACGCGCCTTGTGCAGAGCGGACTGCAACGCGGGCCATTGGCGCATTCGCGGATGGATGCGGGCGCGCAAAACTCGCTGGTGACGCTTCTCGGCTATGTCGGCCTCGTCATCGCCGGGGCGACGGCGCTGTCGATCGCCGGCGTCGATCTTTCAAACCTTGCGCTGATCGCCGGCGCCCTGTCGGTCGGCATCGGCTTCGGCCTGCAGTCTGTCGTCAACAATTTCGTGTCGGGTCTCATCCTGCTCTTCGAGAGGCCGGTGAAGGTCGGCGACTGGATCGTCACGCAGTCTGGCGAGGGGATCGTGAAGAAGATCAGCGTGCGCTCGACCGAGATCGAGACGTTCGACCGCTCGTCGATCATCATTCCGAATTCCGAGCTGATCGCCTCAACCGTCACCAACTGGACGCACAAGAACAATATGGGGCGCGTGCGCATTCCCGTCGGGGTCGCTTACGGCAGCGACCCGGAGCTGGTGCGCGAGGTGCTTCTGAAATGCGCCGATGAAAATCCGCTGGTCGTGCGCTTCCCGGAGCCGTTTGTGACCTGGGAGGCGTTCGGGGCGTCCTCGCTCGATTTCGAACTGCGATGCTTTCTCGCCGACATCAGCAAGGGCCTTCAGGCGCGCACCGAACTGCGTTTCGCCATCTTCAAGGCTTTCAAGGAGAAAGGGATTGAAATTCCCTTTCCGCAGCAGGATGTTCATGTCCGGTCGTGGATGGGCGGTGCGCCGCCGGCGCCGGCTGAACCGGAAAAGACTGAGCCCGCCGCGCCGCCGTCATTCGAGCCGCAGGACCCGGAAATCGCCGAGGACGACTGAGAGGACCGAAGTGCTCGAGTTAAGGCCCAACTGCGAATGCTGCGACCGGGATCTGCCGCCGGAGGCTGACGCGCGCATCTGCAGCTTCGAATGCACCTTTTGCGGTGCTTGCGCCGACGGCCCGCTAAAAGGCCGCTGCCCGAATTGCGGCGGAGACCTTGTCGCGCGGCCGAAGCGGCCGGCGGCGTTGCTCTCCAAATATCCGCCGTCCGACAGACGGGTCGTGAAGGCGGGCGGGCGCCCGGCATGACCTTTGTGTTCGAGCCGCCGCGCGTTTCGTCGGTGGAGGTGCTCGGCGGCGGGCGCTTTCCGGTGCGACGAATATTCTGCATCGGGAGGAATTTCGCCGACCATGTGAAGGAGATGGGCGGCGATCCGAAATCCGATCCGCCGGTGTTCTTCACGAAGCCCGCCGACGCGATTGTCGAAACGGGATCGGTCATTCCCTATCCGCCGGCGACGTCGAACCTTCATTACGAGGGCGAACTGGTGATCGCGCTCGGCGCGGGCGGGCGGGGCCTCAAGACGCGCGAGGAAGCCGGCGCGCTCATTTTCGGACAGGCGGCGGGCTGCGACCTGACGCGCCGCGATCTGCAGGCGGCGGCGAAGAAGGCGGGCGCGCCCTGGGATGCGGCGAAGGGCTTCGACAACTCCGCCGCCGTCGGAATGATCGCCAGGATCGAAGATTTCCCGCCCGACCTCTTCGACGCCGCGCGGATCACGCTCAGCGTCAACGGCGCCGTCAAACAAGATTCCGCGCTCAACTTCATCTGGACCGTGCCGGAAATCATCATCGCCTTGTCGAATCTCTGCGAACTGAAAGCCGGCGACCTTATCTTCACCGGGACGCCCGAAGGCGTCGGGCCGCTCGTCCCCGGCGACCGTGTTGAGGTGACCGTGGGCCCGCTGCCGACGCTGGAGTTTTCGATTGAGGAAAAGCGATGAAACGTGAACGCTATGCGGAAGTCGCCAAGGAGATCGCCGCGACGATTGAGGGCGAGACGAACCTCGTCGCGCGCATGGCGACGGTGTCGAACATTCTTCACCACGCGTTCGATCATTATTTCTGGACCGGATTTTATCTCGTTGACGCGGAGAAGCCGGGCGAACTCGTCATCGGTCCTTATCAGGGGACGCTCGGCTGCCTGCGCATTCCCTTCTCGAAGGGGGTCTGCGGCGCCTGTGCGACGCGGCGCGAGACGATCATCGTGCCGGACGTGCATGAGTTTCCCGGCCACATCGCCTGCGACAGCCGGTCGGAATCAGAAATCGTCGTGCCTGTCCTTGACCAAGCGGGGCGCCTGATCGCCGTCTTCGATGTCGACAGCGACCGCAAGAACCAGTTCGACGAAGACGATCGCGCCGGGCTGGAACGCATCCTTGCCGACGCCTTCAGCCGGTAGCGCGCGTCCCATTTGATCCTGATCAATCCGCGCCCCCTAGGCGCGCGTAGCGTCGAACCGAAGCGAGCAGCGGAGGTTCCCATGCGCCGGTTCCTGTTAGGCGTCGATTTTTCGGAGCGCTCAGCGCGCGCGGAGGATCAGGCGTTGCTGCTGGCCGCGAGGGCGGGCGCAGAGCTTTGCGCCGTTCATATCATCGACGGCGATCTTCCAGAGCGCCTCGCTGAGGCGGCGACCGAGGAAGCGCGCGTTCGCAGCGCAGGTCTTGTCGCGCGCGGCCGCGCGGCGGGCGTCGCCTGCCGACTGACGACCGCGCGCGGCGAGCCGCACATCGAACTGCATAATGTCGCGCGCGGGCTTGGCGCCGATCTCATCATCCTCGGCGCGCCTCGCGTCAGCCCTCATCGCAATGCATTCCTCGGGACTACCGCGGATCGCATCCTGCGCGGCTCGCGCGATCCCGTCCTGGTGGTTCGAAGGGCAGAGCCGCAGGAATACCGCGCCGCGCTCGCCGCGGTCGACATCTTCGCGCCCGATCTTCGGCCCTTGTTGTCGGCGCTCGATCTCGGGCTCGTCGGCGCCGAGAACGTGACCGCCGCATTCGGCGTCGAGACCGACGCCATGCGCCGATTGAAGCTGCAGGCGGCCAGCCTTGAGGCCGTATGGGCGGCGTTCTCAAGCGACGAGCCCGCGCTGCGGGCGGAAGCGGCGAGGCTCCTTGCTGCGGCGGGCCTTGCCGGGATCGGGATCGTTTTGAAACCCCTGCTGTTCAACGCTGCTGATTTCGTCATCGGAACGGCCGTAGAGACGAGGGCCGACCTCCTCGCGCTCGGCTCAAGACGCAAGGACGCCGACCATCGCCAGCCTCTCGGCAGCGTCTCGGAATCGGCGCTCAGGCGCGCCAATATCGACGTTCTGGTCGTCCCGACCGCCTGAAGCGGCCGATTGGGTGACTCTTCTAATCCCCGTTGCTAGCCTCTCGACTGAAGCGCGCCGCACCGAGAGGGCGCGATCGGCTGGAGACGTCCGATGAAGCAGATGCAGGGGCTGGACGCGGCGTTCGTCGCGTTCGAGCAGCCCAACGCGCCGATCCATATCGGCTCGATTTCGATTTACGACCCGTCGACCGCGCCGGGCGGATTCGTACGCTTCAAGGACATCCTGAATTTCCTCCGTGGGCGTCTCTATCTCGCCAAATCGCTCCGCCAGCGAATGATCAAGGTGCCGTTCGGCATCGACTATCCGTACTGGATCGAAGACCCGAATTTCGATCTCGAATATCATGTCCGCCACGCGGCGCTGCCCAAGCCCGGCGACTGGCGTCAGCTCTGCATCCTGACGGCGCGCACCTTTGCGAGGCCCCTGGACCTCACGCGCCCGCCCTGGGAGCTGCTCGTCGTCGAGGGTCTCGATAATGTCGACGGCGCGCCGAAAGGCAGTTACGCGATCCTGTCGAAGGTGCATCACGCCGCCATCGACGGCATGTCAGGCGTCGACCTCATGAAGGCGCTCCATACGGCGACGCCGGAAGTTGATCCGATCCGCCAGCCCGATCCGTGGAAACCGGAGCGGATGCCGAGCCAGGTCGGCATGTTCGCGCGCGGCTATGTGCGCGGCTTCACCAATCCGTTCCGGCAGGCGCAGGTGGCGATGCAGTCGCTTCCCGGCGCCGTGCGCGTCGTCAAGGGCGCGATCAAGGGCGACTTCGACATCGCCTCGACTCTGAAGACGCCGCGCACGCGCTTCAACGGCAAGGTGTCCGCGCATCGCGTCATCGACGGCCGGTCATTCGACCTCGCCGACGTCAAGGCGCTGCGCGCGCTCGCCGACGGCGCGACGGTCAATGACGTCATGCTGTCGATCGTCGGCGGCGCGATGCGCAGCTATCTCAACGAGAAGGGCGAGCTTCCCGAAGAAACGCTCGCCGCGATGGCGCCGATCTCCGTGCGCGCCGAGAATGAAAAGAACACCATGGGCAACCAGGTGAGCGCCATGCGCGCGCCGCTTGGAACCCACCTCGAAACGCCTGCCGAGCGGCTCGCCTATGTGCGTGACGAGACGCAGAGGTCGAAGGCGATGACGAATGCGATCGGCGCCCGCCAGATGGCGGAAATGTCGAAGCTGTCGCCGGCGCTCTATATGGGCATCGGCGCGCGTCTCTATTCGCAGTTCGGGCTCGCGAACCGCATCCGGCCGATGTTCAACACGGTGGTGACGAATGTGCCGGGGCCGCCGGTCCCGATTTATTCGACCGGCGCGCGGCTCGTGAACGTTTACGGCAATCTCTGCCTCCTCGACGGCGTCGGGCTCGGCCATGTCGTGCAGAGCTATGTCGACAAGATCACGGTGACGGCGACCGCCTGCCGCGACGCGATGCCGGACCCGGCGCGCTACGCCGAATGTCTGCAAGAATCGTTCGACGCTCATCTCGCTGCGATCGGTCGGGAGACGGCGCCGGCGAAAAAACCCAAAAAGCGGGCGAAAGCAGCTTGAGGCTGCGCGCGGGCGTTGCGCGAAGCCGCCGGCGCAGCCGAAGCTTCGCGTCGGTCCGGTAAGGAGTGGAGGGGATGGCGACGATGACGAAAGACGATCCCGGCGCGAAGGATCATGCGCCGCGGCCGCCGTCGCTGTTCTGGACCCTGATGGAAGGCCGCGCGGCTTTCGAATTCGGCTCGTTCTATTCCTTGCGGCTTCTCATGCGGCGCCTGCCGAAGGGCGACGGCCATCCGGTGCTGGTGCTGCCGGGCTTCGTCGCCAGCGATGTGTCGACGCGGCCCCTGCGGGGCGTCCTGAAGGATCTCGGCTATGCGACCTATGGTTGGGGCCTCGGTCGCAATCTCAAATTCAACGAAGAGCGCGAACGCGCCATGGGCGCGCTCGTCGACCGCATTTATGAGGAGCACGGACGAAAGCTGTCGATCGTCGGCTGGAGCTTAGGGGGCGTCTTTGCGCGCGAACTCGCCAAGCGCGCGCCGGACAAGGTGCGCTCCGTCATCTCGCTCGGCAGCCCGATCACCCGTCACCGCGATTATTCCAATGCGCGCCGGCTTTACGACGCCATCAACGGCCCGCCGGAGGCGACGCGCGCCGACCAGTTGAACCGTCTCGGCGAAGCCCCGCCGGTGCCGACGACCTCGATCTTTTCAAGAACCGACGGCGTCGTCGCCTGGCGCGGGTCCTTGCAGGCGCCGGATGGCCGCAACGCGCAGACCGAGAATATCGAAGTGCCGGCGAGCCATTTCGGGCTCGGCGTCAATCCGCTCGTCGTCTACCTGGTCGCCGACCGGCTGGCGCAAGGCGAGGGGGCGTGGGCGCCCTTCGACGTCAGCGCCGGCTATCGCGGGCTCCTGTTCCGCCGGCATTGAACGGGCGCTGCTCAAAACGCCTTCACAAATTCTGATCCTGCGCGACGCCGGGATAGCCTTCCCTTTTGGGCGGAGCTGTGGTCTGGCCATGCTGCACTTGCGTAAAGCGAATTGCGTCACTCGTCGGTCAGCTCATGAATGTCGCCGCCCATGTCCGCCCCGGCCTTCAGCCGACCGCCGCGCTTTGCGTCGAGACGGCGCTTTCCATTCGGCACTGGAACGAGTTCCTCTTCAGCTTTTCGCTGACCCGGCCGCAGTCATTCCGGTTCCGGTCAGGCGAGTTCGTCATGCTGGGGTTGCCGGGAGAGGCCAAGCCCATCCTGCGCGCCTATTCGATCGCGAGCCCGGCCTGGGCCGACGAGCTGGAGTTCCTGTCGATCAAGGTTCCCGATGGGCCGCTGACCTCGAAGCTTCAAAAGATCCAGCCGGGCGATGCGGTGTACCTCGGGCGCAAGCCTACGGGCACGCTCGTCGCCGACGCGCTTCTTCCGGGGGCGCGACTGTTCCTTCTCGCGACCGGCACCGGATTGGCGCCCTTCATGAGCCTCATTCGCGACCCCGAAATCTACGAGCGCTTCCGCGAAATCGTGGTCGTCCATTCCGTGCGCACGGTGTCGGACCTCGCTTATCGCGACACGCTCGAAAGCCGCTTCGGCGACGATGAATTCATCGGGCCGCTGGCGAAGGCGCAGCTTATCTATCGCCCGACCGTGACGCGTGAGCTGTTCCCGACACAAGGTCGCATCGGCGACCTGATCGACAGCCGGGAGATTTTTTCCGGGCTGACCGGCGCGGCGGCGTTCAATCCGGCGATCGACCGGGTGATGCTGTGCGGGTCGATGGAGATGATCAAAGACCTCGCCCGCCGCTTTGAGAGAATGGGCTTTGAAGAAGGATCGAACGCCAAGCCCGGGCATTTCGTGATCGAGCGGGCGTTTGT
>CAZOEB010000061.1:0-18422 GCA_964578685.1 uncultured Caulobacterales bacterium
ACCTGTGGCCCCCAGATTAGGAATCTGGTGCTCTATCCGCCTGAGCTACGGAGACTTGGTCCGCACGGCGGTGTGGCCGACCAATCGCTTCTTCCTAGAGCGGCGCGACGGATTTGAAAACCGTCGTTTGGCCCGCAAAGCGCCCTGCCACGCCCGCGAAAGTGTTTCATTTGGGCGTTGAAAGGCCATAGATAGGGTTAATAACGCGGGGGCGATCCAGGGTTGGATCTGTCGCGTCAAGGGAGGGCGGGGATGGATAGAAAGCTGATGATTATCGGCGCCGGCGCCGTGCTGGCGTCTTTCGGGATTGGCCTTTTCGCCGGTCAGACGATCGACCGGGGCCTGCCTGGCGTCCGTTCAGCCGCCGACGACGCTGATTACGGCGCCGAACCCCAGAAACACCCCTTTCAGGACGTTCGCCCTGAGGACGCTGCGCGCGCCGAGGTTGAAAAGGCCAAGAGCTTCACCTTTGACCGGCTTATTCTCGAAACCGCAGGCGATGAGCCGCGCGCCTGCATTCAGCTCACGCGCGAACTCGACGCCTCAGGCAAGGTCAACTACGCCGACTATGTCCGCGTCACGCCGAGTGTGAAGCCGGCGGTGACGGCGGCGGGTTCAAGTCTGTGCCTTACCGGACTCGGGTTCGACAAGGAGTACAAGGCGAGCATCCGGCGTGGAACGCCTTCAAAGTCAGGCGAACGCCTCGAACGCCCCGTCGAAGTGACGATCTCGTTCGGCGATAAGCCAGCTTATGTCGGCTTTGTCGGCGACGGCGTGGTGCTGCCTCGCCTCGAGGCGGATGGGCTAGGGCTGCAGACCGTCAACGTCTCCAAAATCAATGTCGCCGTATACAGAGTGTCGGACCGATCGCTTGCGCGCAAATCCATTGTGCGCGGCGAGTCGTCGCCGGAAGATGATTACTTATATGTCTGGGACGTCGAAAACGGGGAAGATGTCGGGGTCAAGCTGTTTGATAAGGACCTCACGGTCAAAAAGGTCGATAATGAAGCGGTGACCACAGTGTTTCCGCTTGGGGCCGCGCTGCCAAACCTCGCGCCCGGCGCCTATTATGTGAAGCTCAAGGACGTTTCCGCGGGAGCCGACGCCAACCGCGCTGCTCAGGCCTATCGCTGGGTGATGTTCACCGACATCGCGATGACCAGCTATTCTTCCAGCGAAGGCATTGACGTGTTCGCACGCTCGATCGGGACTGGGAAGCCGATAGCGGACGCGCGCCTCGAACTTGTCGCGTCGAACAATGATATCCTTGCACGGGCTACGACGAGCGCAGACGGTCGAGCGCGCTTCGACAAAGCTGCGATTAGCGGCGACTATCCGCTGACCCCCCGTATGATCATGGCTTACGGCGCCGATCAGGACTTCGCTGCGCTCGATCTTGAGCGCGCCCCGCTTGATCTCTCAGATCGCAATATCGACGGGCGCGCTGCGCCTTCGGTCATCGACGCCTTTCTCTATTTCGACCGCGGCATCTATCGCCCAGGCGAGACCGCGCATATTTCGGGCCTCGTGCGCGACAGCGCCGGCCGCGCGTCCGAGCGCCCGGTGACGCTCACCCTCTATCGGCCGAATGCGACCGAGGCCCTCAAAAAGCGCATCGACAAGCTCGACGTCGGCGGCTTCTCTTTCGACTTTGATATTCCGCGCTCGGCGCCGCGCGGGCTTTGGCGTATCGAGGCGCAGGCCGACGGCGCCGGGCTTGTTGGATCGGAGACGTTTTCGGTCGAGGACTTCGTTCCCCAGCGTATCGAGGTGAAGATCGACGTCGACGAAGCCCGGCCGATGCGCGCCGATGAGCCGCGCCCGGTTTCTATCGCTGCACGCTATCTTTACGGGGCCCCCGCCGCCGATCTCGGCGTTGAGGCGGAAGCGCGCGTGAGGCTTGACCCCAATCCGTTTCCAGCGCTGCCCGGCTACCGGTTCGGACCTGCCGATGCGCGGTTTCAGGAACGGTTCCTGACGCTCGCCCGCAGCGTCACGGACAAGGACGGCAAGGCGACTGTCGCGTTACGCGTCGATGATGCGGACTTGACCTATGGCGCCCCATTGCGCGCCGATCTCGTCGTCGGCGTCGTGGAACCCGGCGGCCGCGTCGTCCGCGAAAGCGCGCGCGTTCCCGTGCGTCCTATCGAACGTTATCTCGGCCTAAAGGCGGCGGGAGACGGCTACGGCTTTTCTCAGAACGAGCCTGCTGCAATCGACGCAATCCTCATCGATCGCGACGGCAAGCAGCAGGATGGAACGATTGAATGGCGTCTTGTCGAAGAAGACTATTGGTTCGATTGGTACCGCGAGGACGGCGAATGGCGTTGGCGCCGGTCGTTCAAGGATGTGCTCGTTGCGGAAGGCCGTGTCGAAGCGAAGGCGGACGGCGCAGCGCGCATCACGCAGGCGCTCGATCCAGGTTCTTACCGGCTGACGGCGACTGATCCGCAGTCGAAGGTCTCGACCGACATTCGCTTCTATGTCGGATGGCGTTCTTATGAATCCGGCGCCGACACCCCTGACCAGGCGACGCTGACGGTCACCTCGAAGGATGTTGCGCCCGGCCGAACTGCAAAGCTTTACCTCGACCCCCCTTATGCAGGCGAAGCTATCGTCACGGTGGCGACGGAAAAGGTCCATTCGGTTCAGCGTTTCAAGGTGGACGATAAGGGCCGCGAGATTTCGATCGCGACCGATCCGTCGTGGGGCTCCGGTTTCTATGTTTTGGCGACGATCGTCACGCCGCGTGACGCAGTGAAGCGGCCGATCCCGCGTCGCGCCATGGGAGTAGCCTATGTCGGCTTCGACATGTCGGCGCAGACTTTCAAGGTTTCTGTCGATACGCCGGAACTGGTTCGGCCGCGCCAGAGGATCGATGCGCCTGTCAGGATCGCAGGTGCTGCGCGCGGCGAAGAAGTGCGACTCACTATTGCGGCGGTGGACGAAGGGATCTTGCGGCTGACGAAGTTCGTCTCGCCCGATCCCGTCGCGCATTACTACGGCAAGAAGCGGCTCGGTGTCGACGTGCGCGATGATTACGGCCGCATTCTCGATGCAAATCTCGGCGCCGCGCAGCGCTTTGGCGGCGACCAGCTTGGCGGGGAGGGGCTGACGGTCGTTCCGGTGAAGTCAATCGCTCTTTTCGAGGGGCCGGTGAAGGTCGGCGCCGACGGCGCTGTGACGGTTTCGTTCGAAATTCCGGACTTCAACGGCGAGTTGCGCGTGATGGCGGTCGCCTGGAGCGCCGATAAGCTCGGCGCGGCTTCACGGCCGATGACCGTACGCGATCCGGTGCCGGCGCTGCTGTCGATGCCGCGCTTTCTTGCGCCGGGCGACAAGGCGGAAGCGACGCTGCTTATCGACAATGTCGATGGCGCGGCGGGCGATTACGCCGTCGCGGTGAAGGGATCAGGGCCGTTAACGACCGCTGTCGATGAGACAATTGCGCTCGCCTCCAAACAGCAGGCGACCGCGCGATATCCCTTGTCTGCAGGATCGGTCGGAATTGGCGGCGTGACGCTCAACGTTTCGGGTCCCGGAGGCTTCAAGGTCTCGCGCGAATACCCCATCCAAGTGCGGACCGCGTATTTCCCGGTTACGGAGGTCTCGACCCGTCAACTTCTTCCTGGCGAGTCGGTCTCAGCCAATCGCACCTTGATCGCGACTTATGTGCCGGGTTCGACGCGGACCAGCATATCCTTCTCGCGGCTCAAGGGGGTCGATCCAGCCCCGCTTCTCGAGTCGCTTTATCGCTACCCCTATGGTTGCTCGGAGCAGCTTGTCAGCTCTGCGCTGCCTTTGCTCTACATTAATGACCTAGGAGGAGAGGCGGGGCTCGACCCTGATTTCGCGGTGCGCCCGCGCATACAGGAAGCCGTGAACCAGCTTCTCAATCGGCAGGGACCGGACGGATCCTTCGGTCTCTGGCGCGAGCAGGACGGCGGCGCCACCGCATGGCTTGGCGCTTATGTCACCGACTTCCTCTATCGCGCGAAGGCTGACGGCTACGGCGTACCGGACGAGGCGCTGGAGAAATCGTACCAAGCGCTCGGCCAGATCGCCCGCATCGACCGCTGGGTCTATAGCGGCTATCAGATGCAGGCCTATGAAGGTCCCTGGTCGAACGACACGACCGATCAGCTTCGCCGCCGCTCCGCCGCCTACGCCTTTTACGTATTGGCGCGCGCCGGGAAGGCGGATCTCTCAGACCTTCGCTATTTCCACGACGCTCTGTTGAACGATACCGCGAGCCCGCTCGCCAAGGCCCATATCGCCGCGGCGCTAGCGCTGATGGGAGACCGTGCCCGGTCTTTGAACGCCTTTGAAAAGGCGGCCGCCGCGCTCGGCTATCAGAATACGGGGGATTATTACCAGACGGCGCTGCGTGATGCGGCCGGCGTTCTCGCTTTGCTTGCCGAGCTTCAGAATGCGCCCGGCGTCAATCGCGTCTCCGATCGCTTCGCCGAATTCATGAAGGAGCCGAACGCGATGCACACGCAGGAAAAGGCGTTCGTGCTGTTGGCGGCTCAGGCGCTCTTGAGAAGCGGGGGGCCAATTGTAATCCGGCGCGACGGTGCGGCCGTTCCTGCGTCGTCGCCGGCGCCGCGGTTCGCTTTATCAGCCGAGGACCTTGCGAAGGGCGCGAGCTTTGAGAACGCGGGCGCCGGCGCGATTTTCGCATCGGTCTCGGTCTACGGCTCGCCTTCCTCGGCGCCGCCGGCAGCCGCGCAAGGCTTCGACCTCACCAAGGGTCTCTTCACTCGCGATGGGCGACCTGCCGATCCGGCTGCGGTCAAACAGAATGAGCGTCTTGTCGTCGTGCTGACAGCTGCCGCGAAGTCCGACCGGGTGCATCCGGCAATTATCGCTGATCTTCTTCCGGCCGGATTTGAAATTGAGTCGATCCTGACGCCGGAGGACGGTCAGAACGAGGGCGCCTCAGGGCCCTACAGCTGGATCGGCTCGATCGCATGGACTAAAGTCGGCGAAGCGCGTGACGACCGCTTCGTCGCCGCTGTGGATATCTATAATCGCGATCCCGTGCGGCTCGCTTACCTTGTGCGCGCGGTGACGCCCGGCGAATTCGTGTTTCCGGGCGCGGTCATTGAAGACATGTACCGTCCCGGCGTTTTCGCGCGCACGGCTGGCGGGCGCCTTAAAATCACAGCGGCGCCTTAAATGCGCCGGGCACGGCGCCTCTTGCTGGGTTTCGCCGCTGGAGTCCGACGGCGACGGCGCTTGTCGTCCTTGCTCGCCGTTGTCACCGCACTCGCAGTTGCGGACGTTACGTTGCCGCCGCCGATCGAGCGCGCAAAAGCCGTAAGCGCCATCGTAACCGACCGAAGTGGCTATTGGCTCCACGCCTTTACGACGAATGAAGGGCGATGGCGCTTTTCGGCGAACCTTGACGCGATTGATCCTTTATTCGTCGAAGAGCTCATTGCGATCGAGGATAAGCGCTTCTGGTCGCATTGGGGCGTCGATCCGCTCGCCGTCGCGCGCGCGGCAGCCTCTGCGCTGCGGTCCGGCGAGGTCACTTCGGGCGCATCGACGATCAGCATGCAGACCGCGCGGCTCCTGGAGCCGCGGCCGCGCAATCTCGGCTCGAAGCTTATTGAGATGCTGCGCGCGGCGCAGCTGGAACGGCGGCTGACGAAACGCGAAATTCTCGAACTCTATCTGACGCTCGCGCCCTATGGCGGCAATCTTGAGGGCGTGCGTTCAGCAAGCCTGATCTATTTCGGCAAGGAACCCGCCCAGCTCACGCCGGCCGAACGCGCAACGCTGATCGCTCTGCCTCAGGCGCCGGAGACGCGCCGCCCTGACCGGCATCCGGAGGCCGCAAAGGCGGCGCGCGCCGCCGTGCTTGCGCGTCTGGTCGAGGCCGGACTTATGGATACGCAGATTGCGGCCGAAGGGAACGAGGCGCCTGCCGTCGGCGCCCGCAAGGAGTTTCCGCGCATCGCCTATCATGCGGCGCGACGCCTCGCAGCGCTGGCTGAGTCAGGCGAGTCCGTCGTCCCGTCGACGATCGACATCGCAGCGCAAATTGAGGCGGAGCGGCTCGTCGCCGACCATGCGTCAAAGTTTTCCGACGGGGCGACGGCCGCGGCGATCGTCATCAACAACAAGACGATGGAGGTCGTCGCAAGCGTCGGGTCGTCCTCGCTTGCAGCTAAGGGCGGCTGGATCGATCTCACCGGCGCCGTCCGTTCGCCGGGATCGCTCCTGAAACCCTTTATTTATGCGCTCGCCTTTGAAGACGGCGTGCTCGGCCCAGATACTGTCATCGACGACATGCCGCGCGGGTTCGGCGGATACCGCCCTGAAAACTTCGACCGCACGTTTCGCGGCGAAGTGCGCGTGCGTGATGCGTTGCAGCATTCGCTCAATGTGCCGGCGGTCGCCGCGCTCGAGAAGGTGGGCGTCGATCGCTTCAGCGCCGCCCTCAAGGCCGTGGGTGCGAATATCTTCCGGCGCAAGAGCGCCGAAGACGAAGGCAGCCTTGCGCTCGCGCTGGGCGGCGCAGGCGTCACGATGCGCGACGTAGCGGCGCTTTACGCCGGCCTTGCCAACCGTGGAACGATCCGCCCGATAAACTTTGTGCGCGGCGCCGATGTGGAACTCACAGAGTCGCAACTTGTTTCACCTGAGACCGCTGACCGGATCAACGCGATCCTGCGCGGCGCGCCGTCGCTTGCGGGTCGAGCGCCCGCGGCGTTGTCGGCGTCGGCGCCGCTGGTCGCCTATAAGACCGGGACGTCTTACGGGTATCGCGATGCTTGGGCGGCGGGGCATGCCTCGGGCTTGACCGTCGTTGTCTGGACGGGGCGCGCGGACGGCGCGCCGCGGCCCGGGGAAACGGGAAGAAAGTCAGCGGCGCCGCTCCTCTATGCGCTGATGGATGCGCTGACGGACGGCGCTGCGCAACGCTTTGAGGAAGCCGAGACTTCGCCTGAGACCTTCACCCATGTGCGGCTTGACCAGCGCGCCGAGGAAACGCCGCCGTCGATCCTTTTTCCCGTGCCGGGTTCCGAAGTTTTTCCGGGCGCCTTCGGCGGCGACGGGCTCGTATTGGCGGCGACAGGCGGGGCGGGCGGCTATGCCTGGTACATAGACGGCGCGCCGGTAGGCGACGACGCTGGCGACGGTCGCCCGGTCTGGCGCCCCGCGGCGGCTGGATTTTACGACATCGCAGTCGTCGACAGGAAAGGACGCAGCGCCGCCGCGAAGGTGCGCGTCGCGGCGATCGAATGACGGTGCTGACGCGCCGCTTCGTGCTTGCTGGCGCCGCCGCCGTCGCCGCGCCGCGGCTCCCCGATTTTTTTGACGGACAGACGATCCATGTAAACGGCGCTGAAATGGTGCTTTCCGACATTATTGCGCCGTCGCCGGCAACGCTCGCCGGCGGCGCGGAGCCGGGGGCCGAGTTCGCGCGCGCGGCCCTGCAGGATTTTCTCGCGAAAAGCCGTCCACTTAGTTTTAACGAGCCGCCGCGGGACCGATGGGGCAGGATGTCCGGACCCGCGCGGTTTATGCGCGCCGACGGGGAGCAGACGTCGGCTCAGGCGGCGCTGCTCGCCGCAGGCGCTGCGCGGGTCAGTCCGCAGACAGACGATGACGTGACGCTCGACGGCTATTTCGCGGCGGAGGACGCGGCGCGCGCGGCGGGGAAAGGCATCTGGGCGATTCCGGAATACTCTGTTCGAGATGCGCGCGAGCAACGACGCGTCTTCGGCTTCCAGATCTTTCGCGGCGCCGTGCGGTCGACTGACGAGCATCGAGGACGCGTGTTTTTCAATTTCGGCGAAGATTTCCGCATCGATCTCACGGCGACGGTCACAAAGGGCGCCTTCCGCCGATGGCGACGCAGGGACCTGCTCGCCTCATATGTCGGCAAGACCGTCGAACTCCGCGGCGTCGTCGACTGGATCAACGGTCCATCAATTGAGCTGCGTCATGAACGGCAGATGCGTCTTGTTTGACGTCGCCGTGAAATCCTCAGCTCAGTTCCACCCATACGGGAACATGGTCCGACGGTTTCTCCTTGCCGCGTTCCGCCCGGTCCACCCCGGCGTCCTTGAGACGGTCGGCCGCATGCGGCGATAGCAACAGGTGATCAATTCGAATGCCGTTGTCTTTTTCCCATGCCCCCGCCTGATAATCCCAGAAGGTGTAAAGCGTCTTCATGGGATGGATCTGGCGGATGGCGTCGGTGAATCCGAGATTGAGGATTTCGCGGTAGGCCGCCCTGCTTTGAGGCAGGAAAAGCGCGTCGCCGGACCACGCCTTCGGGTCGTGCGCGTCCTCCGCCTGCGGAATGACATTGTAGTCGCCAGCGATGACGAGCGCTTCTTCATAGGAAAGCAGCTCTTGTGCGTGCGCCTTAAGGCGCCTCAGCCAATCGAGCTTGTAGTCATATTTGGGCCCCGGCGCCGGATTGCCGTTCGGCGCATAAATCCCTACGACACGCAACGGCCGCGCGTCCTTAGACGTCACGAAGGCTTCGATATAGCGCGATTGATCATCATCTGAATTTCCGGGAAGACCGCGCCTCGGTTCATCAAACGGGTGCTTTGAGAGCAGCGCGACGCCGTTATATGTCTTTTGCCCATGGACATGGATGTTGTATCCGCGAACCTCGAACTCGGAATACGGAAACTTTTCGTCTACGCACTTGATCTCTTGCAGGACGCAAACGTCCGGCTTCGCCCGATCGAACCAGTCGAGAATGCGCGGCAAGCGCGCATTGATCGAATTAACGTTGAAGCTTGCGATCTTCATGTGCGTTCAATGTCGACCTTGAGCCGCTCAAGGGCGGCGTCCATGAAGCCGTTCCACTGGCTGTCGATGAGGAAGGACAGGATCGCCGCCGCAAGCGCGCCCTTTGGCGTAAATTCATACGACCATGTAAGAACAGACCCGTCTCCGCGCGGCGTCACCGAAAATCGCGCGTTCGCTTCCTTGACGATAAGTTTGAATAATCCGCTGAAATCGGAGATGCGGTACCGATAGCCGTCCGGATCAAGGGCCAAGAGCGTTTCCACAGCGGTCGATCCGTCGGTTAGCGTCAGTTTCCGGGTCTGCCCGGCTGCGGACCAAGGGCCGATCTGTCCGGTGAGCGTTTTGACGCCAGGAATCAACCCCTTCGGATGTACGATCTGGACTGGGTCGAGCGCGAGCGCTGCGGCCCGCGTTCTCGCGGGATCAGCAGCGACGGCGATTGTGGCGACTGCTTGTATTGGTTCTGGCATCGGTCTCCACGCGCGAATGAGATAGGAGTCCGAATATCAGCCTTCGCCGTCCGGCGCGAGGCTCAGTCTCGGTGGAAAGTCACGAACTCTTCGAGGGGTGCGCGCTCCGATCGCAGCTGATTGACGGGCGCGGCCTTGTCTGGGCGCCCGAGCGCCATGCCGCAATAGAGTTGTTCCGTATCGGGAACGCCGAGAAACGCGGACACCGTTTTGGCGCGCGTCGTCCAAGCCTCCTGCATGCAAGTTGCAAGTCCTCGATCTTCGGCGACCAGCGCGATCGACTGCATGAGCATGCCAAGATGCGCCCACTGACCCTTGTCGAAGCGGCGGTCGAGCGTGAAGAAAAGGCCGACCGGTGCGCCGAAAAACTCAAAATTCTTCTGGAGGTGCATCAGCCGCGCCATCTTGTCTTCGCGCGGAATGCCGATGAGCGCGTACATCTGCTCGCCGACCGTGAAGCGGCGGGTGCGATGCGGCTCCCACAGATTCTCAGGATAGACCCTCAGTTCTGCTTCGTCGGCAATTGGGTTTGCAGCGAGCGCCGCCTTCACCGTTTCGACAAGTCGGTCGCGCGCGGGCCCCGTCACCACATGCACTTTCCACGGTTGCAGATTGCCGCCGGAGGGCGCGAATTTCGCGATGTCCAGGATGGTGTGGATTTCTTCTTCCGGAATAGGGTCGGGAAGGAACGCGCGTGTCGAAATGCGGGTGCGGATCAGGTCGGACGCTGTTTTTTTCATGCGGCCATCTTTCGCGGCGGCCCTCTTCCGGTCAATCATCGCGAGCAGATGAGGCCCCAAACCCGAAATCGCGCCGGCTTTGTGCTTACGATCGTACTTTTTGCGCTGCTTGCGCTTTTCGCGCTCAGGAGCGGCCGGTCGATTTATGAGACCGGGCCGGCGCTTGACGTTTTCGAAGAAGGCGACGGCGTCGTCTTCCGTTGGACGCACAGCGTCGAGGCTCCAATGGCTTACCGGTTGGGCGCCGCGTTCGCCGACTGGAAGGACCGGACGCGTCGGATCGTCATCGAGCTCAACTCTCCGGGCGGAGCGCTCATCGAAGGGCGGAGCGTCATCGATGCGATCAGCCGCATGAAGGCGACGCATGTCGTGGAAACGCGGGTCGCCGCCGGCGAGATCTGCGCGTCAATGTGCGTTCCAATCTTCCTTGCAGGCCAAAAACGGATCGCCGGCCCCGGCGCGCGGTTCATGTTCCATGAGCCTTCAAGCGTCGACTATTTCACAGAAGAAGAGGCGGAAAAGCCGGCGTTCGAACAGCGCCGGGACGCCGAGCGTTTCTTTGATCGCTATTTCGAGCGTTCCGAGATGGATCCTGCTTGGCGCGAGTATCTGCGAGACGCCTGGACGGGTCGCGACGTCTGGAAAACCGCCGAAGAGCTCGTCGCTGAGGGATCGAACGTGGTGACCCAGGTGGAATAATCGTCAGACTGAAAAGCTGGCGCCGCAGCCGCAGGAGGCTGTCGCGTTCGGGTTCTGGATCTTGAAGGCGGCCCCGATAAGCTCGTCTGCGTAGTCGATTTCCGATCCGGCCAGATACTGGAGCGACACCTCATCGATGAGGACCGTGATGCCGCCCTTTTCGATGGCGAGGTCGTCCGACTTGCGCTCGCGCGTTAGGCCGAACTCGTACTGGAACCCAGAGCAGCCGCCGCCGTTAACTGCAACCCGGAGCATCGAGCCGGCCGGCTCTTTTTCAAGGATTCTGGCGATCCGCCGGGCAGCCCGGTCGGAAACGGTGACAGGAAGCGCTTCGATCACGACTGACATGTTGTGAACATAGGCGCCCGCGGCTGGGCGGGAAAGGGGTCGCCGACGGGCCGCCTTGTCTTTCCTGCCGTCTTGGGAGACCATTGAAGGTGATCCTCGGGGGGTCAAAGGAGCGGAGCCGGCTCCCGGTAAGCGGCTTTTCGAACAGGGTTTTCCATGAAACTGATGATGGGCGCGGCTGCGGCCGTTCTGGCGCTGGGCGCAAGCGCGATGGCGCAGGGCATTTCGAATCCCGCCGGCTCTATGCGCAATTTCGATATCGCCAATCTGGGCCCCGTCCTAACGGACATGGGCGTTCAGTGGGAGCAGCGCTCGGGACCCGAAGGGCAGCCCTTCATCGTCGCCAACATCAACGGCTATTTTCTCAACATCGTTCCGGCGGCTTGTCAGGGCGCAAACAACACCCAGTGCCTCGGCGCGCAGACATTTGCGCTCAACGAAGCGCCGGCGGTCAGTCAGCAGAGCATCAACGCCTTCAATATCCGCTACGCTTTCCTGTCGGCCGGCCCGCTGCCGAACGGCTACTACCTCAGCCGGTACGACATCGCAGATTACGGCATCGCCCGCGGAAACGTGCAGTCGAGCCTCGCGAGCTTCCTTTCCATCGCGGCGAACGCCGGCACGGAGCTCGCTGGCGGCGGCCAGACGATCTCGACGATCGGCTTTGCAGAAGACCTGTCGGCGAGCCACCTTAACGAAGCCTCCGGCCGGGCGCTCGGGCTTGAAGTCGGGGTTTCCAACACGGACCCGCACCTCGGGGACATCCGCGCGACGCCGGAATTCGTGAAGGCGCTCGTCGCGACCGGAAACGCGGCGTTCAACAAGATCGAAAACGTCGCCAAGCAATAGGCGACAAGAGATGGCGGCGCCTGTTATGCCGTTCGGCATGACAGCGCTGCTCGCCTTCCCAGCCCCGCTCGCGCCCTACGCCAATTTCGCCGAACGCTCGCGCGGGCGGCTGCATGCTGAGCCGGAAAGCGCAACGCGGACGCCATTCCAACGCGACCGCGACCGCGTCATCCATTCCGTCGGCTTCCGGCGCCTGAAGCACAAGACGCAAGTCTTCATCTATCACGAGGGAGATCACTATCGGACGCGTCTCACGCACAGCCTTGAGGTCGCGCAGATCTCGCGCTCGATCGCGCGCACGCTCCGGCTCGACGAAGACCTCGCCGAATGCGTCGCGCTCGCGCACGATCTCGGCCATCCGCCGTTCGGGCATACGGGCGAGGACGTGCTGAAAGAGCGCATGAAGAGGTTCGACGGGTTCGACCATAACGCCCAGACGCTCCGCCTGGTGACGAAGCTTGAACGTCGGCACGCCGCATTTGAAGGACTGAACCTCACATGGGAGACGCTGGAAGGCGCGGTGAAGCACAACGGTCCGCTGTCGGGCCCCGCCGCGCGCAAGAGGGAACCGCTTGCCGCTGCGATCGCCGAATACGCCCGCGTGCACGACCTCTGGCTCTCAAGCCATGCCGGACTCGAAGCGCAGGTCGCCGCGATCGCCGACGACATCGCCTACAACAATCACGACGTCGATGACGGTCTCAGGGCCGGGCTCTTCTCCTTCGCTGCGGCGCGCGACCTGCCGCTCGTCGGCCCGGCGATCCACCGGGTCGAGACCGCCTATCCGGACGCGCCGCGCGAGATCGTCGTCGCCGAGGCTGTGTCGGCGCTCATCGGCGCGATGGTCGACGACGTGACGCGTGAGACGACCGAGCGTCTCATCGGCCTTGCGCCGAAGGACGCGGACGCAGTGCGCCATGCGGGGCGCCAGCTCGTCGATTTCTCGGCGCCGATGCAGGCCCAGCTCAAGGGCCTGCGCGAATTCCTCTACGAGAATGTCTATCGCCACTACAAAGTGAACCGCGCCCGCAGTCACGCCAAGCGCATCGTCGCGGCGCTCTTCGACGTGTTCCTGACGGAGCCCGAAACGCTGCCCCCGCAATGGCGCCGTGAGGCTAGCGAAGCCGAACAAGCGCGCGCCGTCTGCGACTACATCGCCGGCATGACGGATCGCTACGCCATCCGCGAATATGAGAGGCTTTTTGGCGCAGGGCCGTTGCTTGATTGAAGGCCCGGCCCGCGGCGGATTATGAATTCCGCCTAATTTTCCCCAGAATCGGCGCTTAGTCGCCGGGTTATGGTTCAAGGCGAGGTGCGGCCGATGGTATGCTAGCGCCTTGGAATTGATTCGCGCGACATCCGCGCGTCCGGCGACGCCAGCCTTTGGCTGCGTCCGATCAAGGAGACGTCCATGACCACCGCCGCAAAAACCGCCGCGTTTGACGATGAAATCGACGAGTTGGAGGATCTTGAAGACGAGGACGGCGAGGATGAGCGAGGTCTTTCCGGCCTGCTTGTCCTATTGATGGGCATCGTCATGCTCGGCGCGCTCGCCTCGGTCGTCTGGATCGCCTACCAGTTCGGGCTGAAGGACGGCGCGCAGCGCGAGGCGGGAACGCCTTATGTGACCGCGGACCCGGAGCCCCTGAAAATTGAAAATCAGGTTGCGGGCGAAGCGGGAACCGCGCGGGAAGTTTATGACGCAGTCACCGGCGCGGCGACGGAACCTGTCGAAGTTCTCGCCGAGGGTCCTGAAGAGCCGGTCGTGCGCGACGCCGCTGACCCGATCGGCGCCATTGTTTCGGGCGAAACCGCAGGTCTTGCCGACGACGCTGTCGCAGATCGCATCGCGGAACTCGCGCGGGAGGACGAGGCGCTGGCCAAGCAGCCGCCTGCTGAAGCCGCGCAGCCGAAAGTCGAGCCGAAGCCCGCGGTGACGCCGGCGACGCCGGCGAACGCCGTCAAGCCGGCGCAGGTCGCGGCTTCAGGCGATGCGCTGTCGGGCACGCATCTGGTGCAGGTGGGCGCCTTCCGCAGCCAGGGTGAGGCGGACGCGCAATGGTCGAAGATGCAGGGCAAGCTCGGTGCGTTCCTCGACGGTAAAGCGAAGGATGTCGAAGTCGCCGACCTCGGCGATAAGGGCACCTATTATCGCCTTCGCGTCGGGCCCTTTGCCTCGGCGGATGCGGCGAAGACCTGGTGCGCGGGCCTGAAGGAGCGCGGGACCGACTGCCTCATCAAGGCGAAGTGAGGGGCCGTTGCGCGCGCTGATCCTCGACTGCGAGGGCGCGCGCCCCACGCCGGACGAGCGCGCGCTGTTTCGCGACGCCGACCCTTGGGGGTTCATCCTGTTCGCGCGACATTGTCAGAGCGCGGACGATGTGCGCGCGATCTGCGCCGAGCTTCGCGATTGCGTCGGGCGCGATGCGCCGGTCTTCATCGACCAGGAAGGCGGCCGCGTCGCGCGGATGAAGGCGCCGGTCTTTCCGGCGCACCCGCCCATGGGCGCATTCGGCGCGCTGTGGCGTGAGGATCCGGAGCGGGCGAGAGCCGCCGCGCGCCTCAACGCGCGCCTCATCGGCCGCCTTGTCTCCGACCTCGGCGTCGATGTTGACTGCGTGCCCATGCTCGACGTGCGCCAGCCGGCGGCGGACAAGGCGGTCATCGGCGATCGCGCCCTCGCCGAAGACCCACGCGCTGTCGCGGCGCTCGGCCGCGCCGTCATGGAAGGGCTGATGGAAGGCGGCGCGCTGCCCGTCATCAAGCACATGCCGGGGCACGGCCGCGCGACGGTCGACAGCCACCATCACCTGCCGCGCGTCGACGCCTCCAAGGATGCGCTGCGCGCTGTCGATTTCGTCCCGTTCCGCGCGTTGAACGACGCGCCGATCGGCATGACGGCGCATGTCGTCTATGAAGCCTTCGACCCTGACCGATGCGGCACGCTTTCGCCGGTGATCGTCGGCGAAGTCATTCGCGGCGAAATCGGGTTTGACGGGCTGCTGGTTTCCGACGACCTGAAAATGAAAGCGCTCGGCGGGCCGGTGGCTGGGCGCGTCTCGGCGTGCCTTGATGCGGGCGTCGATATCGCGTGCTGCTGCAATTTTTCGTTTGAGCAGATGGTCGAGGCGGCGGAGGCGGCGCGGCCGCTCGCCGGAAAATCGCTCGCCCGCGCCGAGGCGGCGCTGGCGCGCCGGCCGGCCTCGGTCTTGCGCGCCGATACGGCCCCCGACTATGAGCGGCTCGCAGCGCTGCTCGCCCCGCTCCAGACAGCGTGACCGGCGCGCTGGGGCGAGAATCGCCCCTTAAGGATCGATGATGACCGAGAGCGCGACGATTGAGGCGGCCGGCCCCGCGGACGAGGCGTTCGACGCCCCCGTGCGCGGCGCCGCCGCGACCGACATCGACGCGCTGATCGTCAATCTCGACGGCTACGCCGGACCGCTCGACGTGCTGCTTGAGCTTGCGCGCACGCAGCGCGTCGACATCCGCAAGATCTCGATGATCCGGCTCGTCGACCAATATCTCGACTTCATCGCGGCGGCGCGCGCGCGCAGCCTCGAACTCGCCGCGGACTATCTCGTGATGGCGAGCTGGCTCACTTATCTGAAGTCGAAGCTTCTCATCCCGCAGCCGGCGGACGCTTCCGGCGAACCGACCGCCGATGAAATGGCGGCGCGCCTCGCTTTCCAGCTGCAGCGGCTGGAGGCGATGAGAAAAGCAGCCGAAAGGCTTATGAACCTGCCGCAACTCGGCGTCGATTTCTTCGGGCGCGGCGCTCCGGAAGGCGTGCGCGTGCTGAAGTCTCCGCTGTGGCAGGCCGAGCTTTTCGAACTCCTCCAGGCCTACACGCGCCAGCGCGTCGCCGCCGTCGACCGCACCTACAAACCGGAGCCGCCGCGCGTCTATACGATTGAAGAGGCGCGTGCGCGGATCGCGCGCCTTCTCGGCGCCATTCCGGACTGGACGCCGCTGACGAGCCTTGCGCCCGCGCGCGAGATCGATGCGCCCGTTTCCTCCGTCGTCGCCAGCGCTTTCAACGCCGCGCTCGAATTCGCCAAGAACGGCGCGATGGAGATCCGCCAGCTCGCCCATTTCGACACCATCTATGTGCGCCAGCGCGCGAACGCCGGCGCCGAACAGGGAGCGCGCGATGACGCCGCTGGATGACACGCAGGATGCCGACGGGTTCGACGACGGCCGTCGCCCTTTCGAAGCCTTGTCCGCGCGCGAGGCGCAAGAAGCGCTCGCAGAGGAGATGACCGCCATGGCTGCGCCGGAGACCGAAGCCGAAGAAGGCGAGCGGCCCTCTTCTGCGCCGACGGCGAAAGAGATGGCCGACCATCTCCGGATGGCGGAAGCGCTCCTTTTCGCCGCCGCCGAACCGCTCGATGTCGAGGCGATCGCCGCCCGCCTGCCGTCGAATGCGGACGTGCCGGCGCTCCTTGAGGCGCTTGGCCAGCATTACGAAAACCGCGGCGTCGTCCTCTCGAAGGCGGCGGGCCGCTACCGCTTCATCACCGCGCCCGATGTCGCCTTCGTCCTCGAAAAGGAAAAGGTCGAGCCGCGAAAGCTGAGCCGCGCGGCGCTCGAAACGCTGGCGATCATCGCCTACCACCAGCCTTGCACGCGCGCCGATATCGAGGATGTGCGCGGGGTCGCGGTATCGCCGGGCTCGCTCGACCAGCTGATGGAAATCGGCTGGGTGAGGCTCAGAGGCCGGCGAAAATCCGCGCCCGGAAGGCCGATCCTTTACGGAACCACGGACGCCTTCCTGCAGCACTTTAACCTCGAAAGCGCGGGCGACTTGCCGGGCATGGCGGACCTCAAGGCGGCGGGCCTTCTCGACGCCCGCCTGCCGCCTGGCTTCACCGTGCCGAGCCCCGCGGATGACCCGTCCGACGACGATATCGTCGCGGTCGAGGATGAGGTGGAATTCGTAACCGATTTCCAGCCAGATGAGCCGCAGTAAAGAATGATCTTTGACCCTTTGCGCCAGGGCGGCGCCGGTCTTAGATAGAGCTTGAACGAATGGAGGCCGCCTATGGCCATCGGCCCCTGGCAGATACTGATCATCATCGTGCTCGCCCTTCTTCTCTTTGGGGGCGGCGGCAAGATCTCTCAACTGATGGGGGATTTCGCCAAAGGAATCAAAGCCTTCAAGAAGGGTCTTCAGGACGAGGATCCAAAGCTTGAAGATCGCGCGAAAAGCGCTGTCGACGTGACCCCCAAGGCCAAGGACAGCGCCAACTAGGCCAGCGCCTATGTTCAGGCCGCTGAGGTCCGGGCCAGTGAGGGCGCCATGAACCTGACGCCGCAGATCGGTTTTTTCGAACTGGTCGTGATCGCCGTGATCGCGCTCGTCGTCGTCGGCCCGAAAGAGTTGCCGCGGCTGATGCGTATGGCCGGCAAATTCGCGGCGCAGGCCCGCCGGATGGCCGGCGAATTCCAGTCCGCCTTCGACCAGATGGCGCGCGAGACCGAGCTCGAGGAAATGCGCCGTGAGATCGAAGCGCTGAAGCGCAACAATCCCGTCGCTGAAGCCAAACGCGACGTCGAGGCGGCGCTGAAGCCTGTCGAGACGTCGCTGCGCGAAGCGGCGAACGACGCCACAAAGAGCGCGCCGTGACGGTCCCGGCGAAGAATCCGAACCCCGTCGAGCAAGAAGAGGACGAAGTCGCTGCGTCTGCGGCGCCGCTCCTCGATCATCTGACGGAATTGCGCTCGCGTCTGATCGTCTGCCTCGTCGCCATCGCGATCGCCTTCGCCGTCTGTTTCCTGTTCTCGCGGCAGATCTTCAACGTCCTCATCGTGCCGTTCACGGAGGCGGTGAAGACCGTCAACGCCGGCAAGGAGCCGACGCTTTATTTCGCGCCGCTGGAGTTTTTCTTCACGCAGGTGCGCCTGTCGGTCTTCGCAGCCATCATCGCCGCGTTCCCGGTGCTCGCCTGGCAGGCATACGCCTTCATCGCGCCGGGGCTCTACAAGCGGGAGAAAAAGGCCGCTGCGCCTTTTCTTGTCGCGATGCCGGTCCTCTTCGGGCTCGGCGCAGCGCTCGTTTATTTCGTGATGATGCCCTTCATCATGCGCTTTGCGGTCGGCTTTGAAGCGCAAGGGGAGGGGACGCCGGACGCCGCGCGCTTCGAGCTCCTGACGCGCGTCGGGGATTATCTCTCGCTCGTCACGACGCTGATCCTCACCTTCGGCTTCAGCTTCCAGCTGCCGGTGTTTCTGACGCTCCTCGCCCGCGCCGGCGTCGTCACCGCGGAGATGCTGGTGAGATTCCGCCGCTTCGCCATCGTCGGCATCTTCATCGTCGCCGAGATCCTCAACCCGCCCGATCCCTTCAGCCAGATCGTCCTCGGCCTCTGCATCATCACGCTTTATGAGCTTTCGGTGGTCTCGGTCCGCCTCGCTGAGAGGAAGGCGAAACGGGTGGCGGAAGAGGCTGCGGCGTAGACCGTCGCAGGCGGCGAAATTGGCGCCTTTTCGCATTCGGCTCTCTCTGAACGTCTGAGCCTTTCCGCGG
>CAZOEB010000062.1:0-18420 GCA_964578685.1 uncultured Caulobacterales bacterium
CTCACCCCCCGATCATCGTCGTCTCCAGCGTTTCGGCGACGCCGGGCGGGGGCGTTGCATTCGCTGGAACGAAGAAGTCGGGGAAGAGTTTCCGCGAAGGATCGACGCGGTATTTCGTGAAGTCCTTGACGCCGTGCTCGTAGAGGAACGTATCGTCGATCAGGAACTTTCCGGTGAACGCGCGTGCGGGCTTCGTAAAGATGAGATGCGCGGCGTCCGACAAGATCTCCACGGTGCGCGAGCCCTTGATCATCGCGTCGCCGCCGAGCGCGAATTCGACCGCTGCGGTTGCGATCGCCGTGCGCGGCCAGAGGGCGTTAAAGGCGATCCCGTCGGCCTTGAACTCCTCCGCCATGCCGAGAACGCACATCGACATGCCGTATTTCGCCATGGTGTAGGCGACGTGAGGACCGAACCATCTGGGGCTCATGTCGAGCGGCGGGGAGAGCATCAAGACGTGCGGGTTTGAGGCCTTCTTGAGATGGGGAATGCAGGTCTTTGAAACGAGAAAAGTTCCCCGCGCATTGATCGAATGCATCAGGTCCCAGCGCTTCATTTCAGTCGACTCGGTTCCCGTGAGCGAGATCGCCGACGCGTTGTTGACGCAGATGTCGATGCCGCCGAAGCGCTCGGCCGTTTGCGCGACTGCGGCCTGCACCTGATCCTCGAAGCGGATGTCGCAGAGGAGGGGAAGCGCCTTGCCGCCGGCTTTCTCGATCTCTTCCGCCGCCGTGTAGATCGTGCCGGGCAAATGCTTGTGCGGTTCGGCGGTCTTGGCGGCGATCGCGACATTGGCGCCGTCCTTCGCGGCCCTCAGCGCGATCGCAAGGCCGATGCCCCGCGAGGCGCCGGCGATGAAGAGGGTCTTTCCCTTGAGCGTGGTCATGAGCGAGGTCCTTGAGACGAGGCCCGCACCATACAGCGCCCGGCCGCAGATGAAACGCCCGACGCCGGGGCCCGCGGGGCTTCAGGCTGGTTGATCCGCCGCAGTCTCGGGGCCGTAAGTCGCGCAGCATTCAAGAGCGTCTCATGAAATCAGCGTTCGCAGCCTTGCTCAGCGTCATGTCCCTCGCCGGGACAGCGTCAGCGCAGCAGGGGGGTCCGCCGCCGGCGCGCCCGTCCGGGTGGAACGTGTCGCTGGGCGCCGCGCCGGTCTTCGGGCCAATTTATCAGGGGGCGGATGATTACGGCCTGTCGGTCTTTCCCGATATTCGCCTCGCCCACGGCGACCGCTTCTTCGCCTCGGTGCCGGAAGGACTCGGCTATAATGTCGTCAACACCGCCGGATGGCGGGCGGGGCCGATTGCGCGCATCCGCTTCGGCCGTGACGAAAATTCCGGCGGTTCGCCCTTTCTGCTCGCCGGGGAGACCGATGACCTCGTCGGGCTCGGCGACATTCCCGCCGCCGCCGAGCTCGGCGGATTTCTGGAACGCCGCAGCGGCGCTTTCAGCGTTCGCGCAGAGGCGCGGCGCGGCTTCGGCGCGCATCAGGGCGTCATCGGCGATGTCAGCGCCAGCTATTCGCGCCGATTCGGCAAGACGATCTTCAATGCCGGCCCGCGCGCGACTTTCGCGACGGCGGATTATGTCGAGCGTTATTTCGGCGTCGATGCCGTTCAGGCTGTCAATTCGGGCCTCGCGCCCTATGATCCCGATGGCGGGCTCGTTTCCTACGGCGTCGGCGTCACGGGGATTCGCCCGATCACCAATCGGGTGACGGCGGCCTTCATCGCCAATTACGAGCGCATCAACGGCGACGCGGCGGCATCGCCGATCGTCCGCGATCTCGGCGACGCCGATCAGGTCAGCCTCATTCTCTCGCTGTCTTACCGGTTCGGGCGGCGTTAACGCGCCGCAGGATCGCAGGCCCGCCAGCGCAGATTGAGGACATCAATCTGGGGCGCTGCGTTGAACCGCATCGGCAGGATGACCATGCCCGTGCCGGTCGTCACGAAAACCGGGCCGCGCTCCGTCTCGGCGAGGCCGCCGAGCGTCAGGCGGCACATGCTCGGGAAAAATGCGCAGGTGACGACCGGCAAATTGATCTGTCCGCCATGAGTATGTCCGGCGACCATCAGGTCGACCGACTGGCGCGGCAGCAGCGTGCGGATCGTCGCCGGATTGTGCGTGAGGACGAGGCGCGGTGCGGGGCCCCGGTTCTCCAGCAGCGCCAGCTTTTGATTTTCCGCCCACAGATCGCTGAGTCCGGCGATCTCGACCTTGCGGCCGCTGATCTCGATCGCCGCGATCGCGTCATCGAGCACGGTGAGACCGATCGTGGAGAGCGCTTCGCTGAGCGGCGCGCCGACATCGGGACCGGGAAGGCCGACATCGTGATTGCCGGTGACGGCGAAGGCGGGCGCCTCGATCTCGGCGAGCGCGGCGAAAGCCGTCTCGAACTTCTCCGGCGCCAGCCAATAGGTGAAGTCGCCCGCGATCAGCACGGCGTCGGGGTCGGCCGCGTTCACCGCCCTGGCGATCCGGCGCGCCGGCATGGCGTTGCCGAAAACGCCGAGATGCATGTCGGAGAAGACGGCGATGCGCGCTGAGCCCCCCGTCGCCATGCAACGCGCAAGCTCGATCTCATGCGCGCGCGTCAGGAGAATGCGCGGCTCGACGAAGCAGGCGTAGGCAAGAAGCGTCAACGGCGCGAGGGCGAGCGCCGCCGCCGAGCGCCAGACGCCTCGGCGCTTTACGATGATGAAGACAAGCGCAGCCGCAGCGGGGAAATAAAGATAGCTCGCCCAGTAAACGGCGAGCGGGAGAAATCCGATCGAAGCGTCGCCGGTCATGTTGGAACGCTCAACGCGCGCAGCCAGCGTGCGAACTCTTCCTCGCTGACTTTGCCTGCAGCGAGATCAACCATGATCGCCGCCGCTTCCGCTTCGTCCGCGTCGAGCTCGGCGCCGTTAAGACCGAGAAAGGTGTAGGCGCACAAGAATGCAGTGCGCTTGTTGCCGTCGATGAACGGGTGGTTCTTTGCAAGGCCGTAGGCGAGCGCCGATGCAAGCTCATAAAGGGTCGGCTCGCCGTAAGTTGCGAGATTCTGCGGCCGCGCCAGCGCGCTTTCAAGCAAGCCTTCATCGCGCACGCCGGGCGAGCCGCCATGGTCTGACAGGCTTTGCGTATGCGCGGCCATCGCGATGTCGCGCGTAATCCAGCGGAAAGTCATCGCTCGCCCTATTTCGCGAGCGCGCGCAGGGTGTTGCGATAGCGCTTGGCGCCTTTTTCGATCCACTTCATGGCGTCATCGAGATCGGCGTCGAACGCGGTCAGTTCGACGCCGCGGGGCGTGTCGATCGCCTGAATGTCGTCGCCGATTTCCACGCCGAGCTTCGCCAGCAGTTCCTTGGGAAGCAGCACGCCCGCTGAGTTGCCGATCTGACGCACCTTGAGCACATCGGGGCGCGGCTTTCCGCCCCCGAAAGTCGCAGCATCTTCGGACAATCCCTTGTATTCCTTGGTCATGACAGCCTCAGGCGGTTATAACGTCCGTTATAATTATAACATCCGTTATAACGCGTCAAGGTCTCATCCCGTCAGCGCTGCGGGGTCGAGCCTGGCGACCGTGGCCGCCCCGGCTGTGACCGCTGACGTGAGGCCCTGGGCTTCGGTCAGATAATTGTCCGCGTAGAAGCGCGCGATGGCGATGCGGCCTTCGAGATATTTCTTGTCGGCGCCGGCCTCGTTGGCGGCGAGCGCCGCAGCGGTTGCGCCCTTGGCGAGGTAATAGCCGCCGGCGACGTTTCCGAATTGCTTGAGGTAGGGGACGGCGCCGGCGAGAGCGTGTTCCTGATCGCCCGCCGCCGCCTTCAAGAGCCAGTCGGTTGAGGCGCCGAGCGCGTCCGCCGCTTCGAGCAGACGCCCGCCGATGATCTTCAGTTCCTCGCGCTTGGCCGCGCGGGCGATCGTCGCCACTTCGCGCGCATCCTGGATGAAGGCTTTCGCGGCGGCGCCGCCGTCGCCCTGCAATTTGCGCCCGACGAGGTCCATCGCCTGGATGCCGTTGGTGCCTTCATAGATCGCGGCGATGCGCGCGTCGCGCATGTGCTGCGCGGCGCCGGTCTCTTCGACATAGCCCATGCCGCCATGCACCTGCACGCCGAGCGAGGTCACGTCATTGGCGCGGTCGGTCGACCATCCCTTTGCGATCGGCGTCAGCAATTCCTCGAGGGCTTTGGCTTTCTTGCGCTGCGCTTCGTCCGGCGCGTGGCGCGCGAGATCGTAATTGACGGCAGTCGCAAAGCAGATCGCGCGGCTCGCCTCAACGAGCGACTTCATCGAGTAGAGCATGCGGCGCACGTCGGCGTGCTCGTAAATCGGAACCATGCCGCCGGACTTTGCGCCCGCCGATTTGCCCTGCCGGCGCTCCTGCGCATAGGCGAGCGCGCGCTGGAACGCGGCCTCGGCGACGCCGACGCCCTGCACTCCGACATCGAGCCGCGCGGCGTTCATCATGACGAACATGTTTTTCAGGCCCTTGTGCGGCTCGCCGAGCAGCGTGCCGACGCATTGCCCTTGTTCGCCGTAAACCATGACGCAGGTCGGAGAGCCGTGGAGGCCCATCTTTTCTTCAAGCTTGATGCATTTGACGTCGTTGCGGGGCCCGAGCGATCCGTCCGCCTTCACGATATGTTTCGGCACGATGAACATCGAAATGCCCGCCGTGCCCGGCGGCGCGTCAGGAAGGCGCGCAAGCACGAGATGAACGATATTGTCGCTGAGATCGTGGTCGCCATAGGTGATGAAAATTTTCTGGCCGCTGATGCGATAGGTCCCGTCGCCCGCTGGAACCGCCTTGGCGCGCAGCTCCGACAGGTCGGAGCCTGACTGCGGCTCGGTGAGGTTCATCGTGCCGGTCCATTCGCCGGAGACGAGCTTTGGCAGATAGGTTTTCTTCTGATCGTCCGTACCCGCATGAAGGACCGCTTTTACCGCGCCGGTCGTCAGTGTCGTGCCGATCGCAAAGGACATCGAGGCGCCGTTGAGCGCGTCGACGAGCGCGACGGCGAGCGTCTGCGGCAGGCCCTGGCCGCCCCAGGCCTCGGGGAAGGCGAGAGAGTTCCAGCCGCCCTCGACATAAGACCGATAGGCTTCGCGGAAACCGGGACTGGTGCGCACGACCCCGTTTTCGAGCCGCGCCGGGTGGCGGTCGCTCTCCCAATTCAACGGCGCGACGACGCCGTCGCAAAACTTTGCGGCCTCCGACAGGATCGCCTCCGCGATGTCAGGGGTGAGATCCGGATAGGCGCCCGACCGCATCAGCGCTGGAAAACCGGCCATGTGGTCGAGCGAGAAGCGGAGGTCGCGGACGGGCGTCGCATAGGTCATCGGGTCAACCCTCGATTGCGTGGCGATGAGGTCTGGAATTGCCCCAGTTCCGGGCCTTTGGCCATGCGATAGGTTGACAAGGGTAGGAAGAAGGAAGATGTTTTTCTTCCTTCTGCTCGTGAGATCGCCATGTCTGCGCTCAACATCAAAGACCCCGAGGTCGCCGCAATGGCGCGGCGGCTTGCAAAGCTTAAAGGCAAGACCATTACCGAGGCGGTCGCGGGGGCGCTGGCGGCGAGTCTGGAAAATGCGACCGTTGATGACGCGGCACGCCGCGCCGAGCGTGAACGCCGCGTCGATGAGTTGTTGACTGCAATCCGGGCCGAGGCGGGTCGCAAGCTTCCGTCGATGCGGGAGATCGACGACGAGATGTACGACGAAAACGGTTTGCCGCGATGATTGTCGTCGATACGTCGGCGATTTATGCGATGATTGCGGCCGAACCCGAGGAAGCAAGAGTGAGAGCCGCGCTTGGCGGCGATGGTCTTCATTTGATGTCAGCCGGAAATGTTCTGGAGCTTCAGCTTGTCACGGCCGGCCGCGGCATATCCTGGGACAAGGTTCGTCAGCTTCTCGAAACCTATAATGTTGTCGTACGCGCCTTTGATGAACCCCAGCTACAAATCGCGCGCGCCGCGGTCGTAAAGTATGGCGGCGGACGCCATCCGGCGAAACTCAATTACGGTGATTGCTTCGCCTACGCATTAGCGAAAAGCGAGGGCGCGCCCCTTCTCTATGTCGGCGGTGATTTCGCTCTGACGGACATAAGGTCGGCGCTGGCGTGAATGCGCCCTCAAAGGAAGAGATTGATCGCGCGAGCGCGATCCTGCGCGGCGGCGGGCTCGTCGCCATGCCGACCGAAACCGTGTACGGCCTCGCCGCCGACGCGAGGAGCGACCGCGCGGTGGCGCGAATTTACGACGCGAAAGACCGGCCTTCGTTCAATCCGTTGATTGTTCATGTCGCTGACCTCGCCATGGCGCGGCGGTTTGCAGCGTTTTCGCTATTGGCGGAACGGCTCGCGGCGACGTTCTGGCCGGGGCCGCTGACGCTGGTCGCGCCGCGGCGCGGGGAGAGCGGCATATCGCACCTCGTAACGGCCGGGCTCGACACGATCGCCTTGCGCGCGCCCGCGCATCCGGTCGCACGCGCTCTCATCGCCGCCTTCGCCGGCCCGCTGGCGGCGCCCAGCGCCAATCCATCGGGATCGGTCAGTCCGACGGCGGCGGCGCATGTGCGCGAGGGCTTGCGCGACAAGGTCGATTTGATCCTCGACGGCGGGCCTTCCGCTGTCGGCGTTGAATCAACGATCGTAAAGGTTGAGGGCGAGCGCGCGACCTTGCTGCGCCCCGGCGGCGTTTCTCGGGAAGACCTAGAGGGCATCATCGGCCGTCCGCTCCTGGGCCCGCCGATCGGCGCGATCGAAGCGCCCGGCATGCTTGCGAGCCATTATGCGCCGCGCGCGCGGTTGCGCATAAATGCAGAAGCGCCGCGCTCGGACGAAGCCTTTCTGGCTTTCGGACCCGCGGGCGATCATCCGTACACGTTCAATCTCAGCGAAGCAGGCGATTGCGTGGAAGCCGCGGCGAACCTCTTCGCGCATCTGCGCGCGGCTGATGCGCTATGCGCGCTGCGCGGGCTGTCCGGCATCGCCGTCGCGCCTGTCCCGGCGCGCGGTCTCGGCGAAGCGATCAATGACCGTCTGAGCCGCGCGGCGGCGGCGCGCTAACCCGGCTTCCGGAACCGCAGCGCGAACTGGTCGGTGCGCCCGCGAATCGCCGGATCGAAGACGGTGATCGTGCGCGGGTCTTCGGCGTTGGCGAGGAAGTCGCTTTCCGCCTCAAGCGTGAAGCCCGCGGTCTGCGCCATTGCGACAACGATCTCGCGATCGATCCGATGAAGCTCGTTGCCGGTCGCTTCCGGCGCGCCCGCAACAGCTGAATGGTCGATGACGGCGAAAACGCCGCCGGGCTTCAGGATGCGAAAAATCTCGGCATAGGACTTCGCAGGATCGCCAAGCGTCACGCCGTCGCTCGGCGTGAAGTAAAGTTCGTGCGGGCCCTGCACCCAGGTCGCGACGTCGATGCTGGCGTCCGCCGCGTCGAGCGTGTCGAAGTTCGACAGCGACTGGCGGACGTTGGCGAGGCGATTGTCCTTGAGGCGTGCGTCAATCTGCTCGCCGACAAAGGATCGAAAACCTTCCGGGTTCTGCATGACGACCGAGCCTGCGTCGCCGACCGCATGCGATAGAAGCTCCGTATACCAGCCGGCGCCCGCTTCGATTTCAAAGATCGCCATGCCGGGACCTGCCTGCATGAAGGCGAGCGCAGTCGCGGGCTTGCGCCGCTCGTCGTCGGCGCGGTCCGCTTCGGGGCGGCGCGCATCGGCGACCGCAGCGGCGGCGACTGCGGCGTAATCGACGACGACCGGCGCCGGCTCAGCAGCCTCGGACGCTTCGGCCGGCGCTTCAGCGGCCGCCTCGGCCGGCGCCTCCGCTTTTTTCGCGCAGGCCGCGACGACCGCAAGGGACGCTGTCAACAAAAGCAATGTCCGGCGCATGACGCCCTCCCATATAGAGCGGCCGTTTATAGGCCCGCCGAGCGGCGCGTTGATAGGGGCGCCGGCGCTGTCTTGACCTCCTTTCACCGACGCGCGCACTCTCTTCACCGGAGACAGAACGAGCATGCACTCCTTGCCAGCGGGCGCCGCCGACGCGATCGCCGCGATTGTCGGCGCGAAAGGCGTCGTCGCCCAAACGGAATGGGACGCCTTCAATGTCGAATGGCGCAAGCGGTGGCGCGGCGCCCCGTCGATGATCGTCGCGCCCGGCGGCGTTGAGGAGGCGGCGGCGCTCGTCCGCCTTTGCGCCGAGCGGCGCATCGCCGTCACGCCGCAAGGCGGCAACACCGGCCTTGTCGGCGGGCAGATCGCAACGAACGGCGAAGTGCTCGTCAGCCTGCGCCGGATGCGCCGCATTCGCAATGTCTCGGCCCTCGACAACACGCTCGTCGCCGACGCGGGCGTCACGCTCTCGGATGCGCAGAAAGCCGCGGCGGACGCCGATCGGTTGTTTCCGTTGTCGATCGGTTCGGAAGGCAGCTGCCAGATCGGCGGCGTCATTTCGACCAACGCCGGCGGCGTCAACGTGATCCGCTACGGCAACACGCGCGATCTCGTGCTTGGCCTCGAAGCGGTGCTGCCGTCGGGTGAAATCTGGAACGGCCTGAAGCGTCTGCGGAAAGACAATACGGGCTACGACCTCAAACAGCTCTTTATAGGCGGGGAGGGCACGCTCGGCCTCATCACCGGCGCGGCGCTGAAGCTCTTTCCGGCGCCGCGTGAAAGGCAGACGGTTCTTGCAGGACTGCCGTCGCCGGACGCGGCGCTCGGCCTGCTTGCGCGGGCGCAAGGGGAGTCCGGCGGCGCGGTCACGAGTTTCGAATTGATGTCGCGCGCGATCCTGGCGCTGGTGCTCAAGAATATTCCCGGCGCGCGCGATCCACTGGCGGACGTCCATCCCTGGTACGCGCTTCTTGAATTTTCGGCGGGCCGCTCGGGCGTTCTTCGTCCGATGACGGAAGAATTGCTGGCGGCGGCCTTCAGCGCGGACGAAATCGCCGATGCGGCCGTCGCCGAAAGCGAGGCGCAGGCGAAAGCCTTCTGGCATCTGCGCCATTCGATGTCGGAGGCGATGAGGCCGGAGGGCGGTCAGGCGAAATACGACGTATCGGTTCCAGTCGCTTCCGTGCCGGCCTTTCTCGCGGTCGCAGACGCCTCGGTCGAACGCGCCTGTCCCGGCGCGCGCATCGTCGCCTTTGGTCACATGGGCGACGGCAACATTCATTATGACGTCTTGCAGCCGGCAGGCATGGCGCGCGAAAATTTCGCGGCGCGGGAAGGCGCAATCGAGGAGGCGGTTTACGACGCGATCGATCGCTTTGAGGGATCGATTTCGGCCGAGCACGGCGTCGGCCTTGCGCGGCGCGACGACATCGCGCGGCGGAAATCGCCTGCCGAAATCGCGATGATGCGCGCGGTCAAGAAGGCGCTTGATCCCCTGGGCATCATGAACCCGGGGAAGATGATCTGACGACGGAGGGGGCGATGGGGAATCTCTCGAAGGCCGCGGCGGCGTTTGCAGCAGTCACGGCCGCGGGATGCGCGCCGGGCGCGCTCTACACTCATGACGAGCCGATCGACGGCCCTTATCGCCTGCGGGCGGTCCTCGACGACGCCGAATTGCACATCTGTTACGAGCGCTCGAACGGCGTCTGCGACTTGCGCATTCCGGGGCGGGTCTTCGCGATCGGCCATGACGATGATTTTGTTGTCGCTGCGGTGCGCCCGCTCAATATCCAGTCTAAGAAGCTTTTCTATTACATCGTGCGCGACTTCGACGGCCCGCGCGCCGACGTCACCCGCGCGGTCCGCGGACCGTTCGAGAATGACGCCTTTGTGAAGGAGATGAAGGAGCACGGCGTGCCGGCGCCCGATCTGGTCATCCCGCCGCGTTGATTTTTTTCAGCGCTCGCGCCATGCGATCGGCATGCTGATCCTCCTCTCTCCCGCCAAGAACATGAACTTCGACGCGCCGCCCGCCGGGCTCGCCGCGACGAAGCCCGACTTCCTGAAGGAAGCGCGCGAGCTCGCCGCCGCCGCGCGGGAATTGTCGCCGGCAAGACTCGGCAAGCTGATGGATATTTCGCCGAAGCTCGCGGAGCTCAATCACCAGCGGTTTCAGGCGTTCCGCGGCGACGGCAAGTCGAACATCCAAAAGCCGGCGGCGCTCGCTTTCAACGGCGACGTCTATCTTGGTCTCAACGCCAAAACGATGACCGCGGACGATTTCGCCTACGCTCAGGAGCATGTGCGCATTCTTTCCGGCCTTTACGGTCTCCTGCGCCCGCTCGACGTCATCGAGCCCTACCGCCTTGAGATGTGTTCCGATCTGAAGAATCCGCGCGGAAAAAATCTGTACGAATTCTGGGGCGACACTATCGCCCGCGCGATCAACAAGATCGTGGCGGCTCAAGCGGACAAGACGATCGTCAATCTCGCGTCTAACGAATATTTTTCTGCCGCGAGCGCAAAGGCGTTGAACTTCCCGGTCATCACCGCGTCATTCAGGGAAGAGAAAGACGGCAAGCTTCGCTCGCTGCAGTTCTTCGCCAAGCGCGCGCGGGGGCTGATGGCGCGCTGGGCGATCGACAACCGTGTGACGCGCGCAGACGACCTGAAGCGGTTCTCGGTCGACGGCTACAAATTCCGCGCCAAGGAATCAGGCGAACGCGACTGGCTGTTCACGCGGCCGCAGCCGCCTGCGAAAGGCGTGTAATCAAAGACATCATTCCGCCGGCTCCGATTCAGCGCGGCGGATCTCAAGCTCGACGCCGCCGACCGAAAATCCGCGCCAGCCGACTTTCGCCTTGTTGTAGACGACGCTGTCAGCGCGCAGGACAAGAACGTCGCGGAATCCGACGCGGCGGCTGCCGCCGTTTTTCGACGGTATGTCTACGAGATATTCAAGCCGGAAGGCGGGGCCGTCCTGCCAGCCGCGCGCGGTTCCGACGACGTCCTCACGCGTCCCGCTCCATTCGCCGTTCGCCTGCCGGGTGAGCCGCCAGGTTTTCCGGTCTTTCTCGCCGTCGTCATAAACGAAGTCTTCAACGAGCGTCAGCGTGTCGCCGTCGACGGCGCCGTCGAGATAGGCGGTGAAGGCCCTGTCGGCGCCGGTTATGCTCTTGAATCGCCCGCGCCCGACGGTCTTGCCGACGAGATCGCGCTCGATGACGAAGGGCCGCGCGGCGTCGGCTTCCTTCGGAATCGCCGGGCGTGAAGCGCAGGATGCGAGCGCGACGGCGGCGGCGACAGCGGCGATTATTTTCATGACGGGCGGCCTTTCGATCTTTTCACCATACGCGGGCGCAGCGCCGGCGGATGAGAATTGACGCCTTCGCCCCGTAAAATCGCGCTCTTCGCCAAGGCTGACGAAAGCGTCAGATTAAACGTGCTTCATCGTTACGCGGATTTCAGTAGTTCGCGCGCGGCCTCGCGCCACATTCAAGCCTGACGCCGCATCGCCTCGCGGGCGGCGGTCAGGGCGCCCATCGATGAGGGGTCGCGCGGGCGCTCGCATCTCAAAACTGAAAGGACCCAACTGATGATGAAGCTTACTCTTCTCGCCGGCGCCTTCACGCTGGCGGCGGGCGCAGCGCTCGCGGGCGACGCCGATTTCGGCAAGCTCGACGCCGACCGCTCCGGCGGGCTCTCCCTCGCCGAGCTTAACGCGAAGATGGCCGACTTCACCGCGCAGGACTTCGCCGCCGTCGACGCCGACGGATCCGGCGACGTCAGCGAGGCGGAATACGCCGCGTGGAAGTCGACGAAGTCAGGGGCGAAGGACCCCTCACAGCCGCAATAGCGGCGCAAGAAGTCCTTACACGGAAACTGGAGCGCCCCCGCAAAGGGCGCTCTCTTTATGCGCGCTTTCGGTGATCGTGACCGATCACCGAAAGGCGTCCTCGCTTCGCTGCGGGCGCGCGGTCGCGCTTGCCGAATTTCGATGAGCAGCGCTCATCAAAATTCGGTCCTACGCCGGCAGTTGGTAGCCTTTGAACCTCTTGCGCAATTCGGTCTTCAGCACCTTTCCGGTCGCGCCCAGCGGCAGCTCCTTCACGAACTCGACGGCGTCCGGCCACGCGATCTTGTCGAGCTTTCCCTTGACGAAGTCGCGAATGTCGTCGGCGTTCGGCGATTGTCCCTCGCGCGGCACGATGATGAGCAGCGGGCGCTCCTGCCATTTGGGATGTGCGACGCCGATCACCGCTGCGTTGGCGACAGCCGGATGCATCATCGCTGCGTTTTCGATGTCGATTGAAGACACCCATTCCCCGCCGGTCTTGATGACGTCCTTGGCGCGATCGGTGATCTGGAGATAGCCGTCAGCGTCGATGACCCCGACATCGCCGGTGTCGAACCAGCCGTCAGCGGTCAGCGCATCCGCATTCGCCTTGAAATAGGATTTGACGACCGACGGACCCCTGACCTGCAGGCGCCCGTCCGAGACGCCGTCGGCGGGCAGCGTATGGCCGTCTTCGGAAACGATGCGCATATCGACAAACGGAAGCGCGCGACCGGCTTTCATCTGATATTTGATTTTCTCATCCTGAGGCATCGCCGCGACGTGCGGCGGCAGCACGTTGACGGTGCCGATCGGACTCATCTCCGTCATGCCCCAGCCCTGCTGCAATTCGATGCCGTGCATGGCGAAGCCGCGAATGAGCGCTTCCGGCAACGCTGAGCCGCCGCAGAGCCCTTTCTTCAGATGCGGCAGCTTGACGCCCGTCTTCTCCATATATTGCAGCACCGCGAGCCACACGGTCGGGACGCCGAGCGAATAATTGACCTGTTCGGTCGTGAAAAGTTCGCACAGCGACTCCCCGTCAAGCTTCGGTCCCGGGAACACCTGTTTGAGGCCGATCATCATCGCCGAATAAGGCGTGTTCCATGCATTGACGTGGAACATCGGCACGACAGGGAGAATGACATCGCCTTCCTTGCACCCGAGGGCTGTCGGCAGGCAGCTTGCAAACGTCTGGATGACGCAGGACCGGTGCGAATAGACGACGCCCTTCGGGTCGCCCGTCGTTCCGGACGTGTAGCACATGGCGACGGCGGTGTTCTCGTCGAATTCCGGCCAGTCGATCTCCGCCGCGTGACCGGCGATCAGCGTTTCGTAGGCCTCATCGCCCGTGCCCGCCGCCTGCGCATGCTTTTCGTCCGTTAGCAGAACGAAGCGCTTGACCGTCTTCAGCTTCGGCCGCAGCGCCGCGACCAGCGGCGCGAAGGTCGTGTCGTAAAAGAGCCAATCGTCTTCGGCGTGATTGATGACGAAGGACGCGTTGTCAGGGCCGAGGCGCGGATTGATCGTGTGCAGCACCGCGCCGAGCCCGCCGACCGCGTAATACATCTCGAACTGGCGATAGGTGTTCCACCCGATAACGCCGATGCGGTCCCCGCGTTTGACGCCGGCGGCCTTGAGCGCATTCGCGAGGCTCGCGATTCGCTTGTAACTGTCCCCGACCGTGTAACGATGGATCGGGCCTTCCACCGTGCGCGTGACGATTTCGGTCTTCCTGAAATTCCGGACAGCGTGTTTCAGGATCTCCGTCGTCAGCAGCGGACGGTCCATCATCAGGCCCTGCATGGCGTAGTTCCTCCCGGCGGTGTTGTTTGATGCGAGCGATTTGCTGAAACCTATCGTTTTTTCAAGGCCGTCGGTCAATTTCCGGCGTCTTTCCGGCGATCGCGGGCCGGACTAAGGTCCGCTGATGACCGATTCCCCTAAGCCCGCCGCGCTCGCCGGCGTCCGCGTCCTTGATCTTTCCCGCGTGCTCGCCGGCCCATGGGCCAGCCAGCTGCTCGGCGATCTCGGGGCGGAGGTCATTAAGATCGAACGCCCGGGCGCAGGCGATGACACCCGCGGCTGGGGTCCGCCGTTCCTGAAGAACGAGGCCGGCGAGTCGACGGACGCGGCCTATTTCCTCGCCGCCAACCGCAACAAGAAATCAGTCGCGATCGATATCGCGGCGCCGGAAGGCGCGGAGCTCGTGCGTCGCATCGCGAAAACGTGTCATGTGCTTCTTGAAAACTTCAAGGTGGGCGGCCTCAAGAAATACGGCCTTGATTACGAGAGCGTCGCGCGGGTGAACCCGGCGCTCGTCTATTGCTCGATCACCGGCTTCGGGCAGACGGGCCCGGACGCGCCGCGCGCAGGCTATGATTACATGATCCAGGCGATGGGCGGACTGATGTCGATCACCGGCCAGCCGGACGGCGCGCCCGGCGCTGAGCCGATGAAGGTCGGCGTTGCGGTCGCTGATCTCTTTTCCGGCATGTACGCCTCGACGGCGATCCTCGCGGCGCTCCGCCACGCCGAGCGCACAGGCGAGGGCCAGCATGTCGACGTCGCGCTTTTCGACTGCCAGATCGCAATGCTCGCCAATCAGGCGTCCAACTATCTCGTATCGGGAAAGGCGCCGACGCGTCTCGGCAACGCGCATCCCAATATCGCGCCCTATCAGGTCTTCGAGACCGCCGACGGATATATCGTCATCGCCGTCGGCAATGACGGCCAGTTCGCCGCCTTCGCCAAGGCGATCGGCGCCGAGTCGCTCTGCAATGATGAACGCTACAAGACGAATCGCGCCCGCGTCGCCGCGCGCGAGAGCCTGATCGCCGGCATCGCGCCGCTGATGCGCGCAAAGGCGACAGCGTCGTGGCTTTCGATCATGGAGACGGCGGGGGTTCCTGCGGGGCCGATCAATACGATCGACAAGGTGTTCGCCGAACCGCAGGCGCAGGCGAGGTCGATGACGGCGCCCGTTGCGCGCATTGATGCAAAGGGCGTCTCGATGGTCGTTCATCCGGTGAAGTATTCGGCGACGCCCGCCGTCGCGGACCTGCCGCCGCCGACGCTTGGGTCGCATACGGCGGCGGTGCTGGAGGAATTTGCGGACGCGAGCGAAATCGCGCGCTTGCGCAATATGGGCGTCGTCGGCTGATCGCCGGCGCCCAGTATTGATGCGCCCGGCAAGACGCTTTAAAACTTAAAGCAGAAAGCAGCGGAGGTTCGCGCCCGTGCAGGATTCGCTCAAGGACGCGCTCGCCGGCGAGGTCGCTTACGTGAAGGCGCTGGCCGAGGAGGGGCGCAACGCGCCGCTCGTCGGCGGCGTGCTTTATGTGATCTGGGGCGTGGTGATGGCGCTCGCAGCAATCGGGACCTACGCCAGCGCGTCGGGCGCGATCAACGCGCCCTTTGTCGGCGGCCTGTGGTTCTGGGTTGCGGCGTTCATCATCGGGTGGGGGGCGAGCTTTTTCTACGGCGCGCGCAGCGGCGCAAAGCCGGGAGCGCTGACGGTCGGCAACAAGACGGCCCGCGCCGCATGGATCGCGATCGGCGTCTTCATGTCGGCCTTCTGGATCGCCGCGATGATCTTCAAGACGCGGCTCGCCGGCGCCGGCTTCGAGACGCGGTTTCTGTTCGGCCTGATGTTCCCGCTCGCCTTCGGTCTATACGGCATCGCCTTCTTCGCGACGGCGGCGGCGGCCCGTCTCGACTGGATGCGCGGATTCGCCGTCGCATCCTGGATGTTTTCCGTCGCCTCGCTTTATTTCATCGGCGATGCGCGGCAGTTTCTGGTGGGCGCGGCGGGATCGATGCTTTGCGCAGCCTTGCCCGGCCTGTTGTTGATGCGCCGCGAACCGTCGGAGATCGTCTAGACCGATGGCGCGGATGGATTTCGACTATCAGCGGATCGACGATGCGATTCACGGCCGCGTGCGTCTCGCCGTGATGGCGTTTCTGTCGGGCGCGGGCGAGGCGGATTTCATCGAGCTGCGCGACAAGGTCGGCGGCACGGACGGCAACCTCCTCATCCACCTTCGGAAGCTTGAGGACGCCGGCTACATCGACCTTGAGAAGACGAGGGGACAGGTCGGCAAGGCGCGAACGATCTGCCGTCTGACGTCGCACGGGCGGCAGGCCTGGATCCGCTATATCAAGCGCATCGAAGCGTTGATCGAGGCGGGCGGCAAAGATTAGTCGCGCCTGGCGATGTCCGTGCGCGCGCCGCCGCGCGCGCCGGGGCCGTTGAGGATGCGGATCACGATCCACACTGGAATGACGATCGCCGCGCCGAAGAGCAGGTAGGTGAGGAGGTTGCCGACGATCTCGCCGACCGAGTCGCCGAGCCAGCCGAGAATCCCGCGGAAGAAATCAAAGACGCCGCTCCAGAACTCGCGCGGCGAGACGCCCCAGAAGGCGAGGAAAGCGCCGACGATCACGCTCGCGATGATGAGCTTGATCGCGGTGCGCCGCGGCTGCGGCCCGATGACCCTGCGCCCGATATCATTGTCCGTCATGATGGTCCGAACCCGGCTTTGGCGACGCATGACAATCTAGACCATGGCGCCGCGGCGTCAAACTGGGTCGGCCTAGGCCCGAATTTTCGGCGGCCGCATGGAAAAATAATTCCCTTACGGAGGATTATCCGGCCGGTTGTCCGCCGCCGCCGTCTTTCCCCGCCGCAGCTTTCGGATGCCAGCGATGAATTTCGACGATGATACAGCGGGTTGCGTTTGGAAAGCTGAAATCTCCGAAAGCCGAGTCGCTGAAAATCAGCGCGTCGCCGCGCCGGAGACAGCCGCCGCGCGGGCGCTCGTCGATCGCCACTGACTGCGCGAACCGCAACCGGTTGAAATTGCACGCGCCGGCGAGCGACGTCCTGTACCAGTCATTGACGCCGCGCTCGAGAAGGATCGCATCGTCGGCATCGTCGATTGTCTTGAAGTTGCTGATGTTCCGCGAGAAGCAGATCTGATCGACTTCCTCGCCAAGGCGAGGATCGCCGTCCGCCGCAGGCTCGCCGGATCGCGCCGCGCCGAGAAAGCCGAAAGCCGCGATCGCCGCCGCCGCCGCCGTCAGGGCGAAATAGCCCTTGTGACGACTGAAACTCCTGAATGTCTGTCTCATAGGCCTCTCCATGGCCCCCATGGCGGATTTTCCGCCTTAATTGCGGAGGGATTTGGGCGTGAAGTGAGGCTGGCGAGGGCGGAAAATCATATAAAGAAATCTTTATATCGTGCTTGGCGCCCCGCCGGCCGGTTGCTATAAGCCGCCCGCAAGATCGCTTTGAAACCCGGAAGGACCCTCGCCATGGCCGCGCCTGCTCACCACGATTACGTCGTCAAGGACATGAAGCTCGCCGACTGGGGGCGGACCGAAATCGAGATCGCCGAGACCGAAATGCCGGGCCTGATGGCGACCCGCGCGGAATACGGGCCGAAACAGCCGCTGAAGGGCGCGCGCATCGCCGGGTCGCTGCACATGACGATCCAGACGGCGGTGCTGATTGAAACTCTTCAGGCGCTCGGCGCGTCAGTGCGCTGGGCCTCGTGCAACATTTATTCGACGCAGGACCACGCCGCCGCCGCGATCGCCGCGGCGGGAACGCCGGTCTTCGCCTTCAAGGGCGAAACGCTCGAAGAATACTGGGACCTCTGCGACCGCATCTTCGATTTCCCGAACGGGGAAACGGCGAACATGATCCTCGACGACGGCGGCGACGCGACGCTCCTCGTCCTTCTCGGCGCCGACGCGGAGAAAGACCCCTCGCTGCTTTCCAATCCGGGCAATGACGAGGAGCGCGCGCTGTTCGACACGATCAAGCGCCGGCTCGCCAAGCAGCCGGACTTCTATTCGCGCACCAAGAAGAACATCCGGGGCGTGACGGAGGAAACGACGACCGGCGTTCTGCGCCTTTATCAGCGCCAGAAAAAAGGAACGCTTCCCTTTCCGGCGATCAACGTCAACGACAGCGTCACGAAGTCGAAATTCGACAATAAATACGGCTGCAAGGAATCGCTCGTCGACGGCATCCGCCGCGCGACCGACACGATGATGGCCGGCAAGGTCGCGATCGTCGCCGGCTATGGCGACGTCGGCAAGGGATCGGCGGCGTCGCTGAAGGGCGCCGGCGCGCGCGTTCTCGTGACGGAGATCGATCCCATTTGCGCCCTGCAGGCGGCGATGGACGGCTATGAGGTGGTGACGCTGGAAGACGCCGCCCCGCGCGCCGACATCGTCATCACGGCGACCGGCAACAAGGACGTCCTCACCGTCGATCACATGCGCAAGCTGAAGGACATGGCGATCGTCGGCAATATCGGCCATTTCGACAACGAGATTCAGGTCGACGCCTTACGTAATTTCAAGTGGAAGAACATCAAGGACCAGGTCGATCTCGTCCAGTTCCCGGACGGCAAACGCATAATCCTTCTCAGCCAGGGGCGCCTCCTCAACCTCGGCAACGCGACCGGGCATCCCTCGTTCGTTATGTCGGCCTCGTTCACCAACCAGACGCTCGCGCAGATCGAGCTTTGGACCAAACATGGTCAGTACAAAAACGAAGTTTACGTGCTGCCGAAGCACCTCGACGAAAAAGTCGCGGCGCTCCACCTCGCCAAGGTCGGCGCGAAACTCACGAAGCTCACGGAAGCGCAAGCCGACTATATCGGCGTCTCGCCGCA
>CAZOEB010000063.1:0-18369 GCA_964578685.1 uncultured Caulobacterales bacterium
TCCGTCTGAAGAACGTGCCTACACGCATCCCGCCGGGGAAACCCTTCCCGCGGCGCCGGCGGAGCTTTGGGTGGTGAATGGTGAATGGTCAATCGGGAGGGCGGCGGGGGGCAGGCGGCAGGGGCTGACCCGATCCCCGCTCATTCCCTACGCACTACGGACTATTCACCATTCACCATTCACCATTCACCATTCACGATTGACCATTCACGCTCCACCACGAACGCACCGTGACCCTCCTCACCGCCATCGGCCTCATGAGCGGGACCTCGCTTGACGGGATCGACGCGGCGATCCTCAGGACGGACGGCGTTCGCGCGGTCGAGCCTGGGCCCTCATCATTTTTTCCGTACAGCCGCGACCTCAAGATCTTCATCCGGCGCGCGATCAAGGCCGCGCTCGAAGGGCGCGACGGCGCCGCCGATATCGGCAAGGCCGCGGCGGAAGTGACGAACGCGCATGTCGAGGCGGTCGCCCTCCTGCTCGACAAGGCCGGCGTCAAGCGCACGGCGATCGACGTCATCGGTTTTCACGGACAGACGATCCTGCATCGCCCGAAACGAGGGCCCGAAGGCGCCGGGCGCAGCTGGCAGATCGGCGATGCGCGCCTTCTCGCCGAAGAAACCCGCATCGACGTCGTATCGGATTTTCGCAGCGCGGACATCGCGGAGGGCGGCGAAGGCGCGCCGCTCGCGCCCATTTATCACGCTGCGTTGGTCAGCGCGCTTGCGCGCCCCCATCCTGTCGCCGTCCTCAATGTCGGCGGCGTCGCCAACATCACCTATGCGCCGCCGGCGGGCGGCGACCTCGACATTCTCGCTTTCGACTGCGGGCCCGGCAACGGCCTTATCGATCAGTGGACGGAGCTCAAGACCGGCGCGGCCATGGACGAAGGCGGCGCGCTGGCGCGTGAGGGCAAGGTGCATTCCGACATTCTGCGGATGATGCTGCTCAACCCATACATCCGCCGGCGTCCGCCGAAGTCGCTCGATCGTTATGATTTCAAGATCGATCCGGCGCTCGCGCTGTCCGCAGCCGACGGGGCGGCGACGCTGACCGCCTTCACGGCGGCCTGCGTGCGCGCGTCGGCGGCGCACCTGCCGGAGCCGCCGGGCGAGTGGATCGTCGCCGGCGGCGGCCGGCGCAACCCTGCGCTGATGACCGCGCTCAAGAAGGCGCTTGAGGCGCCCGTGCTCGCGGCCGAGGACGCCGGCTGGCGGGGCGACGATCTGGAGGCGGAATGTTTCGCCTATCTCGCCGTGCGGTCGCTGAAGCGGCTGCCGCTGACGTTCCCACGGACGACACGTGCGCCGCGACCGCTCTCGGGGGGCGTTTTTCATCGGGCGCCGGTATGATCTGCGACGGTTCGGCGCGCCGATGCGCGGCCCTTTCCCACGCGGTGCGAAAAGGGCTTTTTCTCTGGCCATTCAGGGCTTTCCCCTGCTATCCCGCGCAGCAAAAGAGCCGGGGGCGATTCGTTCCGCCCGCGCGCCAGAGCCGCTGAAGAGGTCCCGCCGATGGATGCGATCCGCGCCGAATTCGAACGCACGCTGGAATACATGATCGAGGCGCTGCCGAACGTCCTTGGCGCGATCGGCCTCACCGTGCTCGCCTTGATCCTCGCCCGCGTCCTTTCCGAGTTCGTCCGCAAGCGGGTCGACAAGTCGAAGATCGGCATGGTCGCCAATCGGGAAGCGCTGGGGCCCGGCCGGCCGTCGCTCGGCAAATCGCTCGGCTCGGCCGTGTTCTGGCTCATTCTCCTGATGTTCATCCCCTGGATTCTGGCGGTGATCGGCCTCTCCGAGACCTTGGCGCCGATCAACACCATGTTGACGCAGGTGATGGATTACCTCCCGCGCATCGCGCTCGCCGCCTTCACGATCGCGATCGGCTTCGTGATCGCGACGGTCGCGCGACGCGCGGTGACGAGCCTTCTTTCCGCCGCGCCGATCGACCACGCCGCGCGGCAGGCCGATATCGGCGACCTTATCAAAGGGACGGAGATCGCCCGCGCGATCGGCCTCATCGTTTATGTCTTCATCCTCATTCCGACCTTCATCGTCGGCCTCGAAGCGCTCGACATCCAGTCGATTTCACAGCCTTTGACGGCGATGCTGCAGACGATGATGAACGCGATCCCGAGCCTAATTGCGGCCGTTCTCGTGCTGTTCGTCTTCACGCTGTTCGCGCGCGCGGTGCGGTCGCTCGTCATTTCGTTCCTGTCCGGCATGGGATTTGACAGTTTCTGGCGCCATCTCGGCGTCGCAATCGCGCATCAGGACGACGAGGAAGCGCTGACGCGCGCAGCGCCGGGTTCGGCGATCTCGCCGACCGTCATCGTCGCCAATATCGCCATGGCCGGAATGCTGATCGTCGGCGCGATCACCGCAGCCCAACAGCTCAATATCGAGCCTGTCTCGACGGCGCTCTCCGAGGTGCTTTCCGTCGGCGCCAAGATCCTTCTCGGCTCCGTCGTCATTCTCGCCGGCATTCCCGTCAGCCGTTTCGTCGCGACGACGCTGCGGCGCGCGGGCGATGCGCGGTCGGAGCTGGTGGCGACCGCCGTTCAGTGGGGCATTCTCGTCCTCGTCACCGCGATCGGCGTGCGCGAAATGGGTCTCGGGTCGGACATCATCTTCGCCGGCTTCGTGCTGATCCTCGGGTCGGCCTCCCTCGCTGCGGCGCTCGCCTTCGGCATCGGCGGGCGCGGCGCCGCGGCGCGCTTCCTTGAGCGCCTCGACCGCGAAAGGGATGAGTGAGGTCCGGTGATCCGGCGATGATCCTGAGGCGTACCGGCTTTGTTGCGTTCTCCCGATGGCGATCCTGGGATTCTCCCCTCCTCCGGATCGCACGCGACTCCGGCCGCCGTCAGCCCGCCCGCTGTCGGCGGCCCTTGTTTTTCTTACTCCAGCGCTTCGGGCGCCGGGGCGAGCATGGAAGCGTGGTCGACGATATAGCGCCACCCCTCGGGCGTCTTCACCGACACATCCAGAAAGCGCCCGTTCCAGACCGTTTCCTCGTCCGCGCCCGGAGCCGTCGCGGCCATCGTCCACAGGCCCCAGGCCGCGTGGCTCGTCTTCGACAGGCTGTGCTCGCCCTTCTGCATCAGCGCCGCCGAAAACCCGTCATACGCGTCAAAGAACGCTTGCCAGGCGGCGGCGATTTCGTTGCGTCCTTTCTGTACGGCGCCGGACGGATCGTAGCTGTCGGCGTCCTCCGTGTAGAGCGCCGCAAGCGCGCCGGAGTCTTCGGCGATGACCGCGGCGACAAAAGCGTCCTGCAGCGCTTTCGGGCTTTCCTGCGCGAATGCCGGCGCGGCAACGCACGCCGATAAGGCGACAAGCAGTTTTCTCATGAGAATCTCCCTTCAAGGGCGTCTCACCGACGCAAAGATCTATCTACTCCATCGTCCAGGGCGTCGCAAAAAAGGAAAAGCGGCGGGGTCGCCCCCGCCGCTTCTCATACAGTCGTTTGGGCCGTCCTTACGGCGCCGGCGTGAAGTTCAGCTCCACGATCCAGTTGCCGTTGGTGCGGACTGTGAGCGGGCCGCCGTTCACCGAAAGGAACGACTGGCCGCTCGAAGCGCCGACCGCAGTCGCCTGAAGGCCCAGGAGCGGTGGGCGCGGATCGTCCGCCCGCGGGAAGTCGTTCTTCGCCTCGAGCACGGCGAAGACATCGAGCGTCGGGTCCGCCTCCAGCAAGGCGCGGGCATTGCTCGAAATCGTAGGCGCATTCGGGAGGAAGAGCGGCGTCGAGTCGCCGTCCTGCCCGATGAAGTTCGCCTGCGTGAAGAGCGGCGACACGAGGGACGCCGTTCCATCGCCGTTGAGGCGGCCGACATAGACGCCGGCGCTCTTCCACGAGCTGACCACCGAAGCGTCGAACACGCCCGTCCGGAAGGTCGCCGTGGTCAGGGTCGCGCCGCCGTTGAGAAGCGCGAGAACGCCGGCATTGGAGAAGCGCTCAGCGTAGATGACGTCGTTGACGCCGATCGCCGCGCCGGTGCCGATGTTGGTGATCGCCCCAGCATTGCGAAGCGTCACGTCGACATTGGTCACGACGTTAACGCCTGACACGCTGCCGCTGCGGACGTTGACCGGCACGCTCTGCGCCGGGTTGGTTTCGAAGCCGTTTTCAAGCGGCGCAGAAGACCGGAACTCCTCCGGATAGCCATGCTGGCCGAGAATGCCGCCGATTTGCGCCGTGATGGAGATGTTGCCGGTCGCCGCCGGATCGCCGTCAAGCGCTTGCATGGCGAGGTTGTAATTGCCCCGCGGCACCGGCAGCACATACTGGTCGGAGATGACCGAGTTCGTCAGATCGCCGACAAACACGCCGACCCCGTCAGGGCTGAAGGCGCGGGCCGTGCCGGAATACGCGCTGACGAGCGTGCGGCCGTTATTGCCAACCTGCGTCGCCGAGATGTTCCCGCCAAGGACGCCGAAGCCGTCCTGCGTGTAAGAGCCGCTGACGATGCGATAGATGCGGTCAAAGCGGACATCGCCAGGTTGAATTGCGCCAGGCCCTGACGCGTTTCTGCCTTCCGGGTAGATGAAGGACGACCATGCGATATCGTCGTCGTGCAGAGTGCGTCCGCCAAGCTCCGAGAAACGATCATCAATGTCGATGAACGGGAACATCGTGGATCCCGTGCCGTCATTTCTCGAAATTTGGTTGATGAAGCTGTGCGCGAGTCCATGGCTGTGGCCGAACTCATGCACCGCGACCGTCTCGATGTCCGTCGGTCGCTGCGGCGCACCGGCGAGCGTCGAAGTCGGCTCCAGTTCCCAGACGATCGCCGGAGCGAGACGGTTGTTGTACTGAACGTCGTTGTCGAGGATCGTGCCGGCGAGATAGTCGCCCGCCGGAAACTCGATGTCGCCGTCGCTGTCGAAATCGTGGCACGTCGAAACGGAGGTCGCGGCTGTGTCGAACACATCGCTGTCGCCGTCGCCATCGATATCGTCGCCGGCGACAAACGTCGCATCGGCTTGCAACGAAATCGACGGCGAGGAGGCGAGGAACCCGGAGCCGACCGGCGTTTCAAACGTCAGTTCGTTTATGAAATCGAACCGGCGCACGCCATTGCCGAGCGTTACAGGATCGCCGACGACGTTCATCTCGATATACGACGTCGGTATGTTGTTCCAGGACTCGAGCGCCGTTTGCATTACAGGCCCCCAGACGGAAGCCGGGATAAGCGTTCCGCCGAGACCGATCGCCGGGATGTCGTCGACGGTGTAGCTGACATTCGTGCAGCGGTCGTCCCAGAAGATGCCGACGATTTCGACGTCTTCAAAGCCGGGGATAAAGTTCGACTCGCCCGTAAACTTGAACGTGTCGAGACGGCCCCCGGCATATGCCTGCGTCGCGGCGATCGCGAGCGCGCTGGCGCACATTAGGATGCGTTTCATGGAAGACTCCGATTCAAACTGGTTATGATTTCTCAAGCTCATTCGGCGGTGTCACGCAGGCGGGATTTGGCCGCAGCCGCGCGCACGCGCTTCATGGCCTGACCCACCGTTTCAGCGCCTTCGCCGCCAGGCAGCGCGACCGACGGGCCGCGCTTGCCCTGGAAGACGGCCGCCGCGCCTTGGCTCACGCCGACAACAGCGAGGCCTTGCGACGGCCCGCCGTCCAGAAAGAGCATATGCTCCGAACCGATCGGAAAGAGCGGCGTGTTCGCCGTCGATTCACGCAGCAGAAACTTGCCCGAACGGAAGATGCCGCCTTGGGTTACGACGTCCACCGTCGAGTCGGCGGAGCCCAAGACGTCGTCGGTCACACGAAAGGTGGTGACCGTCATAAGGCCGTCTGTCGGGCTGTCGATTACGCGCGAAGAAACGGCCTCGCCGACAACCACGACAGAGGCGTCGGCGACAAGGTCTTCAAAGCTCAGTTGCAACATAGTCGTCGCTGAGGCGCTGGAAGCGGTGACGGCGAATGCGCCGGCCGCGAGCAGGCTCACGCGATGCTTCGTCTTAAGCATGCTTGGTCTCCTGGTTACGCTGCGATGAGGGGCGGAGCCTCCCCCGAGCCCTCGACAGGTCTTCGACGCTATGGGTGCGCTCGTGCCATGTAAAGTCAGGTTTTATCGATTTCTGCCCGAATAAAAATGTTCGATATTTTCTTGCTCTGTTTTTCACGGTGCAAAATCTGCGCGCGAAAGTCGTGACGCGCCGCACTACACCCCAAACAGGCGACCGCAAACATGGAAACCGGCGGATCATCTCGCATTTTGTCGCGAATACCGCACTGGGATTGGACGATCAGCGATCTTTTTTCCCGCTTTCCGGACAGTATCGCGCCTGTCTGATTTTGACTTAAATCCCGACAGAGCGATCGAGCGATATTGGCGCGCTCCTGCGCACGCTCACCGCGCAAAAACAATTTCGCCGGTCGGCGCCGCCTTCAGTTCTCAAGCGGCGGTATGAAAACAGAATTCCCCTTGTCGGCTTTCGCCGCACGTTTGGCGGCCCGCGCTTCGTCTGCAGCCTCGTTGCGTTCGAACCAGGAAAGCTTCGCCGCCTTGTCAAGTTTTTCGCGGCTGACATTGATCTTGTGGATCAGCCCGGCGACGCTTTCTTCCGCTTTGGCCGTAGAAATCTTTGCGGTCTCGATCGCACTGATCATCGCGTCGGCGCGGGCGTGCGCATCGGTGAGGTCCTTGATCGCGTGTTCGGATTCGGCCGCGATGATCGCGTTTGCGGTTTCGGCCGCCTCGGTGATCGCCGCGAATTTTCGCTTGGCGGCTGCAAGCGTCACAAAAGTTCCAACGGCCGCGCCCGCTGCGAAAAGCGCTGCGCCGCCGCCTGCCAAGAACAAGCTCATTTGATAAGCCCCAACCCACCCGCCGGCGCGCCTCGAAAAAGGCCGTCCGGCGACCCATGCCTCACACGCGACGGAGTGAACGCTGGTTAACATGATTGGTCAAGGGCGGGGCGGCCCCGCACCGCCGATTCTGCGCTTTCGACGCAAGCATCGGTCAGGGATTGAGGCTGTTGCGGGCCAGCGCAACCGCCTCGCGGATCACGTCGGCCTCGCCGATATGGTTGGCGAGAATAAGGATCAGGCGCGCGTTGGCGGCCGCGCTTTCCTCGTCCGTGAGGCCGTCATGCAGGCGGATGATCGCTTCATAAATGTCGTCGGGGGCGGAGAGGTTCGGCGCGGTGGTGACGGGCATCGGACCGTTCCTCATTGAGCAGCGCCGGCGGCGCGAGAAAGGGCGGCGGCGATCATTTCCGGCGACGGGTCCTTCCACCGCGCCGCAACATGCTGGTCAGGACGGATGAGATAGACGGCGCCGTCGCCGGCCCCATAGCGCGCGGCCGCAAGCGCCTCCGCATCGACGAGGTCCGCGCCAGCGCCGGCTACCGAAACAATGCGCGCTTCGCCCTTGAAGCGATCCTCAAGACGCATGAATTGCTCCGCCGCTGTCCCGAAGAGCAACAAGACGAAATCGTCGCCGAGATGGGACAGCAGCCAAGGCTCGCCCGAACGCGCGGTCACAGGCGCGTCGGGCGCGACCATTCCCGGCTGAGGGCCGGCGCTGAAACCTTCGTTGTCGGAAGAAAGCGGAGAATTGCGATAGGGGACAGGAGCCGACAACCGCCCTGAGTTGACGAACGGCCGCGCGAAAGCGTAGCGGCGCGACAGGTCGAGAACCGCATTGCGGAAGATCGCCGCCGTCTTCGTTTTGGGCGTCATGAAATCGGTCGACCGTGACGAGTTCTTTATGTTTTCGTCGGCGATCATGCCCGCCTCCAGATCATAGCTCTCAAGGAGGGAGACCGGCGCACGCCCCGACAGAACGCGATCGAGCTTCCACCCCAGATTATCCGCCTGCTGTAGGCCGCCATTGCAGCCGCGCGCGCCGAAGGGCGAGACAACCTGCGCCGCGTCGCCGAGGAAGATCACGCGGCTATGGAGGAAACGCGCCATGCGCCGGCACTGAAACGTGTAGACGGAGAGCCATTCGTAGTCATAGTCGACGCCGGGTCCGAGCATTCCTCTGACGAAGGGGTCAACGTTCTCGGGCCGTATCGCCGCTTCCCTGTCGATGTCCCAGCCGAGCTGGAAATCAAGCCGCCAGACGCCGTCCGGCTGCTTGTGCACAAGGCTCGACCAGCCTGGCCATGGCGGGTCGAAGTGAAAATGCCGCTCGGCGGGGCGCTCCGCGGCGAGGCGCACGTCGGCGATCAGGAAATTGTCCTCGAAGACGCGCCCCACGAAGTCGAGATCCATAGCCTTGCGGATCGTCGAGCGCACGCCGTCGCAGGCCGCGACGAAGTCGGCGCTGATGTCGTAGTCGCCCTCTTGCGTCGACACGCTGAGGAACACAGCGTGTTCCGATTGGCGAACGCCGGTGACACGATGGCCCCATCGAATCTCGATAGAGGGATGTTCGGCGATCGTCTCGATCAGGTATTCTTCGACATAGTATTGCTGGATGTTGACGAAGGCGGGGTTCTTTTGCGCCTTCACGGGGAGCAAATCGAACTCGTAAATCGGCTCGGGAAGGTCTTTCCAGAAGACCTTTCCCTTCTCCCAGCGCACGCCCTTGTCACGCACGCGCGCGCCGACGCCGAGCCGGTCGAAGATCTCAAGCGAGCGTTTGGAGAAGCATATCGCCTTCGACCCGCGCGCGATGAACTCGAAAGCTGTGACGACGATGACCTTGTTTCCGCGCCGGCCGAGATCGAGCGCAAGCGCCAGTCCTACGGGACCGGCGCCGACAATGACGATCGGCGCATGGTCGCTGGCGATCCCCGGCGCAGGCGTCCGCCGCATCGTGCGCCAGACGGGAACGCCGTTGATCGTTCTTGGCGCCGTCATCAGCCTTGCAACGCGTCCCACACCGCACGGTCCCGCGCTGCGGTCCAGATGCGCGGCCAGTCGACGCCCTCATACTCATCCCAGAGGCGCTGCACGTTGAAAGGCATGCAGTGCTCGAAGATCGGCCAGCGGCCGTAGCGGGGCGCCAGCGCTTTGTGCGCGGCGTCAAAGGCGTCTTTCAGCGATCCGCCGCGCTCATGCGCCTCTTTAACGGTTCGGCGCATCTCGTTCAGGAAGTGCCGCGTCTGCTCGATGGCCGCCTGCGAATCGGCGCGCGACCTCGTCACGCGGCCGCGCCCGCCGACGATCGTTTCCGCATCGAACCCAGCGACCCGGTCAAGCGTCTGCGTCGACCAATCCATGTGAAATGCGTCGCCGGTGTAAAGCGCGGCTTCCGATTCCACGAGATCGCCGGCGAACATGATCCGCTCTTTCGGCAGCCACGCGACAATGTCGCCGGCCGTATGGCCGCGCCCACAAAAATGAAGCTCAAGATCGCCGCGGCTTCCGCCGAGCGGGATCGTCATCTTTTGCGTGAAAGTGAGCGTCGGATGGGTAAGGCCGGGAACGCCTTCCGGCTCCTTGAAAAGCCGCGGCATCCGGCCGAATTCCGAAGCCCAGTCTTCCTTGCCGCGTTCGTCGATCAGCTTTCGCGTATGGTCATGGGCGATGATCTCTCGCGCTTCGAATGCGGACGCGCCGAGGGTTCGCACCGCGTGATAATGGGTCAGGACGAGATAACGCACCGGCTTGTCCGTGAGCTTGCGCAGTTGGGAAAGCCAGTCGCGCGCGGCGGCCGGCGTCGCCCTCGCCTCGATTGCGACAAGAAAATCCTCGCCCTCGATCGCGCCGACATTGGGATCGCCTTCCGCCGTCAGAGCGTAGACGCCGCGACCGAGCGTTTCGAGCGTTTCACGCTTCGCTGCGAGGTCCGCTGAAGATGCAAAAGGCTTCGTCATCGGATCTCCCGGAAAAACCGGGGCTACGACTAGGACAAACGTCCCACGAAGTCGATTCCAGCTGCGCCTCCGGCCCCGATCGCCGGCGCTCGCGGTTGCGGCTGCCCATCGCTCTTTTCCCGGAAGCGGCGCGGGGTATCATGGAATCAATCAAGGGAGTCAGACATGGATTTCGCTTATTCCGCCCGCTGCAAGGAGTATCTCGCGCGTGTCTCCGCATTCATGGAGAAGCATGTCTATGAGGGCGACGAAGTCTACGAGCGTCAGCATCAGGCTTTTGGGCCGGGCGAAGGGCGCTGGAGAGTGCCCCCGATCATTGAAGAGCTGAAGGCGAAGGCGAAGGCCGAAGGGCTCTGGAACTTATTCCACACGAACCCGAAATTCGGCCCCGGACTTTCGAACGCGGACTACGCCCCGATCGCAGAACTGACCGGCCGCTGCCATATCGCGCCCGAGGTTTTCAACTGCGCCGCGCCCGATACCGGCAATATGGAAGTGCTGATGAAATACGGCACGCCGGCGCAGCAGGAAGAATGGTTGGCGCCGCTTCTTGACGGCAAGATCCGCTCCGCCTTCTTGATGACCGAGCCGCAGGTCGCCTCCTCCGACGCCACGAACATCGAGACTGACATTCGCCCCGACGGCGATGATTACATCATCAACGGGCGCAAATGGTGGTCAAGCGGCGCCGGCGATCCGCGCTGCAAGATCTTCATCGTCATGGGAAAGACCGACAAGACCGCGGAGAAACACCTCCAGCAGTCGATGATCCTCGTCCCGGCGAACGCCAAAGGCGTCAAGATCCTTCGCCATTTGCCGGTCTTCGGTTATGACGACGCTCCGCACGGCCATATGGAAGTGCAGCTCGACAACGTCCGCGTGCCGAAGGACAATATGCTGCTCGGCGAAGGGCGCGGCTTCGAGATCGCGCAGGGCCGCCTTGGACCGGGCCGCATTCACCACTGCATGCGCACGATCGGCGCGGCGGAGGTTGCGCTCGAGAAGCTCGTCAAGCGCATCCTGACGCGCGAGGCTTTCGGCAAGCCCATCTACAAGCATTCGATCTGGGAGCAGCGCGTCGCCGAAGCGCGGATCGACATCGAGATGTCGAGGCTGCTGACGCTCAAGGCGGCGTGGATGATGGACACCGTGGGCAACAAGGCCGCGCAGGCGGAAATCGCGATGATCAAGGTCGCCGCGCCGCGAATGGCGCTGCGCATCATCGATGACGCCATTCAGGCCCATGGCGGCGCCGGCGTGACGTCGGATTTCGGCCTCGCCCGAGCTTACGCCTCGCTTCGGACGCTCCGCCTCGCCGATGGTCCGGACGAAGTCCATTGCCGTGCGATCGCACGGATCGAGTTCAAGAAACACTCGAACGCAGCGTGAGAATTGTGGGGGCGCTGCGGAGACCGGCTTTCTTGCTTGCGGCGGCGTCGCTCACGGGCGCCGCGTCGGCGCAGGAGATCGACGTCTCGGAACGCGTTGAGTTCTATAGTGTGCGCGGCGACAGCCCTGAGGCGCTGCTCCGTGAAATGCAGGCGAAGGGACCGACGGGAGTTTTAGACCTCGGGCGACGCTATTTCGCGCAGGCGGATTCCAGCGTGAGCTGGAGCTACCAATACGAAAATACGCCGTTGGGTTGCGCGGTCGACACGGCAGAGGTCGTCGTCGAGACGACTTACACCTATCCTTTATGGGAGGGCCGGGAAAAGGCGAGCGCTCGGCTCAACGCCTACTGGGATCACTTCCTCAGTCGGCTCGAAATACATGAACGCGGTCACGCCGACATCTCTCGCAGCGCCGGCGTCGAGATCGCAAAGTCGATTGAAGCGACGCCGCCGCAGGCGGACTGCCCGGCGCTTGAAAAGGCGATCAAGGACGTCGCCGGCGCAGTCATGAAAGCGAACGAAAAACGGCAGCGCGCCTATGATCGCGAAACGAACCATGGTGAGACGCAAGGCGCGTGGTTCGATGTCGGTGAAGCCAGACGGTATCGCGCGCCCGCTGCGCCGAAGAAAGAAGAATGAATGATGGAAAGCAGCATTCTCACTCCCGCCCTCGCCCTCATCTGCTGGACGCTTCTGGTCTGGGCCTGGATGTATGCGACGCGCATCCCAGCGATGCAGAAGGCGAAAATCGACCCGCAATCGGCGATTCATCCCGGCTCGCTGTCGGTCTTGCCGACATCGGCGCGCGTCGTCGCCGACAATTACAACCATCTGCATGAGCAACCGACGATTTTTTACGCGCTCGTCTTCTACACCCATCTCGCCGGCGCGGCGGATGGGATCAGCGTCATGCTCGCCTGGTCTTATGTCGCGCTGCGCATCGCGCATTCGTTTGCGCAGATCGTCCTCAGGATCGTCGCTGTCCGTTTTGCGCTGTTCGCGCTCGGCACTTTCGCCCTGATCGCTATTGCGGTCAGGGACGTCATGGCGCTCTGACGATGTCGAGACCATCACGATATGAGCGGGCGCCGTCTGCAATCGCGTCCGATGAGTGCGGGGAGCGGCCGCGCGCATGACCGGGAAACTGGTTCTAGACTTTTCCATCGAAGGCGTCGTTCCCGAGGAGAGCGCGCCGGCGCCCGATCGCATCATTTCCGGCGAACCGCGCTTTCGGACTTGGGAGATCGATGCGCAGCGGGGCGACCTCTTCGCAGGCGTCTGGGAAGGAACGCCGGGGATTTGGCGCGTCGACTACGCCGAATGGGAATATTGCAGGATCCTTTCCGGCGTCTCGATCGTGACGGAAGACGGCGCCCCGCCGCGGCGCTTCTCAGCGGGCGACAGCATGATCATCCGGCCGGGTTTCAAGGGCGCTTGGGAAGTCGTCGAGACGACGCGCAAGGAATATGTCATCCGGCTTTGACATGCTGCGATGCACACCACGTATCGACATCATGCGAGCGCGACTACTTTGCGGCGGCGACCGGCGCACCTATATTCCCGTCTAACGCGACGCCCCACGTAAGGACGCGCGGGCCCCGGGAGAAACGCCATGTCTCAAGCAGTGAGGTCGCCGTCCGGAATAGCAATTCGTGCGGTCGCAGCCGCGTCAATGTTCGCGTCGAAGCCAAAGACCAGCGACGACGACAAGTCGACCGCCGCGACCGTCAAAGAAAAGGCGGACGCTGGAAAGTTGAAAATTCGCGCCGGGCTGAAGCCGCAGCCCAAGCGCTGATCTCCTGATTCAATCGCCGATGACGGCGCGCACCGTCGCCTGCCCTGCGCGTCTTGTTCCAAACATATCGAACTTGCCGCTCGCCTTCAGCGCCGACGCCTGCTCGGCGAGAAGCGCGTAAGCTTCCGACGGCAACGTCGACCCTAGCGAGAGGCGCGCGACGCCCGCAGCGGCGAAGTCAGCTGCAGAATGCCGCGCCAGCGCCCCGTAGACCAGCACGTTCACCGGCCGAGACACCGACGCGCACACCGCTTCCACCGCGTCGAGGTCCGGTAAACCCGGAGCGAACAAGACGTCGGCGCCCGCAGCCTCGTAAGCTTGCAGACGAGCGATGACGTCGGCAAGGCTCGCGTCGCCGTAAAGAAACGCTTCGGCGCGCGCGGTCAGCACAAAGCCCTGCGGCGCCTTACGCGCGGCTTCCACCGCCGCCGCGACGCGCTCGACGGCGCGCGACTTCTCCACGATCGGATTCGCACGCTCGCCGGTCGAATCCTCGATGGAACCGCCGCAAAGCCCGGTCATGGCCGCGCGCCGGATCGTCTCGGCGCAATCCTCCGGCGTCGGTCCGAATCCGTTCTCGAGATCGGCGGACACCGGAACCTTCACGACCGCGCAAGTTTCGGCCGCATGCGCGATCGCCTCGTCGCGCGTGACGCCGTAATCGGGCCGGCCCCTTGACAGCGCAAAGCCCGCGCTTGTCGTTGCGAGCGCCGCATAGCCGAGCCCTTCGAGTATGCGCGCCGATCCCGCATCCCAGAAATTCGGCATGAGGAACGCCGCCCCCTTCTTGTGCATCGCGCGGAAGCGATCGACTTTTTCTTTGGAGGCGGGCGTTCCGGTCATGGCTGTCTCTCCTGAGCGCGTCGCATCATACGCGAGAATGGACGGAACGCCGCCCGAAAGTTGCGGACAAAGATTGCGCCGCCGCATTGAACGATCGCCGGCTTTTCGCGCAAGATGGGCCATTGGCGAGCGGGGCTTCAAATATGCGTGCTCAAGATCTCTTCGTCGGCGCGGCGATCGCCGCGATGTTCATCACGACCGCGGCGGCGGAGCGGATTGCGCTGGTCGGCGGGCGCCTGATCGACGGTTTCGGCCATCGGCCGATCGCAGACAGCGTCATTCTCATCGACGGCGACACGATCCTCAAAGTCGGAACGGTCGAAACGCTGACGCCGCCGGAGGGCTACCGGGTCATCTCGACCGAGGGCATGGACGTCCTCCCCGGTCTTTGGGAGAATCACGCGCACCTTCAGCTGACCGGGCACGCCGATTATCCGCACTGGCAGAAGACCTACAAAGACCGCTTCGGTTCGGAGATCATGCCGGCGAGCGCGGCGCAGCTCCTGCTCGCCGGCGTGACCTCGGCGCGCGATCTCGGCGCGCCGCTCGCCGAATCGCAATCGCTCCTTTCACGGATCAATAGCGGCGCGATTCCGGGGCCGCGCCTGTACATGTCAGGGCCGTTCCTGCAGGCGGCGGTCGAACCGTGGGAAAGCAATTACCGCTGGGCGGTGACGTCGGCGGATGAAGGGCGCCGGCGCGTGCGCCAGCTTCACGCCGCCGGCATGACGATCGTCAAACTGATCGACCAGGACGACATGCCGAAGCCGGTCGCGCGCGCGATCGTCGAGGAAGCCCACCGCCTCGGCATGAAGGTCGTCGCGCACGCCCACAAGCCGAATGAAATTCGCATCGGACTTGAGATCGGCGTCGACAATTTCGAGCATACGGGGCTGACCGCCGCGCCGGAATATCCGGAAGACGTGATGCGCCTTTTGAAGGAGCGGACCGCGCTCGGGCGCACCGCCGGCGGACCGCTCTTCTGGACGCCGACGGTCGAAGGCCTTTGGAAGTGGGACCGGCTCGTCGACAATCCCGAAGCTCTTGATACGGACTGTTGGAAGCGCGGCCTCAAACCCGACACCATCGCCGACATCGCGCAGTCGATCGCGCGCCCGGGCGAGCTTTCCTATTCGCGCCTCAATTCAATTCGAAAGCCGACGCTGAAACGCAAGATCGACCAGCTGAGGGAGGCTGGCGTCGTCATTCTTGTCGGCACCGACAGCGGCATTCCGACGAAGTTTCATTGCCAGTCGACGTGGAACGAGATGGACGTCTTGAACCGCGTCATGGGCATGCCGGCGATGGAGGTCATTCGCGCCGCGACCTATTGGCCGGCGGTGATGATGGGCGTTGAAAAGGATTTCGGCGCCGTCGCCGCCGGCAAGAAGGCCGACATCATCGCGGTCAAGGGCGACGTTCTCGAGCACATCAACATTCTTCAGCGCGTCGATTTCGTCATGAAGGGCGGCGTCGTCTACAAGGAAGACGGACGCGCCGTCGAAGCGCTGTTTCCGGCGACGCCTTAGGCGTCAAGCGTTTCGGCGTGAGCTTCACGGTTCAGCCGCTTCATCGCCTGCTGCAGCTTCTCGAAGGCGCGCGCTTCGATCTGGCGTACGCGCTCGCGGCTGACGCCGAATTCCTTGCTGAGGTCTTCAAGCGTCGCAGGCTCGTCTTTCAGGCGACGCTCTGCGATGATGTGGCGCTCGCGTTCGTTGAGCGTCTCCATCGCGCGTTCAAGAAGCGACAGTCGCAGATCGAATTCGCCTTCCTTCGCGAGCTTCTGTTCGGCGTTGACCGCGTTTTCATCGACAAGCCAGTCCTGCCATTCCCCGCCGGTGTCTTCGCCATTGCCGAGCGGCGCGTTGAGCGAGGCCTCGCCGCCGCTCATTCGCCGGTTCATCTCGACGACTTCGGTCTGCTCGACGCCGAGCTTGTCGGCGATCAGCTTCACCTGATCGGGTTTCAGATCGCCGTCGTCGATGGCGTCGATCTGGCCCTTGATCTTCCGAAGATTGAAGAAGAGTTTTTTCTGCGCGGCCGTGGTGCCGATCTTCACGAGGCTCCAGGAGCGCAGAATGTATTCCTGGATGGAGGCCTTGATCCACCACATGGCGTAAGTCGCAAGGCGGAATCCCTTGTCGGGGTCGAAGCGCTTGACCGCCTGCATGAGGCCGACATTGCCTTCAGAGATCACTTCCCCGATCGGCAGGCCGTAGCCGCGATAGCCCATGGCGATCTTGGCGACGAGGCGCAGGTGGCTGGTGACGAGCCGATGCGCGGCGTCGGGGTCTTGATGCTCAGCGAAGCGCTTCGCGAGCATGTACTCCTCATCCTTTTCCAGCATCGGGAAGCGGCGGATCTCGGCGAGGTACCGCGACAGGCTCCCTTCCGGCGTCAACGCGGGCGCGGCGACCAAATCTCTAGCCATGACGGACTGTCAGACTCCCTCTCCGGCCCGCGGCGGCCGGGGCTCTCTCCAACACCGCGATATGGGACTTCTTCACGAATTCAACAGAGACTTTACGCAACCGCAGCGCAAGCGGGCCATTCCTGCAACGGGCGTAAGCAAACCTGTTTCGCGGAAAAGCGGCCTGCCCGATTTCTAGAAAACCTTTTAACATCATATAGTTATGATGATCGCTGAAAGCTTCCAGCCTAGAGGGAGGCGAGCGCGGCTCGCAAAATTTTGAAATCCTCCGGCGGCTCAGCCTCGAATCGCAGCATCTCACCGGTCACCGGGTGTTCAAAGCCGAGCACCCTTGCGTGGAGCGCCTGGCGGCGGAAGCCCGCGACCGCGGCGATCGCCCGGTCGGCAGCGGCCTCGCCGGGCTTGAGGCCTGAAAGGCCGGGCCCGCGGCCATAGACGGGGTCGCCGATCAGCGGATGGCCGATCGAGGCGAGATGCACGCGGATCTGGTGCGTGCGCCCGGTTTCCAGCGTGCAGTCGAGGAGGCTCGCCAGCGCGTCGCCGGCGAGCTTCGCCCGGCCGCGGCCGTAGATCTCGACGGCGCGGTAACGGGTGACCGCGCGGCGCATGTCGGGCCGGCCGCTTTCCTCATCAACGACCGCCATCTTGATCCGGTCTGCAGCACGCGCAAGCGGCGCATCGATCACGCCGACGGCGGGGCGCGGGCATCCGAGCGCGATCGCCGCATAGATGCGCTCTATGGCGTGTACGGAGAATGCGGCGGAAAGGGCCTGGTGCGCGCCGTCGTGCTTGGCGACGACGAGAAGCCCGGAAGTGTCCTTGTCGAGGCGGTGGACGATGCCGGGACGCGCGACGCCGCCGACGCCTGAAAGGCTCGCGCCGCAATGGGCGATCAGCGCGTTGACGAGCGTGCCCGTCCAGTTGCCGGCCCCCGGATGGACGACCATGCCCGCCGGCTTGTTGACGACGATGATGTCGGCGTCCTCAAAGCGCACATCGAGCGGGATCGCTTCCGGCGCAGGCTCTGCGGGCGCCGGCGGCGGCACGTCGAGACCATAGATCTCGCCGGCCCTCACTCTCCATGAACCGTCGGCGAACGGCGTGCCGCCGCGCGTCAGCGCGCCCGCCTCGATCAGCGCTTTGATCCGTGTACGGGTCAGTCCCTCGGCGGCTTCCGACAACCATTTGTCAAGCCTTGTGCCGGCATGATCGGCGTTAACCGTCAGGGTGAGGCGCGCATGCGCCGGCGAGGATTCGTCGTCGGTCATCGTCGGGGGCGTCCCATGGCGAACGAGGCCTGTCAAATGTCCGCATCGCACCCTGCGCCTGAACCGAACTTCATCATGGTCCCGCCTGACGCGGCGACGGCCAGCGTCGAACGTCTGCGGCGGCGGGCGCAGCGCCTTCTCACCGAGACGCAGGAAGAAGTCGCGGGCATGAAACCCCGCGCGGCTGCGCCGGACGTTGCGCAGGGCGGCGCCGCGCGCGCGCCGGCCGCGTCGATGATTGCAGGCGTGATCGCCATGACGGCGGCGTTTCTCGCCATCGTGCTCGCCGCCATTGCGCTTTTCGGAAAACCGGAGACGCCGCAGCCCGCGGCGGCGCCCGCGGTCGACAGGCTTGCGCAGCCCGCCGCACCGCGTGCGGCGCGCCCGATTTTCGCCTCGGCGACAAACGAGGCTCGCGGCGCCATTGCGCTTGGCGAAGACGCGCGCATCGCCTCGATCGCTCTCGACGGAGATCGCGTCGCGCTCAGCATCGAGAGCCCGGCGGGACGCGAAATCCTCATCTACGATTATCGCGAGGGCCGGCAAATCGGCGCTGCGCAGATCGAAACGATCGGCGACGACGCCGTCGATACGCTCGGCATGCTGACGGGTCCCCCGCCCGCGCCGGCGGCGCCGGGGACCGCCGATGCGCCGCGGATCAAGCCGCGCCAGGCGCCCTGAGGCGGCCGAATTTGGCGCCTTTTCGTATTGAGCTCTCCCTGAACGTCTGAGCCTTTCCGCGGGGTCCAGCCCGAAACTACGAATTTTGGCTGGCGGAAAATGCGCAGATTTTTGGAGGCGTCCGCCCCCTCCACCTCCGTCACCCCGGACGGCGAAGCCGATCCGG
>CAZOEB010000064.1:0-18124 GCA_964578685.1 uncultured Caulobacterales bacterium
CTCGACCTCGTCGCTGTGCGCCGCCATCATCGCCGCCGCCGCCGGCGGATGCGGCCGCCCGGTGAGACGCTGGCGAAGAAGCAAGGCGGCGACGTCGGCGATCGGCGCCATGGCGGTCGCATCAAGACGGTCAAGACGCCGGTCTGCGATCGACTTGTCGAGCGCGGCGGCGAGGTTGTCGCCGACGCCTTTGAGCGCCTGCGCGCCGATCGCTTCGATGCGGGCGGTCTCGAGGGCGCGAAAGACGGCCTGCGCCTCGGCGCCTCTCGGCATCGCGCGCTGAGAAGCGGCGGCGTCGTGATGCGCGAGCCGAAGGGCCGCGCCGTCGGCCTCGCCGCGCGCGACCATCGCAGCATCGCGATCGATGTTGCGGGCGGGCAGGGGAATCTTCGCGCTTCGTCCTGTGACGCTCGCATGTTCGCCCCCGAACGAAACCTCGACCTCCGGCGTTGCGGAGAGCGCGCGCGTCGTCTGCACCAGCGCGCGCTTGAAGTCTTCCCGGGCTTTTTCCTTCGGCGTCATGGAACGAGATTTGGCTTATCGGACGGGCCTTGCCAAGGGCGCCGCGCCGTCGCTTTTGCTTTCGCCGGCCTCAAGGCTCGGCTATCGAATTCCTATGAGGCGACCTATTATGACCGCCGACGAACTGAACGCCTTCATGTTGGCGGGATTCCCGCGCTGGGACCGTGCCGGCGTGACGATTGAGCTCGCCGAGCATCGCAAGGTCCGGCTGCGGATGAAGACGGGGGAGCGCTCGCTGCGCCCCGGAGGCACGGTGTCGGGGCCGACCATGTTCATGCTCGCCGATACGGCGCTTTACGCCGCCGTGCTCGCCAGCGTCGGGCCGAAGGCGCTGGCGGTGACGACCAACATGTCGATCAATTTTCTGCGCAAGCCGCCGCCGGCCGACCTGATCGCCGAGTGCCGTCTGCTCAAGCTGGGCAAGCGACTCGCCGTCGGCGACGTCACGATCTTTTCGGACGGCGAAGACGAACCGGTCGCGCAAGCGACGGGAACCTATTCGATTCCGGCGGCGTAGCGACGGCTAGCTCGTCTCCGCGAGCAGCGACAATTGTTCGATCATCGCGCTCCTCTGCGTCTCGCCGAGGTCGGTGAGGCGCGTCGGGTAATCGCCGGTGAAGCAGTGGTCCGTGAAGGCGGGAGCGGCCTTGTCGCGCGGTCCTTTGCCGAAGGCCTCATAAAGCCCGTCGAGCGACAGGAACGCGAGGCTGTCGACGCCGATCTCTGCGCGGATCTCATCGACCGACATCTGTGCGGCGATCAGTTCCTCGCGCGAGGGCGTGTCGATGCCGTAGAAATCCGGGTAAAGAATGGGCGGGCATGCGACCCGCATATGAACTTCACGTGCGCCGGCGTTCCTGAGCATCTGGACGATCTTTCGCGACGTCGTTCCTCGCACGATAGAATCGTCGATGAGGATGATGCGCTTTCCTTCGATCGCCCCGCGATTGGGCGAATGCTTGCGCGCGACGCCGGCCTCGCGGATGCGCTGTTCCGGCTCGATGAAGGTGCGCCCGACGAAGTGGCTGCGGATGAGCGCCATTTCATAGGGAAGACCGGACGCCTGCGCGTAGCCGATCGCCGCCGGAACGCCTGAATCGGGTATCGGCGCGACCATGTCGGCCTTCGCCGGCGCTTCGACGGCGAGGCGCGCGCCGAGGCTTTTCCGGAGTTGATAGACGCTCTTGCCGTCGACGACCGAGTTCGGACGCGCGAAATAGATCAGTTCAAAGATGCAGGGACGCGCCGGCGTCGTCTGCGGGAACGCCTGGCGGCTTTCGACTTCGCCGCTCTCGCGGCAGATGACGACTTCGCCGGGCCGGATGTCGCGCACGAATCTCGCGCCGATGAGGTCGAGCGCGCAGGTTTCCGAAGCGAGGATCGGCGCGCCGTTGAGATCGCCGAGGATGAGCGGACGGATGCCGACGGGATCGCGCGCGCCGATCAGCCCGTCTTTCGTCAGGATCGCCAGCGCATAGGCGCCCTCGACCTGCTTTAGCGCATCGATGACTTTATCGACCATCAGGAGATGGTGCGAGCGCGCCGTGAGATGGAGAAAGAGTTCGGAGTCCGACGTCGACTGGAAGATGCACCCGCGCTGCACAAGCTCGGCGCGCAGCTTGCGCGCATTCGTGAGGTTGCCGTTATGCGCGATCGCGATGCCGTTGCGGTCAAGGTCGGCGTAGAGCGGCTGCACGTTTTTGAGGACGGTCTCGCCTTGCGTGGAATAACGCGTGTGGCCGATGGCGGCGACGCCCTTGAGGCGGGCAAGGACGCTCGCGTCCGAGAAATTGTCGGAGACGAGGCCGAGATGGCGTTCTGTCCGGAAAGCGGCGCCGTCATAACTCGCGATGCCGGCCGCCTCCTGTCCGCGGTGCTGGAGCGCGTGAAGGCCGAGCGCGGTGAGAGCGGCTGCGTCCGGCGTGCCGATGATCCCGAAGACGCCGCATTCCTCATTAAGCGCACGCGGCGCTATTTGGCGCGCCGCCTCGGCCTGCCGGCGATAGCGGCGGCCGAGCCTCGTAAGGCGTCGCGCCGCGCGCTCTGCGAAATCAGTTGCGCTCTGGTGAGCCATCGGCCTCAGGCTCCTCGTTGAGAATGTCAGCGATCGTGTCGGAATTGCGTCGCCCGTTCGCGGCGTCGGTCGTCGTGACGGTCGCAACGATTTCCTTCAGCCCCGTGCGATCGACGTTGGCGTCGCCTTCCTTCGCTGCGTCGGCGGGCTTGACGTTCGCGGCGTCTTTCTCCTTCCGCAACGCGCGCTCCGACGGCGCAAACTGTTCAAAGAAGGAGGCGGACGCCGCAGCCAGCGGGCGCAGCAGGGCGTTTCTGACCGAGTCGGGCTGGTTCGGTTCGTCGAGATAATAGCCGTACCCAAGGAAGCCGAGGCCGATCAGCGCGAGCGCGCGCACGAGGCCGAAGACGCCGCCGCCGATGCGGTCCGCGCGTTTCATTTTCTTGTTGAGCTTCAGGCGCAAGAGCGCCTTGTGCGCAACGAAATAAAGACCCCCAAAAGCAAGAAGGCCGATGACGCCCGCTGCGGCGATTGTCTGGAAAACGCCGTTTGAGCCGAAAAACGCGAGCGCCGGTTTCGCGCCGAGCCACGCGGCGAGCGCTGCAAGGCCGAGCACGGCAAGGGTCGTCAGTTCACGGACGGCGCCGCGCGCCGCGGCGAAGGCGACCGAAATGCCGAGGACGCCCAAGAGAAGCACGTCAAAGACGGTCATGCCCTGCCTACGCTGTACTGCTGGACCCGGCCCTCAAGACCTTGCCCGGCGCGCCTCTCTCCCGCGAGCCCTGATAGCCGCGATGGGGCGCCCGCTCAACACTCCTTCAGGGCTCCAGCCGCCGCACCCAGTCGAGGAGGTCGCCAAGCGTTTCGGCGTTAACGATCTGAAGCGACGAATCGGCGGCCCCTGCGGGCCCCACAGCCCCTTTGAACCCGAGCTTTCGGGCCTCATTGAGGCGGGCGTCGGCCTGCGTCACAGGCCTGACCGCGCCAGACAGGGCGACCTCTCCAAAAAATACGAAGTGCTTCGGAAGCGCCCGGTCAACGAGCGACGAAACAAGCGCCGCCGCCGCCGCAAGGTCGGCGGCTGGTTCGATGATTCGCAGGCCGCCGGCGACATTGAGGAAGACATCGTGCCGGCCGAAATCGAGCCCGCAGCGGGCGTCGAGAACCGCGAGCAGCATCGACAGCCGCGCGCTGTCCCAGCCGACGACGGCCCGGCGCGGCGCGGCGAAGGTCGTCGGCGAGACGAGCGCCTGAATTTCAACGAGCACCGGCCTTGTGCCTTCAACGCCCGCGAATACGGCGGCGCCAGGCGCCGGTTCGCCGGGTTCGGAGAGAAAAAGCTCGGACGGGTTGGCGACTTCGCGAAGCCCTGCGCCCGTCATCTCAAAGACGCCGATCTCATGTGCGGCGCCGAAGCGGTTCTTCACCGCGCGCAGCAATCGGAACGCGCGTCCCTGTTCGCTCTCGAAATAGAGGACCGCATCGACCATGTGCTCGACGACGCGCGGGCCCGCGATCTGGCCGTCCTTCGTGACGTGCCCGACGAGCAGCACGACGGAGCCCGAACCCTTCGCGTGACGGATGAGTTCCTGCGCGCAGGCCCTGACCTGCGTCACCGTGCCGGGCGCGGCGGGCAGTGTGTCCGACCACAGCGTCTGGATGGAATCGATTATGACGACATCCGGCCGTTCCGCTTTCAGCGTCGCGAGAATGTCGCGTAGCGCCGTCGCCGCCGCGAGGCCGACCGGCGCATCGCCAAGGCCGAGGCGCTGTGCGCGCAGGCGTATCTGCGCCGTCGCTTCTTCGCCGGAGATGTAGGCGACCTTAGCGCCGCCCTGCGCAAGGCCCGCGGCGATCTGCAGGAGCAGCGTCGATTTGCCGACGCCCGGATCGCCGCCGATGAGGAGCGCCGAGCCCGGCACGAGACCGCCGCCGCAGGCGCGATCGAACTCCGCATTGCCGGAGAGGAGCCGTGGCTCGAACTCTCCGCCGCCCTTCAGCGAGGCGAGCTCCAGCGCCTTACCCTTCGACGATTTTGCGCTCCCGGGCGGCCCGGCCTCGACTGCCTCCGCCGCGAGCGTGTTCCATTCCCCGCACGCATCGCAGCGCCCCTGCCATTTGCCGTAAACGGCCCCGCAGGACTGGCAGATGAAACTCTCAGACTGACGCGCCAAGGGCTGCTCCGGGTCGTTTGCGATGGGCCGTCGCCACTGTAGTCTCATTCGGCAAGGAGACTGCAATGGCCGAAGCCGCCCTCAACCGTTGGAACCCCTATGTGCAGGGCCTTTTCGCTCCTGCCGCCAAGGAAGTGACGGCGCGCGACCTGCCCGTCATCGGCGAGATTCCGCGCGACCTCAACGGCGCCTATTTCCGCAACGGGCCGAACCCGAAATCGCCGCCGCAAGGCATGCATCACTGGTTCGACGGCGAGGGGATGGTGCACGGCGTCTGGTTCGAGGACGGGCGCGCCCGCTACGCAAACCGTTATGTGCGCACCGCAGATTTCCTCGCCGAGGCGAAGGGCGCCGAAGCGATGCCCGGCATATTCGAGCGCTCGCGCGACGTTGCGGGGCGCCCGACGGTCTACAGGGACACCGCCAACACCGACATCGTCGTCCATAACGGGCGCCTGCTCGCGCTCTGGTACATTTCGGGACAGCCGGTCGCGCTCGATCTCGACACGCTGGAGACGGTCCGTACCGAGACCTTCGGCGGGAAACTGCCGAAAAACGTCTCCGCGCATTCGAAAGTCGATCCGGTGACCGGCGAGTTCGTATTCTTCGATTATGCGCTTTATGAGGCGAAAATGTCTTTCGGCACGGTGTCGGCGGACGGGCGCCTGACGCAGTTTCAGGAGGTCGATCTCCCCGGGCCGCGCCTCCCGCACGATATGGGGCTTACGGTGAATTATGTCATTCTCCATGACCTCCCTGTGATTTTTTCCGACAGCGCCATCCGTAACCGGATGTGGCAGATCCATGTCGCGAACCAGCCGACGCGCTTCGGCGTCGCGCCAAGAAAAGGCGGCGACATCAAATGGTTCGAATTTCCGACCTGCTACATCTACCACGTCATCAACGCGTGGGAGGAAGGCGACGAGGTCGTCATGGCGGCCTGCAAGATGGTTCCTAACGGCTTTGCGCCTGATCCCGCCGCTTACGGCCCCTACGCGCCGATGGTGACGGTGCTGGCGCTGCGCGCGCAGCCGTTCGTCTGGCGCATGAACATGAAGACGGGGAAAGGGACCGAGACGCAGATTGACGACGCGCTCTCCGAGTTCCCGGTGGTCAATCTCGACTACACGGGGCGAAAGTCGCGTTGGAGCTATCATGTCGTGATGGACGACCACGTTTTGCAGCGCTACTCGGCGCTCAGAAAATACGATTTATCAAAAGGCCGCTACGAGCAGCACGATTTCGAGCGCGGCGTTTACGGCTCCGAGCCCGCCTTCGCGCCGCGCGATGGTTGGGCGGCTGAGGACGACGGCTACGTCGTCACCTTCACCACCGACAGCCGCGGCCGTTCGGAGGCGCGCGTTCTCGACGCCCGCAATTTCGCCGGACCGCCGATAGCACGCGTGCAGCTGCCGCATCGCGTGCCCGCGGGTTTTCACGGGACTTGGGCGAAGGGCTGCTGACGGACGCATGGCGGTCAATCCAAAACTGCGGCCCGGGCGTGACGCGCATGTCGACCGGCCAGCGCCGGCCATCGTGCTCGTGGAGCCGCAGCTCGGCGAGAATATCGGCGCTGTCGCCCGCGTGATGCTGAATTTCGGCCTCACCGATCTGCGCCTTGTCGCGCCGCGCGACGGCTGGCCGAACGAAAAGGCGATCGCCATGGCGTCGGGCGCCGCGCGCGTCGTCGAGGGCGCGAAGCTTTCAAGGGCGACGGCCGAAGCGCTCGCCGGGGCGCAGTTTGTCGCCGCCATGACCGCGCGCCCGCGCGAATCGCTGACGCCGGTTATGACGCCTGAAGAAGCCGCGCGCGAGATGCACGCGCGCACCCTGCGCGGCGAGGTTTGCGCGCTGATGTTGGGCGCCGAACGCGCCGGCCTGTCGAATGAAGATGTCGCGCGTGCGGACGCGATCGTCTCGATCCCTGTCAATCCGGCTTTTGCCTCTCTGAACCTTGCCCAAGCGGCGTGCGTTTTCGCCTATGAATGGGCGAAGGCGGCGGGCTGCGCGCCGCCGCCCTCCGACCTCGACACGGCGCCGCCTGCGACAAAAGCGCAGTTCGACGGCCTGATCGATCACCTGTTCGAGGAGCTTGATCGGCAGAAATATTTCTTTCCAGAAGAAAAGCGGCCGATCCAGCAGCGCAAAATCCGCGCGGCGCTGACCCGCGCCGGCCTGACCGAAGGGGAGGTGCGGACGCTGCGCGGCGTCATTAAGGCGCTGACCGACCGGCGCCCGAAGGACTGACGCGCGCCCGCGAACCGCATTAGGCTCAAAGCTTAGACAGGGGTCCCCTAGATGGTCAAACGCGCCGCCGTTCTTTTTTCCGCCTTTGCGGCGCTCGCGGCCTGCGCGAGCAGTCCGTCCTATGACACGATCATCCGTGGCGGGATCGTCTATGACGGAACCGGCGCGGCGGGCTTTGTCGCCGACGTCGCGATTGCGGGCGACCGCATCGCGAAAGTCGGCGATCTTTCCGGGACCAATGCCGCGAGGGAAGTCGATGCGCGCGGCAAGGCGGTCTCGCCGGGGTTCATCAATGTTCTCAGCTGGGCGACCGAAACGCTGATCGAAGACGGGCGCGCGGAGAGCGACCTTGTGCAGGGCGTGACGCTCGAAGTGTTCGGCGAGGGGTGGTCGATGGGTCCCCTCAACGACGCGATGAAGGCCGAGAGCGTCAAGCAGCAAGGCGACATCAAATACGACATCGCGTGGACGACGCTTGGCGAGTATCTCGATCATCTTGAATCGAAGGGCGTCTCGCCAAACGTCGCCTCCTATGTCGGCGCGACGACGGTGCGCATTCACGAGCTCGGCTATGCGGACCGCTCGCCGAGCGAGGCGGAACTTGCGCGCATGCAGGACCTCGTGCGTGCGGCGATGCGCGAAGGCGCGCTCGGCGTCGGCGCTTCGCTGATCTACGCGCCGGCGTTCTACGCCAAGACGGATGAGCTGATCGCGCTGACGAAGGCGGCGGCGGAATTCGGCGGGGGCTACATTGCGCATATGCGCTCGGAAGGCGACCGTTATCTCGAAGCGATCGACGAGACGATCGCCATCGCGCGCGCCGCCGACACGCACGCGCAGATCTATCACCTGAAACCGGCGGGCCGGGCGAACTGGGAGAAAAGCGCCGCCGGCCTTGCAAAGCTGGACGCGGCGAGGGGCGACGGCGTCGACATCACCGCTAATATCTACACCTATACGGCGGGCGCGACCGGCCTTTACGCGACCATGCCGCCCTGGGTGCAGGAAGGCGGGCACGACGCCTGGGTCGCGCGCCTCAAGGATCCGAAGATCCGCAAGCGTGTCATCAGGGAAATGCGGGCTCCCGCCGAGGGTTGGGAGAATCTGATGCAGCTTGCGGGCGGCGCGGGGAACGTTCTGCTCATCGGCTTCAAGAGCGAGGCGCTGAAACCCCTGACCGGCAAGACGCTGGCCGAAGTCGCGAAGGTGCGCGGCAAGAGCGCCGAAGACACCATCATCGACCTTATCATCGAGGACGACAGCCGCATCGACGCCGCCTTTTTCCTGATGTCGGAAGAAAACATCCGCCGCAACATCGCGTGGCCGCATCTGATGTTCGGCTCCGATGAAGGCGCCTATTCGCCGGAAGGAGTGTTTCTGAAGTCGAATGCGCACCCGCGCGCTTATGGGACGTTTGCGCGCCTGCTCGGCAAATATGTGCGCGACGAAAAGGTGATTCCGCTGGAAGAAGCGATCCGCCGGTTGACCAGCCTGTCGGCAGACAGCCTGCGGATCAAAGACCGCGGGCGGATCAGGGAAGGCTGGTACGCCGATATCGTGGTGTTCGATCCCGCGGCGATCGCCGACAAGGCGAGCTATGACAAGCCGCACCAGCTCAGCACGGGCGTCGAGCATGTCTTCGTCAACGGCGTTCCGACAGTGGCGGACGGCGCGCATACCGGCGCCAAGGCCGGCCGCGTCGTGCGGGGGCCGGGCTGGACGGGTGAGGCCGCGGAATGACTCTTGAAAAGCTGACCCGGGCCGAGGCGCTTTCCGCGCATCGCTTCCGCTATTTCGAATTCATGATGGCGGCGTCCTGCGTCGTCCTTGTCTGCTCGAACCTCATCGGCGCGGGCAAAGTCGCAGAGGTCGCAGGCGTCTCCTTCGGCGCAGGCGTTTTGTTCTTTCCTTTCTCCTACATCGCCGGCGACGTGCTGACCGAAGTCTATGGCTATGCGCGAGCGCGGCGCGTCTTCTGGGCGAGCGTCACTGCGGCGGCGTTTGCGGCCGGCATGGCGGCGTTCGTCACCTGGATACCGCCCGCGCCGGACTGGAACACCGATGTCGGCGGCATCACGCGGCAGGACGCCTTCGCGCTCAATTTCGCGCAGGCTCCGCGCATCGTCGCCGCCTCCTGCCTTGCGATCTGGGCGGGCGAGTTCGTCAACGCCTATGTGCTGGCGCGCATGAAGGTCGCGTCGGACGGGAAAAATCTCTGGTTGCGGATGATCGCCTCGACCGCGGCGGGACAGGGGATCGACAAGCTGATCTTTTATCCGGTCGCCTTCTGGGGCGTATGGAAACCGGAACTGATCCTGACCGTTGCGGCGACGAATTACGTGTTGCAGGTGGCGTGGGAAGCTTTGCTGGTGCCGGTCACATCGCGCATCGTAGCGATGATGAAGCGGGCGGAGGGCGTCGACGTCTTTGACAGGGAGACGGACTTCACGCCGTTCACCTTAAAACAGTGAGGGCACGATGGGGAAGGTGACGTTTGCGGCGATCCTGGCGATCTCGGCGGCCGCCTTAACAGTGAGCGGCTGCAGCGGTCCCTCCAAAGAGCCGCCGCCGACGGCTGGCGAGGAAGTGCGCATGATCGCCGACGCTTATATGGAAGCGCTGCTGCAACTTTCGCCCTTCTCGGTCGTCTATGCCGGGGCCGGCGACGTCATCGATGCCGACGACGCCGCGATGGAGGACAACTCCCCACGCGCGCTCGCGCGGTTTCGCGCGGCGGAAGACCGACTCGGCGCCGAACTGATGGAGATTGATCCGGCGGCGCTCCAAGCGCGCGCGGATTGGGTCGCCTACTGGACGCTGAAGGAGGCGTTCGCCGCGTCGCAGGGCCTGCGCATCTGTCAGACGCATCTCGCCAACGTCAATCATATGTCCGGCTGGCAGAACGCTTTCATGCAGGTCGCTGACAGCCAGCCCGTCGCAACGACGGTCGATCGGGCGAAGGCGCTGGCGCGCTGGCGACGGCTGCCCGCTTTTCTCGCGCAGGAGGAAGCGAACCTTCGCGCAGGTCTCGCCGCCGGTTACTCGTCGCCGAAGCGCGTCGTTGCGCGCGTCATCACGCAACTCGACCGGATCGTTGCAGCGGGACCCGACGCCTTGCCTTATCTTTCCTTTGCGACCCGCGTTGAGGGCGACGAAAAATTTTCGAACGCGATTGAAGCGCTCGCTGTGCAAGAAATCATGCCCGCGATCGTCGGCTATCGCAATTTCATCCGTGATGAATATCTGCCTGAGGCGCGCGACGACCTTTCCATCGCAGCGACGCCGAACGGCGCGGCCTGCTACGAAGCGCTCTTACGCAGCTATCACACCGCCGCGATCGGCGCGGAAAAGACCTTCACGCGCGGCGAGGAGACGGTGGAAGCGAACCGGCGCGCCGTCATTGAACGCGGCGCGGTCCTGACGGGGTCGGAAGACTTTGCGGAAATCCTGAGCCGCCTTAAGGCCGTGCGCGAGAATCGGTTCTCATCGGAACAGGAACTGGTCGACTGGACGCGAGCGCTCATCCCGGTGACGAAACAAAAGATCGCGCCGATGTTTGCGGCCCTGCCCGGGCAGGAGTTGGTGGTCGAGCCGTTCCCAGCGAACCTGAAGGGCACCGGCCAATCCTCCCGCTACGAACCAAAGCCGGCGACGGAAGGCCCGGCGACCTACCGGATCGCAACCGACAACTGGGGCGAGCAGACGCGCGGCGAAGCCGAGATCGTCGCCGTGCATGAGGGCTGGCCCGGCCATCATCTGCAAATCGCAAGCGCGGCGTCGATCGAGGGGCTGCACCCGGTCACGCGCCTTCTCGGATCGACGGCCTTTATCGAGGGCTGGGCGCGCTATGCGGAGATGCTGGCGGAGGAGGCGGGGCTTTACGCAACTGGTTACGGCGCGGTGTCGCGGCGCGCCTGGCCTGCGCGCGGCATGGTCGCCGATCCCGGCCTTCACGCCTACGGCTGGACCAACGACCAGGTGAAGGCGTTCGTTATTGAATCGGGCCGCTTCACCGAAGAGAGCGCCGAGATCATGCTCGACCGCGTCGCTGCGCTGCCCGGCCAGCTCACCGCTTATGACACCGGCGGCCTTGAGATCATGCGGCTGCGGGACGAAGCGCTGCGCCGACTGGGGCCCCGCTTCGATATTCAGGAGTTTCACGCGAAGGTTCTTGAAAACGGCGCCGTGCCGCTCGCCGCACTGACAGCGCATGTCGAGGCGTGGATTGCAGCGAAAGAAGCGCAGGTCCGATAGATGCCTCGGCCATGATCGTCTTTGTCATTCAGGCGGCGCTTTGCGCCGCGGCGCTGATGCTCGTCGCGCGCTGGTTCGCACATCTTCGGGCGACGGGCGACAAAGCGCGGACAACTGGGCCCGCGCTTATCGTCGGCGCCGTCGCGAATTTCTTCGACCCGCTCGGCATCGGTTCTTTCGCGCCGACGACGGCGGCGGTGAAGTTTCTGAAGCTCGGCGCCGATGAGGATATTCCCGGCACGCTCAATGTCGGTCACGCGCTGCCGACGATTGCGCAGGCTCTCATCTTCATCGCTATCGTCAAAGTCAGCGTGGCGCTGCTCATCGCCTGCATCGCGAGCGCTGTCGCCGGCGCCCTCATCGGCGCGCGCGTCGTATCGCGCCTTCCCGTACGGGCGATCAGGATCGGCATGGGGCTCGCCCTGATCGCAGCGGCGGGGCTATTTATCGCCCGTAATCTCGGCCTGACGCCGGGCGGCGGCGCGGCGCTGTCGCTTGAAGGGCCGTATTTTGCCGCCGCTGTCGCGCTCCATTTCTTGTTCGGCGCGCTGATGTCGCTCGGCGTCGGGCTCTATGCGCCCTCTCTGATTTCGCTGAGCCTTCTCGGCATGGACCCGCGCGGCGCGTTTCCCATCATGATGGGCGCCTGCGCCTTCCTGATGCCGGCGTCGAGCCTCCAGTTCATCGCGCGGGGCCGCTTCGATTCAAGGCTCGCGCTCGGCTTTGCAATCGGCGGGATACCGGCGGTTCTGCTGGCCGCGCTGGTGGTCAAGGAGATGCCGCTGGATGCGCTGCGATGGCTTGTCGCTGGCGTCGTCATTCTCGCCGCCCTATTGATGCTCGCCGGCGCGCGGGAGAGCGCGTCGGAGAAGCGGACCTGATGCGATGTTGAGATCGATTTTGGGCGTCCTTGCCGGCGTCATAGTCGGTGTAGCGGCGATTTTCATCGTCGGCCGCTTGACGGTCGGCTTCTTCCCCGTCCCGGCGGCCTTTGATCCGACGAGCGCCGCCGATGTCGCCGCCCGTCCCTTCGGCGCGAAAGCGTTGGTCGTTTTTGCGTGGTTTCTGGGTGCGTTTGTCGGCGGGATCACCACCTCGCTGCTTGGAAAGCGCTGGGCGCCGGCGGCGTGGGTCGTTGCAGCGACCATGTTGCTTTTCGCCATAAGCAATTTCAGCGCTTTCCCGCACCCGTTGTGGATGATGATCGCCTCTGCGCCTGCGGCGGCGCTCGGCGGCTTCCTCGCGATCACCATCACGGGCGCCCGCTACGGCCGCCCGCCGACAGCCGAGAGGAAGACCTTCCCATGACCGATGATGCGCCCATCCCCGCGGCGACGGTGATCCTCCTGCGCGACGAGCCGCAATTCGAGGTCTTGATGATCGCCCGCGCCGCGCGCTCTTCCTTTGCGGGCGGCGCGCTGGTCTTTCCGGGCGGCCGGGTCGATCCCGGCGACGCAGATCCTCAGTGGGCGGAGCATGCGACCGGCCTCGCGCGCGATCCTGTGATCGCCGCCGCGCAGGTCGCCGCCGTTCGCGAGGCCTTTGAGGAGGCGGGGGTCCTCCTCGCGCGGGGTCCGGGCGGCGCGCTGCTCGGCGCCGATGAGGCGGCGGCCCTGGGGCCGTGGCGCGCCAATGTCGAGCGCGACGATACGCTGTTCCTGACGCTTGTGCGCCGTCATGGCCTCACCCTCGCGGCCGATCTCCTGACGCTTTTCGCCCATTGGATCGCGCCGCCTGGGCTGCACCGCCGCTTTGACACCTTGTTCTTCGTCGCGCCCTTTCCCAAGGGTCAGGAAATCATGGAGGACGGCGACGAGGCGACGGAAGCGCTGTGGATCACCCCCGCCGCCGCAGTCGCGGCGCGGGCGGCGGGCACGCGCAAAATCATCTTCCCGACGGCGCGCAACCTGGAACTTCTCGGCGTGTCGCGATCGACGCAAGAGGTCATCGACTTCGCACGGCGCCGTCCGATCCGCGCCGTCATCCCCGACACGATTGCGCGCGACGGGGCGATGTATCTGAAGCTTCCTGACGATCTCGGCTATCCGGTGACGGAGGAAGCCTTCGAGACGGCGATTAGAAATTGACTACAGCAGTTCCAGCCGGAAAATCTCGCCGTCGATCCCGACGACGTAGAGGTTGCCTGCATCGTCCTCGCCGAAGCTCGCGATGTTGTTGAGCGTGCCGATGTCGGGAGCGAAAGCCGCTGTCTGAACGGCGAAAGCCGATGATGCGATTGTCGCGCCCTGCACAGCCGAGGACGCCGCGAACGACCAGACATTGGCGCTGACGAAGTCGGCGAACACATATTGCCCCCGCAACGCGTCAACCGGCCCGCGATAGACATAGCCGCCGGTGACGGAATTTCCTTCGCGGGGGCCTGCGCCGTGCGCATATTCCGCGATCGGCGGCGTCAAACCGGCGGTCGATCCGGCCTGGTTGACCCGCGTGCCCTCAAGGATCGGCCAGCCGAAATTGAGCCCGGAATCGGTAGGCCGGATGAGGTCGATCTCTTCAATCGCACCTTGCCCGACGTCGCCGATAAAAAGGTTTCCGGTCGTCGGGTCGAAGCTCGCCCGGAACGGATTGCGCAGGCCGAAGGCCAGAATCTCCGGCGCGCCGCCGCCGGCGGCGAAGGGATTGGACGACGGGATCGCATAATCCCTTAAAGGGTCGCTCGGAAATCCGTCCGAGGACGGATCGATGCGCAGGATCGCCCCGAGAAGGGTGTTGCGGTTCTGGCCGTTGCCGAACGGGTCATTTGAGCCGCCGCCGTCGCCGAGCGCGATGTAGAGAAGATCGCCCGGCCCGAAACCGATCCATCCTCCCTTGTGGTTGGTCGCCGCGGGCTGGTCGGCGGTGAGAATGATGTCGGCGGTCGAATTATCGGCGAGGTCGGGATTAGCCGTTTGCGTGCGATAACGGCGAATCTCCGTGTCGCCGGCGAGATTATTGAGATGCACATAAAAGACGCCGCTGGTCGCAAAGTCCGGCGCGAGCGCCATGCCGAGCAGCCCCTGTTCGCCGCTGGCGTTGATCGAAGATGTGATGTCGAGGAACGGCGTTGGGTTGAGGAGGCCGGTCGCGAGATTGAGGATTTCGACCTGCCCGGCCTTTTCAACGATGAAGACCCTGTCCGACCCGTCGCCGCGCCCAAGGAGGAAAAGCGGCTGGCTGAGCCCTGAAGCGACGCGGCGCACGCGGAAAGGTTCGGCCGCGTCGGTGACGGTGACCCGCAAGGGGAGCGTCGAAGCGGCTGATCCGTCGCTGGCGCGGATCGTCACTTCGTAGACATTGTCGGCGTTTGCGTCCGCTGGACTCTCGAAATTCGGCGGCGCGACGAAACTGAGGGCGCCGGCGCCCGAAAGCGAAAATTGCGCCTGGTCAGCGCCGCCCGACAACGAATAGGAAACAACCGCTCCCTCGGGATCGACGGCGGCCGCCGTATAGAAGACCGTCGCAGTGTTCTCCGGCACGGAGACAGAGGCAGCGGAGGAGAAGACAGGAGCTCCGTTCGCAGGCGGAGGATTGGGACCGCCGCCGCCGCCCGAGCACGCGGCGAGGGCCAATGCGGACGCGATTGCGCCAAGGGTGCGAACTGACATGAGCGGCTCCGCTTCCTGCCGTTCGAGAGTGAAGAACGACTTCTTACGGAAGTCTCCACCGCGTCCGTGACAATTTATTAACCCGCCGAAACGCTCCGGCCTATCGCCGCCGCTTGATGCTTCCGAACAGGCCGCGACCCAGTTCGCGAACCAGCATATTCGAGAATGTGCGCACGGCGGATTTCACCGCCGCCTCGCCGACCGATTGGCGGCTGGACCGACGCGGGGTTGGCTTCGCCTTTCCGCCCTTTTCCGCGTCGCGCTTTTCCTGTCTTGCGAGCCGTTCCGCGCGCTCTTCGAGAATCTCGTAAGCGGACTCGCGATCGACCGGCTTGTCATAGCGTTTGCCGAGCGCCGACCGGCGAAGAATCTCGCGCCGCTCTTCCTCGGTCAGCGGACCGAGGCGCGAGGAAGGCGGGCGGATGAGCGTGCGGTCGACCATCGACGGGGCCCCCTTGGCCTGCAGCGTCGAAACGAGCGCCTCACCGACGCCGAGATCGGTGATCGCCTCAAGCGTTGAAAAGGCGGGGTTCGGACGAAACATCTCCGACGCCGTCTTGATGACTTTCTGTTCCTTCGGCGTGAAGGCGCGCAGCGCATGCTGGATGCGCGCGCCAAGCTGGCTCGACACCCGGTCGGGAATGTCCTGCGGGTTCTGCGTGACGAAAAAAACGCCGACGCCTTTGGAGCGGATGAGGCGCACGACCTGCTCGATCTTTTCAAGGAGCGCCCTCGGGGCGTCGGTGAAGAGCAGGTGCGCTTCGTCGAAGAAGAAGACGAGCTTCGGCTTTTCGGGATCGCCGATCTCCGGCAGCTCCTCAAAGAGCTCCGACAGCATCCACAACAGGAATGTCGCGTAGAGCTTCGGGGATTGCATAAGCCGGTCGGCGGCGAGAATATTGACGACGCCGCGCCCGTCGCGATCGACATGAATGAAGTCGTTGAGATCGAGCGCCGGTTCGCCGAAGAAATTTTCTCCGCCCTGCTCTTCAAGCGTCAGCAGGCGGCGTTGAATCGAGCCGACCGTCGTTTTCGCGACGTTGCCGTATTTCAACGTCAACTCCTCGGCGCGCTCGCCGATGTCGATGAGCAGCGCGCGCAAGTCCTTGAGGTCAAGCAGCGCGAGGCCCTCATCGTCGGCGACGCGGAAGGCGAGGGTGAGGACGCCCTCCTGCGTTTCATTGAGGTCTAGGAGGCGCGCCAGCAGCAGGGGCCCCATCTCGGATACGGTTGCGCGGATAGGATGGCCCTTCTCGCCGAAGAGGTCCCAGAGAACGACGGGCGAGGCTTCGGGCGCGTAGCCTTCAAGGCCGATTTTCTGCGCGCGTGCGACCAGGAAGTCCTTCATGTCGCCGGGTGCGGCGATCCCCGAAAGGTCGCCTTTGACGTCGGCGGCGAAGACCGGAACGCCGGCCCGCGAGAAGCCCTCGGCGAGAATTTGCAGCGTGACCGTCTTGCCGGTGCCCGTCGCTCCCGCGATGAGGCCGTGCCGATTGGCGTATTTCAGCGACAGGTGCTGCGGGCTCTCTCCCTTGCCGATGAACAGGGCGTCGTCCGCCATGGCGCTGAACTCCTGAGGTCTCAGGCCCTTGGATACCGGCGGCGCCCGCGCGGCGGCAAGCGAAGTTAAGGGGAATTAAGGCCGCGCGGTTGCCGAGCCGGCGTCGATTCCGTTATGAGGGATAGGAAACACGGCAACCGGCAGCCGAAAGTCGCAGTCGAGGGGACTATGCTGAGAATCCTGTTGATCATTCTGGTGGCGCTCGCCGTCATCTTCGGCCTGATTCGCCTTACGGGCGCCAAGCCCGGCGACGCAGCCCCCGCGGGCCCGGTCGAAGAGGCTGTGGGCGCTGCAATCGAAGCCGATCCTGCCTCTGACGTTGTGGTTGAAGAGCCTGCCGTCGATACGCTCGATACGCCGGTCGACATTGTAGAAGGGGCGGAGCCTGAAGTGCCTGAAATCACCCCCGAAGAAGCGGCGTCGGCGCCGCCCGAAATTCCGGTCGACCCTGCGCCGACCGAACCGGAGAATGCTGCGCCCGAAGCCGCGCCGACCAGCGCCGTAGCCGTCCCGGCGGAAGAACCGGCGGCCGATCCGGCGCGCGTTCCCGAGACGCCGCAGCGCTGAGCCTTAACGCTCGCTAAGACTTTCGCGCCTATGGTCCCGACATCCGCCGGGAAAAAAACTATGAGCGCGCCGATCGATCTCGACCACCTGAACCGATACGTCTTCGGCGACGCGGCGTTGCTCGCGGAAGTGCTCGGTATTTTTCGGGAACAGGTAGAAACGCTCGCCGGCGAAATGAATCCGTCGATGGATTCTGAAGGGTGGCATCTCGCCGCCCACACGCTGAAGGGCGCAGCGCGCGGCGTCGGCGCCTGGGCGCTTGGGGACGCCGCCGAGCGCGCGGAGAAGGTGACCGATGCGACGCCAGAAGAGCGCGCAGCGGCGCTGAAATCGATCGTTGACCTCGCGGCGACCGCCGCCGACTATGCCGGCGAACTGATCGGCCGCGCCGCCTGACAGGGTACTTCGGCGCGAACCGGTCTGGATCGACAATCCGGGAGTTCGTCTGATGCCCCAAATCTGGGTCGCTGTCGCCGACGGCCGCAAGGCGTTGTTGTTCGAAAATCTCGGCAGCATGCTGCGTCCGGATCTCGCCGTCATCAGCGTTGAGGAAATCGACAACCCGCCGTCGCGCGCGCAAGGGGCTGACCGCGCAGGGCGCATGAATGACGGGCGCGCCGGCGGCGTTCGCAAGTCCGCCTTCGCGGCGACAGATTTTCATCAGCTGGCGGAAGATCGCTTCGCCGCGAAGTTTGCGGCCGCCCTCGACAAGGCGGCGGCGGCGGGGGCCTTCGACCGGCTGGCGGTCGCAGCGCCGCCATCGACGCTCGGCGCGCTCCGTGAGGCCTTCACGCCGAGGGTGCGGTCGAAGATCGTGTTTGAAACCGACATCGATCTCGTCAATCACCCGGTGTCCGAGATCGAGAAACGGCTCGCCGCCGCCTATGACAACCGGCGGGCTTAACGTCTGAGTTCCGTCATCGCGGCGTCGAGGCCTTCGAGCGTCAGCGGGTACATCCGGTTTTCCATCAAGTCACGGATCATCCGCACCGAGCCGGAATATTCCCACTGCTTCTTCGGCAGCGGATTGAGCCATACGGCGCTCGGGTAAACGCGCGTGACACGCTCCATCCAGACGGCGCCCGGCTCCTCGTTGAAATATTCGACCGACCCGCCGGGGACGGTGATCTCATAGGGGCTCATGGAAGCGTCGCCGACGAAGATGACCTTGTAGTCGTGC
>CAZOEB010000065.1:0-18123 GCA_964578685.1 uncultured Caulobacterales bacterium
GTCACCCCGGGGCGTCGCGAAGCGACGAACCCGGGGTCCACCTTTCACCGCGTGCGGCGCCATGGATCCCGGGTTCCGCGCTTCGCGCGGCCCCGGGATGACGGACGGTGGAGGGGGCGGACGCCTCCAAGAATCTGCGCATTTTCTCCACCCCAAAATACGTAGTTTCAGGCTGGACCCCGCGGAAAGGCTCAGACGTTCAGGGAGAGCTCAATACGAAAAGGCGCCAAATTCCGCCGTCTCAGGGCGTCGCGCGGAAAATTCTGCGTAGAATTTCGCCTCCGGGGACCGCGGCGCCGATGCAACGCCTTCTCGGCTTCCCTCGGGTCTCGACCTTCCGGGCCCTAGCGAGTCAATCGGCCCCCGGTTACCCTCAGGTCTATGGTTCGTAGGGGTATGCGCCAGGCCGCCGCCGCGACCGTCAGTCTGGCGGCGCTAGCTTTGTTGCAACCGGCCGCAGCCGAGCTGCCGCCGGCCGTCAACGGCGGCGATCAGTGGCGCGTCGTCAAGACCGAGTGGTCGGAGGCGGACGAGAACGCTTACGCGAAGTTCGTGCAGACGATCGGCCGATCGACCTGCACGACGCTCGAATCCTGCCTCGCGATCTCCGGCAACCCCTATTTCAGCCCGAACGATCCGGAGTTCACGGGCGACTGCGCCGACATGGTCTATGTGCTGCGCGCCTATTTCGCGTGGAAAAACGGGCTGCCGTTCTCCTACCAGCACGCAATGCGCACCTTTGACGGCGCGCGCGAGGACCTGCGCTATTCGTCGAACGGCAATCTTGTCGCCGGCCGCCGCGACGCCATCGGCGAGCGGCCGATTTCCGCCGGGGGCTGGATCAGCCGGATAGGCGGCGAAGTCTCGACCGCGATGTTCAGGACGCATCCCGACAACGGCGACGGCGCGCTGCATGACGATTTCTATCCGGTCGCCGTCAACCGCGATGCGGTGAAGCCGGGCGTCGTCGCCTACGACATCTACGGTCATGTGGGGCTCGTTTACGACATTCTCGATGACGGCCGCGTGCTCGTGATCGCCTCGCATCCTGACCGGTCGGTGACGCGCACGACCTACGGGCCGAACTTTCTCCGCTCGAAGCCGGACCTCGGCGCGGGGCTCAAGGCCTGGCGCCCGATCCGGCTTGAAGGCGCGCGCCGCATGGCTGACGGTCATTACGTCGGCGGACGCATCCGCGGCGCCAAGAATAGTGAAATACCTCACTATTCAATGGAGCAGTTCATCGGCAATCGCCCGAACCCGGCCGGCGACTGGCGTTACGGCGATTTCGTCGTCGGCGACCGCACCGTCGATTATTACGATTTCGTGCGACGGAAGCTCGCGGCCCCCGGTTTTCGCTACGATCCCGTCGCGGAGCTGAGGAACGGCATGCAGACGCTGTGCGGCGCGGCGCGCGACCGCAAGGTCGCAGTCGAGCGCGCGGTGTCGGCCGGCTTTCCGAAACAGAAGCATCCTGAAAGGCTGCCGCCGAACATTTACGGCACCTACGGTCCCTGGGAAGGATATTCGACGCCCTCGCGCGACGCGCGCCTCAAGGTGTCGTTCATCGAGTTGAAGCGCACGATGAAGGAGTTCTTCGATCTCATCGCGGCGGGCGACACGAAGTCCGTCCATTATGAGGGCGATGATCTCGCGCGCGACCTCTGGGACGCCTATGTCGAGGAGAAGGAAGCTTGCACCTTCACCTACTGGCGTTCGGACGACAGCCGCGTGCGGCTCAATCTCGGGCACTTGCAGGACCGGCTCTGGGACATTTCATTCGACCCCTATCACTGCCCGGAACGGCGCTGGGGCGCGCGCGGCATCGAGCTTGAGACGTGTACGGACGATGAGGACAAGACCCGCTGGTACGAGGCCCAGCGCTGGCTGCGCTACCAGGCGGAGCGCACCTATGACGTGCGCATGGACTTCACCGCGGCGGAGCTGAGGTCGCCGGCGGAGGCGCCCCCCGAAAAAGGCGGTCTCGGCGTCGATGCGCCCGCCGACGCCGATCTCAGGGGCTATCTCGCCTCGATCAATTCTCTGGCGCTCTCCAGCCTGCCGCCCGACCCGGAAATCGTCCTCGCGGCCGACGCGCCGATCGAGCCGGAGCCTCGGCTGCCGGCGTGGCACTCCAAGATCCTGAACGGCTGGAACAAATAGCCGCGGCGTCGTGCTGGCCAATCGCGGCGCTGGGAGCGTATGCTCGGATGGTTCTGGAGGATCGTCCGTTGGACAAATTCGTTTTTTTCCTCATTCCGCTCGGCCTTGCGGCGACGCTGATCGTGCTCGGCGTCGGTATCTATTCGCTCGCCAAGGGCGGAACCTTCGCCAAGGAAAACTCAAACAAGCTGATGCGGCTGCGCGTGCTCGCGCAGGGAATCACCATTGTGCTGATGCTGATCTTCCTCGTGCTGGTCGGCCGCGGTCCGCAGGGCTGAACTATTGCGCGGTGATGCCGCCGTCGATCTTGAACTCCGACGCCGTCACGAAACGCGATTCATCTGACGCAAGATAGAGAACCGCATAACCGACGTCCTCGGGTTCGCCGAGGCGCTGCAACGGAATCTGCCGCGTCAGCTTGTCTTCCCCAGACTTGCCGCCGCCGCCGAGCGCGACGAGCGGATCGATGATCGGGGTCCGCGTGAAGACGGGGTGCACGGAGTTGGAGCGGATGTCGTATCCGGCGCGCGCGCAGTGCATGGCGATCGACTTCGACAGCATCCACACGCCGGCCTTCGCGGTGTTGTAGGCCATCATGTCGCCGTGAGCGATCATGCCCGCGACAGAGGATATATTGATGATGGAGGCGGGCTGCGATTTTTTGAGGAAAGGCATGGCGGCTTGCGTGCCGATAAAAATCGAATCGACGTCGATTTCCATCGTGCGCCGCCAGCCCTCGACGGTTTCAGTCTCGATATTGCCCCATCCGCCGACGCCGGCGTTGTTGATGAGGACGCTGATCCCGCCCATAAAGCGCGCCGCGATGTCGAGGGCGTTCTCCCAGTCCTCGCGCTTCGTCACATCATGATGGCAAAACGACGCTGCGCCCGGATATTTGCGGTCAATTTCGGCGGCGGTCCTCTCAGCGCCCGCCGCGTTGACGTCGGTGACGAAGACTTTCGCCCCCTCCGCCGCCAGCATGCGCGCAAAGCAGGCGCCGAGCCCTTGCGCCCCGCCGGTGATGAAGGCTTTCTTTCCTGCGACGCGGCCCATAAAGTTTCCTGCTTCTTCTTGTCTCAGTGATGCGGATGTCGGCGGCGCGGCTCAGCCCTGTTCCTTCAGCTGGCGGATCGCCTCGGCCATGAAGTCGTCCATATGGCGGCGGATCTGGTGGTCGCTCTGATCGACGCCGGCGGCGGCAAGGTCGCCCTTGATCTTCCGGAACACGTCCTCGTCGCCGGCTTCCTCGAAATCGGCCTTGATGACCGTCTTGGCGTATTCCTCCGCCTTGTCTCCGGAAAGGCCCATCAAGCTCGCGGCCCATTGGCCGAGCAGCCGGTTCCGCCGTGCGCCGGCCTTGAACTTCAAAGCCTCGTCATGGGCGAACTTCTTCTCGAAGGTATCTTTCCGCTCATCAAAATTGGCCATCGCCGTTGATTTCCTTACGTTTTTCAAGCCGGACGAAGGTCGTTTTAGCGGTCCCCGATTGACCCCGCAATGCGGCCTGAGAGGATTGCTGCGCTGCGGCGATAGACGCCGGCCGCAGGTTAGATGTAGGGGTTTTCGGGCGGGAGGGAAGCGCGTATAGCGCCCCGCTCCGAACGGCCCGGCACGCCGAGGCCGTGACGTCACCCGCCGGGAAGGACCTAATGAAAATGGCTCGCCGCAAACAGGTCTACGAAGGCAAGGCCAAGATCCTCTTTGAGGGTCCGGAGCCCGGCACGCTGATCCAGTACTTCAAGGACGACGCGACCGCCTTTAACAATCAGAAACGTGCGGTGCTGGAGGGCAAGGGCGTCCTGAACAACCGCATCTCCGAATTCATCATGCAGGGCCTCGAGCGGATCGGGGTGCCGACGCATTTCATCCGCCGGCTCAACATGCGCGAGCAGCTCATCCGCCATGTTGAAATCATTCCGCTCGAAGTCGTCGTCAGAAATGTAGCGGCGGGATCGCTGGTGAAGCGTCTGGGGCTCGAAGAAGGCTCGCAACTGCCGCGCTCTGTCGTCGAGTTCTATTACAAGAATGATGCGCTCGGCGATCCGATCGTCTCCGAGGAGCACATCACCGCCTTCAACTGGGCGACGCCGCAGGAAATCGACGACATGATGGCGCTTGCGCTGCGCATCAACGATTTCTTGTCGGGCCTCTTCGCGGGGGTCGGGATCAAGCTTGTCGATTTCAAGGTCGAGTTCGGCCGCCAATATGAAGGCGACATGGTGCGCCTCATCCTCGCCGATGAAATCAGCCCGGACGGTTGCCGACTATGGGATATTGAAACCGGCGCGATCATGGACAAGGACCGGTTCCGGAAGGACCTCGGCGGCGTCACCGAGGCCTATCGCGAAGTCGCAAAACGGCTCGGCATCCTCAAGGACAACGGCGCCAATGGGGCGATGGGGCCGGTGCTCGTCAGCGATAACGAAAAGTAAATTGACTTACGTTATCAGTCATAGGTCGCGGCGGAGCTGGACGGCGGCATCGTCAGTAAGGCGCGGCGTTGCGCAATCTCCGTGGCTGCGATCGCACTGGCGTTTGCCCTGACCCCGGCGTTCGCGCAAAACACCGCGTCGATACCCTCCGCAACCGTCAACGCAGGCGAAACGGTCGTTGAATTTCGAGCGGGCTACGGCGCCAATGATGGCGGCGCTGCTGACATTTATTCGCAGCGCATACACGTGAATTACGCGCCGACAGGCGATCTTCGGCTGATAGCCTTCATCGAACAGCGCCGCAGCAGCGACGGCCGCGATGTTTTTCGCCGCCTGTCGCCAAATGCCTTCACTCAGTTCGTGCAGACGGAGCGGTGGGACCTGGCGGTCCGGCGGCAAGACGACATCCCGCTGGAGGACGGCGTTCCGGGGCGCCTGCGGCTGGGGCTCCTGAACACCTGGCGTTTCGGCAATGTCGAATTGCCCAGCAATGTCTATTTCGGGCGGGAGATAGGCGAGAACGCGCCGGACGGCTTCCTGTTCGAGATGCGCGCGGCGGCGGCCCTGCGCATCAGTCCGTCGCTGCAGAATGGCGCGCAGGTTTTCAACAATTTCATCTCCTCCAAGACATTCGGAGACTTCGACCGCCAGCGCCACCAGGCTGGACCCTTTGTCCGCGCCCGAATCGGGAAGTCGCTGCGGTTCGAGGCGCGGGGGTACTTTTCTGCCTCTCGGCCTCTTCGCCCGACGTTGAACCGCGACTATTCGCCGGATACGCCTTCTGAGCATCTCGGGCGCAACGCGTGCGCGACTTCATCGATTCGTTATCGGAACGTCACAAAAGGTTCAACGATCGGCCTTAGCCCCGCGCGCACTTTGTGCGGGACGCATTCGATGCGCAAATTTGCTGCTGCAATCGTTTTTTCATTCGCCGTTTTTTGCGTGTCGTCGGGAGCAGCGTTGGCGCAAAGCACCAGCGCGGTCTCAGGGTCCGAGGTGACGGCAGGTGAACATCTGTTCGATTATCGCTTCGCCTATTCGCCGGAGAATGACGGCGGTGATGAAGGCTTCGTTCATCGCTTTCATTACCAGCACGGCTTCACCGAGCGTCTGCGCGGCCGCGCGCTCCTCACTTTCGGCAAGCGCGGCGCCGAACCGCTCAAAGCGCGGTTCGCAAGCCTTGAAGCGCTTTATCAGTTCAAGGAGCGCGACGGGAGGTCCGGCTGGGACTCAGCAATTCGCCTCGACGGCAACATCCCGCTTGAAGCGGACAAGCCTGGGCGCGGACGCGTCGCCTGGCACAACCAATACAGGCTTGAAAACGGCGTCGAGCTTCGCGGCGTCTTGCTAGTCGGCCGTGAGTTCGGCGATCGCGCCCGACCCGGCGCTTCGATCGAAACGCGCGAGGAAGCGACCTACAAATTGAAGTCGGGACTGCGAGTCGGAGCGCAGATGTTCAACGTCTACGGCACCACCGCGGATTTCGGATCGTTCGACGAACAGCGCCACCAGATCGGCCCCGTGGTGAAGGGAAAAATCGGCAAGCATCTCCGTTATGAGGCGAGCACGCTTTTCGGCGTTTCAAAAGCGGCCTCGGACGCTGACTTCCGCTTGTTCGTCAGTTACGCGTTTTAGCGGGACCTTCGACCGCCGAGCCGCCTGAAAGCGCCTTGATGAAGATCACGAAGTGATCGAGGCCGTCATAAAATCGCGCTGTCGGGAAGCGTTCGTTCTTGCCGTGGAAATTGTATTCATCGCCTTCAAGTGAGATGATCGGCCCAGCGCCTACTGTCGGCACGCCGGCGCGGCGGAAATGGAGCCCGTCGGTGCCGCCGGCTTCAAGATAAGGCGATATGACGGAACCCGGCATTCGCGCTCTGACGACCTCTGCAATCGCCTCACTGACTTCTGCCGGAATGTCGCTGACAGGACTTTCAAGCGGCTCGCCCAACGTCTCGATCTTCAGATTGTCATTCGCGACAGCCCTGGCGAGCGTCGCGCGGACTTCATCGACGGGATCGCCTGGAAAAATGCGGCAATTGATCGTCGCCGTCGCTGTCTGCGGCAACGCGTTTTCCGCATGGCCGCCGCGCAGCATGGTCGCCACGCAGGTCGTGCGCAGGTCGCGATCGGTTGAAGGATCGGCCGACATCACTTTGAGCGCCTTCCTGTCGCCCGGCTTGGCGACGAACCGCTCGACGGCGGCTTTGAGATCGCCGTCGAGCGTCGGCGCTATCGCCGCGAAGGCTGCAAGGGAGACGCTGTTCCAGCGCGCCGGAAATCTGAGCGTTTCAATTTTCTTCAGCGCGTCGGCAAGTTCATAGATCGCGTTGTCCGACCGCGGGGCCGAGGAATGACCGCCTTCGTTGAGGGCGGTGATTTCGAAAGTCGCATAGGTTTTTTCAGCGGCCTGGACGCCGTAGGCGCCGGGTGCGCCCGCCGCTGGTCGGTATCCGCCGCCGGCGTCAGAATTTACTGCGAAGGCGGCGTCCTTAAGCTCTTCCGCAAGCATGCGCGTCGTCTGCATGTTTGTTTCTTCGTCGCCCGAGAAAGCGAGAATGAGGTCGCGGTCGGGAACAAAGCCTTCGCGCTTCAAACGCATGAAGGCCTGCGTCAACGTCAGAACGCCGTATTTATTGTCGACAACGCCGCGCCCGTAGAACACCTCGTCCTTCTCGGTCAGAACGAAGGGATCAAAGTCCCAGTCTTCCCGGCGCGCTTCGACGACGTCCATGTGCGCGAGAAAAAGGGCGGGCTTCTTTTTCGAGCTCGGCTCGCCGCGATAGCGGACGATAAGCGCCGCGCTCTCGCCGAGGGGCATGATCTCGATGTCGCTGCGATCAAAGCCCGCGCTCATCAACTCGCTGGCGAGATATCCCGCCATTTTCGGCACGGCGCCGCGGCCCGCGACGGTTGGAAACGCGATCAGCCGCTCAAACATCGCGCGCGCTTCGGATTCGACGTCGGCGCGCGAGGCCTCTTCCGCCGCTGCATTCATGGAGCCCGCGAAGAACGCCGCCGCCAACGCGAATAGACCAGAACGCATGTGACATCCCTTCTGCACGCGGGCGACCCTATCAGTGGTCGCCCGGCGCCGTGATCGCGCTCGGAGTCTGCTTGTGCGGGTCGTGCGGGTGCCAGCCGAACACGGCCAGCATGGCGAAGAAACCGGCCACATAGCCGACGGGTATCCACCATGCGCTGGCGATCCATTTGAACACGGATTTGGCTTCCGGATAGAGGTTTGAGACGGCGACCCCGGCGCTCGATCCGAACCAGACCATCGACCCGCCGAAGCCCACCGCGAACGCCAACACGCCCCAGTCGAATCCGCCTTGCTTCAGCGCAAGCGCCGTCAGGGGAATGTTGTCAAAAACTGAGGAAATGAAACCCAGTCCGAAGGCCGTCTGCCAGCTCGCGGGGGGCAGCGTCTGAACTGGCATCATTGAGGCGCAGGTGACGAGCGCCAGCAGGAAGAGCGAGCCCTTCAAGCTGTCCGCGGCGACCTTAAGGTTCGGTTTGCGCAGCAATCCGCCCCCGAGGATGGCGAACCAAACGGCCAGACCGATTACGGGAATGACGTCGAGCAGCTTTGGCGCGAAGATATTGGCGCCTGCGTTTGCGCCGACAGCGCTGACGAGAATGAAAACGACGACGCCTATCCGGCCCCAATCGATCTTGTGATGGCCTTCTTCATGTTTCTGGATCGGCGAATAGGCCTGTTGCTTCAGCGACAGGGGTATGGCGAACACAATCCATGCGACAGCCGCCGCTACGTAAGCGTGGATGACGTCCAGCGGCGATACGCCGTCGATCCACATCATCGTCGTCGTGGTGTCGCCGACGACCGAACCCGCGCCTCCGGCGTTTGATGAGGCGACGATTGCAGCGAGATAACCGATGTGAACTTTCTTGAAGACATGTTTGGCGATGACGCCGCCGATGAGCGCGGCCGCGATGTTGTCGAGAAAGCCGGAGCACACCCAGACCATCCCAAGCAGCGCGACTGGTCCAAGCCAGTTGTCGGGCAGGTAGCGCGGCATAACTTCCGGGGCGCCGCTGTCTTCGAAATGTCTCGATAAGACGGCGAAGCCCAGGAGCAGCAGCAAAAGGTTCGAAAGGATGATTCTCTCGTGCCAGAAATGAGCAAGCAGGCCGCTGATTCCTGGACCCGGAGGAAATCCCGTAAATAGAAACTTGTAGATGATGATGACCGCGAGACCCGTGACGGCGACGGTGAAGGTGCGGTGATGGAAAAAGGCGACGCTGAGAAGCGTCGCCCCGAAGAGGAAGAAATCAATCGGAATTCCGAAAAGGGTCGGCCCTGAAACGGCTGCGCCCGCACCGGCGGCCAACGCCGGCGACGCCCCGAGGGCTAGAGTTGGAACTGCAAGCATGGCTCCAATCAGCAGCCGGTTCATTCCTGCCTCTTTCTGGCTTTTGGTTGAGTACGCCCCACACGCCCCGGATGGGGCGCGCCGGACGCTAGCCGCCCGATGCGGTCGGCGCAACCAAAAGCGGCGGCGCCCTCAGCTGCCTGGACGGACGGGCGCCGCGATCGAGGAATGGGATGATGGAGCCGCCTCGTCGTCCTTGTGCGGCGCGTGCGGATGCCATCCGAGCAAAGTCAGCAGAGCGAAGAATCCGACGACATAGCCGAGCGCGACCCACCAGCCGTTGCGCAGCCAGCGGAACACGGACTTTCCTTCAGGGAACATGTTGGTGAGCGCGACGCCCGCCGACGATCCGAACCAGATCATCGAGCCGCCGAACCCGACCGCATAGGCGAGTACGCCCCAATCATAGCCGCCTTGTTTGAGCGCAAGCGCCGTCAGCGGAATATTGTCAAATACAGACGAGACGAAGCCGAGCGTCAGCGCCGTCTGCCAGCTGGCCGGCGGCAGCGCCTCCACAGGCATCAGCGAAGCGCATGTGACGAGCGCAAGCAGGAACAAGGTCCCCTTGAAGCCGCTGGCGACGACCTTGAAATCCGGAAAGCGGATGACCGCGGTCGCGAAGATCGCCGTCCAGACGCCGAGGCCGATCACCGGATACTGATTGAGAAGATGCGGCGCGCGCAGATTGGCGTAAACGTTCGCGCCGATCGCCGACAGCAGAATCGCCGCGACGACGAACAGGCGCACGATATCGACCGGATGAGATGTGTCGGCGCGTTTCTGAATGGGACTAAATCGCTGCTGCACGATCGACAGCGGCACGGCGTAGATGAAGAAACCGACGCCGGCCGCGACATAAGCGTGCACGACGTCGAGCGGGCTGACGCCGTCGATCCACATCATAGTCGTCGTGGTGTCGCCGACGACCGATCCTGACCCGCCGGCGTTCGACGCTGCGACGATCGCGGCGAGAAAGCCGATATGAACCTTGTCATAGATCGCCTTGGCGACGACCCCGCCGATGAGCGCGGCGGCGATATTGTCGAGGAAGGATGACAGGACGAAGATCATGCCGAGGAGAACAAGGCCGCCCTTCCAGTCGTCGGGCAGCACCCTCGGGATCATCTCTGGCGCGTTGCTTTGTTCAAACTGGCGGGACAAAACGGCGAAGCCGAGCAGCAGGAGAAAGAGGTTCGAGAGAATGATCCGTTCGTGCCAGAGCGCGCGGACGAGGCCCTCAAATCCGGGTCCGAAGCTGAAGCCCGTTACGAAGAACTTGTAAGCGATGATGGCCGCAAGACCTGTGAAGGCGACCGTGAAAGTGCGATGGTGAAACAGGGCGACGCCGATCAGCGTTGCGCCGAAAAGAAAAAACTCCAGCGGAACTCCCATTAACTCGACGCCGACGGGCGGCGTAAACGTTGGCGGCGCATCAGACGCGACCGCCGGCGTGACCGCGAGCAAAGGCGCGACACAAGCCGCAAGCGCGGGCCCGGCCCGCAGCGACTTACGCATTCTGCAATCTCCTGTTGAAAGACCCCCGTAGGGCGGCGGAACCTAGACCTCCGGCTGACGCTCCGCAATCGCTTGTCCGTATGCCGCTGCGCCAGTTGCGGCGAAGCCGCGCAAGGCGTATGGCGAAGCCCGGTTTTTCGGCGAGGCCGCGGATGAAAGCCAAGATTACAATCACCCTCAAATCGGGCGTCCTCGACCCTCAGGGCAAGGCGATCGAGGGGGCTCTCGCCGGTCTCGGCTTTGAAGGCGCGAGCGACGTGCGTCAGGGCAAGGTCATCGAATTGAAGCTCGGCGAATCCAGCGAGGCTGCGGCGCGTGCGAAAGTTGAAGAGATGTGCAGGAAGCTCCTCGCCAATCCGGTGATGGAGAACTATGCGATCGAGATCGTCGGCTGACCGATGAAATCCGCCGTCATCGTATTTCCCGCTTCAAATTGCGACCGTGACGCCGCCGTCGCGCTTGAACTGGCGACGGGACGCACGCCCGCCATGGTCTGGCACGCCGAGACCGATCTTCCGGCTACGGACCTAATCGTCCTGCCTGGCGGATTTTCTTACGGCGACTACCTCCGGTCGGGCGCCATGGCGGCGCGCGCGCCGATAATGCGATCCGTCGTCGAAAAGGCGAAGGCGGGCACGCCGGTCATCGGCATTTGCAACGGATTTCAGATCCTGACCGAGGCGGGGCTGCTGCCTGGCGCGCTTTTGCGCAATGCGGGCCTCAACTTCGTGTGCCGGACCGTGTCGCTGCGCGTTGACAACAGTCAGACCCTGTTCACCAGCGCGTTCGAAAGAGGGCGGGTCGTCGATTTCCCCGTCGCTCATCACGACGGCAATTATTTCGCGGATGCCGAGACGCTTGATCGGCTGGAAGGCGAGGGCCGGGTCGCGTTCCGCTATGTCGATAATCCGAACGGCTCCGCGCGGGATATCGCCGGGATTGTCAACGAAGAGGGAAACGTACTCGGCCTAATGCCGCATCCCGAACGGGTGATCTCGCCGCTTCTCGGCGGCCTCGACGGCCTCGCCTTCTTCAAAGGTCTGTCGGAGAGAGTGAGCGCCTAGACCGCTCCGCCAAAATGAGGCGGTCGGCGACCTGACCACGGCGAGGCCTCTTCGATCTCATAGCTGAGTTCGAGCAGAGTTCTTTCGTCGCCGACTTTTGCGCCGAACATGACGCCGATCGGCAAACGGCTTTTCGCCGTCGCCAAAGGCAAAGAGATCGCCGGCGCGCCTACGACGTTATAAAGGCCGGTGAACTGCGCGTAGTTCAGGAGCCGCTCCAGCGCTTCGGGGAAATCAACGCGCACGTCGAGCCAGCCAAGCTTGACCGGCGGCGCGGCCAGCACCGGCGACAGCAGCACGTCCGCCGAGGAGAACATGGCGTCGTATTGCGGACGCACGGCCTCGAGCCGCACGATTGCTGCAGGAAGATCGGCGCGGCGCGCCTCGAAAAGTTCGACGAGGCCGAGGGTCAGCGGTTCAAAGGCCAAGCCGTTACGCTTTAACTTGGTCACGCTCTCCCAAGTGGTGACGATCGCGTGCGCCATCGCCGCCCAGTAGAGAAGGAATGCGTCTTCAACATCCTTGTCGAACGGAACCTCAATCTGATCGACTGAATGGCCGAGACCCTGGCAAAGCAGCGCCGCTTGTTCAGCCGCCGCGACGACCTCAGCATCGACCGGCCTGCCGGCGGCGCCGCGTGTGAACATCGCGATGCGCAGCCGACGTTTCGAGGGCGCGGTGACAAGCCCGACCGGCGGCAATCCGCTTGTTTCCGGTGGGACCTCCATCGCGGCGACGACCGCCGCCGTATCGCGCACCGTTCGCGACTGCACCCCATGAACGGACAGCCCGATCGGCCCCACGGGATCGTCCCTGGCGTCCGGATAACGCCGCTTCGACACTTTGAGGCCGACATTGCCGCAACACGCGGACGGTATGCGTATCGAGCCGCCGCCGTCTGATGCGTGCGCGATCGGAACGACGCCGGCGGCGACCAGCGCCGCCGCGCCGCCAGACGATCCGCCGGTCGAATATTCCGTGTTCCAAGGGTTACGCGTCTTGCCGGTGCTGAGAGGCTCCGTCGTCGCCGTCAACCCGAATTCAGGAGTCGTCGACTTCCCGAGACTTATAACGCCAAGCGCGAGAAAGGCGTTGATGAGCGGCGTTTGCTCCTTTCCCTTGTACCCTGGAAAGGCGCGGCTGCCGAATCCGGAAGGCTCTCCGACAACGTCGTCGAGATCTTTGACGAAGGTCGGAACGCCCGCCCATGGACCGCGCACGCTCGCAGCGTTCTTCCGTGCGCGGTCAAAGCTTTTCGAAGCGATCGCATTGATCGTGGGCTCCAGCGCCTCAGCGCGCGCGATCGCGGCGTCAACGGCCTCGCGCGCGCTGATCTCACCGGACTTGATGCGCGCGGCCGTCTCGATGGCGTCAAGGAATGCGAGATCGCTCGCTGCCTTCATGTCAGGCCTTGCGCATGCGCTTGCAAGGGTTCCGAGCGCCGCGGCAGCGGCGCCTCTTTCAACCATGGTTCTTCGCGTCATTCGCATGCCCGCCCCCGAGGATCGCCCCGAGGATTGATGCTGAAGCGCGGCGGCAGCGCGGTCAATAGTCCGCGGATGGTCAGGCGGCGCGGTCTTTTCTTGCGGCGAGCGCACGCGCGATCGCAGCGAGCAGCGCGTCCTTCCGCACAGGTTTTGTCAGCCGGTCGTCCATGCCGGCGCTGCGGCAAAGTTCGGCGTCGCGGTCCATTGCATGTGCGGTGAGACCGATCACCGGCGTGCGCGGCGAGCCTGACCTCGCCTCGTCGGCGCGGATAAAACGCGTCGCTTCGAGTCCGTCCATCTCCGGCATTGAGATATCCATAAGGATGACGTCGAAAGGTTCCCGATCGAGGGCTGCGAGCGCCTCTTTCCCGTTGCTGGCCTCCGTCAGATCGAAGCCTTCCCCCGCCAGCATCATCTTCACGACCATCCGGTTGACGTCGTTGTCTTCGACCAGAAGGAGGCGCCTACGCTCGTTCAGCGCGCGGTCATCGCCCGCATGAGGCGTCGCTGTCGGAGCCTCGCCGCGAGCGGCGACAAGAAGCCGGTCAAGCGCGCCAAAGAGTTGATCGCGTCGGATCGGCTTGGTGAGGACGACCGCGCCGAGCGCCGCGAAGGCGCGCGCCGGCTCGTAATCGTCGATGGATGTCAGCATCAGCACCGGCAGGCCCGCACCGCGCTGCGCGCGGCGAACCGATTGCAGCAGAGCATAACCGTCTGCATCGGCCATCTGGTAGTCGAAAATGGCGAAGTCGAACTCTTCACGGTTGAAGACCTCCATGGCCTCGCGCGCCGACGCCGCTGAAACCGTCACTACGCCGCGCGAACGCAGGAAATCGTTCAGGATGTCGATATTGACAGCGACATCGTCGACGACCAGCGTCCGCTTCCCGGCAAGGGTCGCCGCCGGCGCCGCAGGAGCGGCGGAAAGCTGCGCGGCGGGGAGAAAAATGGAAAATGCGAACGTCGTTCCTTTGCCGATCTCGGATGTGACCGAGATCTCTCCGCCCATCAGTTCGACAAGTTGCCGGGTGATCGCAAGGCCGAGCCCGGTTCCGCCGTACCGCCGCGTCGTGGAATTGTCCGCTTGCTCGAACTTTTCAAAGATGCGCGCGAGTTTTCCGGCCTCTATGCCGATCCCGGTGTCCGAGACGCTCACCTTCAGCCTGTCGGCGCCGTCGATCTCGGCGGTGACGACGATGGAGCCGTGGTGCGTGAACTTCGCGGCGTTGCCGACAAGATTCGTCATGATCTGCCGGAAGCGGCCCGCATCGCCGAGCGAGAATTCGGGCACGTCGGGCGCGATGCGCGCGGTGAACTCGACGCCGCGCTCCCCCGTGCGCACGGCGATCAGCGCGACGACGTCTTCGATTGCGCGTCGGACCGAGAACGGCTCGCGTTCGAGTTCGACACGGCCCGCTTCGATCTTCGAGAAGTCGAGAATGTCGTTGAGGATGGTCAGGAGCGCGCCGCCTGAAGTTTGTATGATTTCGACGCACTCGCGCTGCCTCGGCGACAGCTCCGTCGCCGCCAGAACGTCGGTCATGCCGATGACGCCGTTCATCGGCGTTCTGATCTCATGGCTCATATTGGCGAGGAATTCCGACTTTGCGACCGAGGCCGCCTCGGCGGCGGCGGCGCGAGCGACAGCATCTTCCTTCTCCATCGCATCGCTTGCAGCGCTGCGCGCTCGGGAAACCGCGAATGCGATCGCGGCTGCGGCGCTGAACAATGAGAGAAACGTGTCGAGCGCGCTCGCCTGGGCGACGCTCCGCATGTAGGCGCTGACGGCCTCAAGGGGCGCGAGCGGCGTCGCCAGCGTGAACCAGACGATGGCTCCCCATGAGAGCAAAGCAAAGACGCCGACCAGCAGAATGTCCTCCGTGCGAAAGCTGATCGCGCGGAGCGCGATGATCGCGTAAAGCCAAGTATGACTTGATGAATGGATCGGCATCAGCGGATCGGCGCCGAGCGCGGCGGACGACCCGAGCGCGATGACCGCCACCACCGCGCAGTCGAGCGCCATCGAGATGCGCCAGAGCGAGCGCGCGATCGGACGGCGGATGAGCGCCCATCGGACGACATGAAAGCCGAGAAGCGCAGCGACCGACCACCAGATAAGGTCCATCGCGGCGCCGTCAGGATAGCGCAGCACCGTCGACAGCATGAAGAGGAGGACGGCGATCGCAGCGACCTGCAGCCGCACGATAAGAAGGTCGTTCGCCGCCTCCAGCGCCCGCCAGTAATCCGCGCCGCTTGCCTTTTGCGATATCACCGCCGACCCCGTCGAACGCCGCGGGATCATGGCGATTCGCCTTTAAATCCGGGTAAACCATTGAAGCGGCGGTTGCTGCGCCCCGGGCTTCTCCGTCGGCCCGGAATTGCGCAGAATGCGCCGGCGATCAGCGGGTCTTGCGCCCGCCGGGATCAGGGAGGGTGAACAAATGATGAAGACGGTTCGACGGACGATGGTCGGCGTCTGCGCGATCGCCATTGCGACGGCGGGCTGCGCCAAGAAGGAGGCGTCCGCGCCCGTCTCCGGCGACAGCGCCGCATCCTCTGCGGCGAACGCCGATTTTCCGGCGACGCTGATGCAGCAGCTCCTCGACGCCAAGCCTGGCGACGTGATCGAGTTGCCCGAGGGAAAATTCTCGTTCGACCGCTCGCTCTCGCTCGCCGTCGACGGCGTGACGATCCGCGGCAAGGGCATGGACAAGACGATCCTCTCCTTCAAGGACCAGGTCGCCGGCGCCGAGGGGCTGCTTGTCACCGCGGACGATTTCACGGCGGAGGACTTCGCCATCGAAGACACGAAGGGCGACGGCCTCAAGGTCAATGAGGGCGAGAACATCGTCATCCGCCGGGTGCGCGTCGAATGGACGGGCGGGCCCAAGACGGAAAACGGGGCCTACGGACTTTACCCCGTGCAGTCCGAGAACGTGCTGCTCGAAGGCAACGTCGTCATCGCCTCTTCCGACGCCGGCGTCTATGTCGGCCAGTCGCGCAATGTCGTGGTGCGGGGCAACCGCGCCGAATGGAACGTCGCCGGCATCGAGATTGAAAACACTTTCGACGCCGACGTCTACGACAACATCGCGACCAACAACACCGGCGGCGTCCTCGTCTTCAACATGCCGGACCTGTCGCAGCCGGGCGCGCGAACCCGCGTCTTCCGCAACAAGATCACCGACAACAACACCAAGAACTTCGGCGTTCCGGGCACGGCGGTGGCGAACATTCCGGCCGGTTCCGGCGTCGTCATCAATTCGAACGACCACGTCGAAATCTTCGACAACGACATCGCCGGCAACAAAACGGCGAACATCATCATCGCGTCGGTCTTTTCGACCGATCTGTCGAAGGACGGCATGTCCGACGAATTCGACCCCTACCCGGAGGCGATCTACGTCGCCGGCAACCGCATGGGCGGGGGCGGCAAGGATCCCGACGGGCTTGAATTTCAGGCGTTGAAGGTCGCGATGTTCGGCCTTACAGGCGCGCTTCCTGACGTCGTCTGGGACGGATATGTCGATCCCGCGAAGACGGTCGACGGGAAGCTCCCTGATGAGCTGCGCATCTGCGTCGAGAACGACGGCGCGGAGGTGATGAATTTGGACGGGCCTAACGGCAACAAGGCGCCGCGCCTTGTCGGCGCCGAGGTCGCGTGCGCGCTGCCGCGCCTGCCGGAGGTCAAGCTCCGGAACGGTCTCGCCGGTTGAGGCCGTTCATCCGCATGCTGATCGCCTGCGCGGCGGCGCTCGCCGCCGGCTGCGCGCGCGACGCGGCGCCGACAGGGCCCGGCTTGCGCGCCCCCGTCTTTCACGCCGAAGGCTATCCCGAGCGCCTCTCCGACTGGAATCTCCTGAAAGCGGCGAACGGCGTCCTGACGCTGAACGACAGGGCGACGCCTTATGATCTCGTCACGCCTCTCTTCTCCGATTACGCGCTGAAGCTTCGCACCGTCACGCTGCCCGAAGGCGAAAGCGCCGCTTATGACGCGGAAGACGTCTTTGATTTTCCCGTCGGGACGATGATCACGAAGACGTTCTATTATCCTGCAGCGGAAGGCGTCGTGACATACGGGCCGGAGCCGACGGTCAAAGAGGGCGTGATGGCGCTCGCAGGTCTTCGCCTCATTGAAACGCGCCTCCTCGTCCGCCGCGCGGACGGCTGGGCCGCGATTCCCTACGTCTGGAACGAGGAGCAGACCGAAGCGACGCTCGCGCGCATCGGCGCGGTCAAGCGGCTGACGCTGTTGCGGCCGGACGGGCGCATGGAGGAGTTTCCCTATCTCGTGCCCGGCGAGACGCAGTGCGCCGGATGCCACGCGACCAACAACACGACGCGCGCTCTCCAACCGATCGGTCCCAAGGCGCGTCACCTTAACAAGGCCTCCACTTTCAATGAGGGCTTCAATCAGCTCGACTGGTGGCTCGCCGCGGGGCTCCTGAGCGGCGTCCCAGACGGCGCGGCGCATCCGCGCAACGCCGATTGGCGCGATGAGACCGCGAGCCTTGACGCAAGGGCCCGCGCCTATCTCGACGCCAACTGCTCACATTGTCATTCGGATGTCGGCCCAGCCGACACGTCCGGGCTCGATCTTCGCCCGGATGTTGCGATGGGTCCGCGTTACGGATGGTGCAAGACGACGATCGCCGCCGGCGGCGGCTCCGGCGGGCGCCCCTTTGGCATCGTCCCGGGGCGGCCGGACGCTTCGATCTTCGTCTACCGGCTGGAGACGACGAAGCCCGGCCACATGATGCCGGAGCTCGGCCGCGCGGTCACCCATGAGGAAGGCGTCAAACTCATCGCCGACTGGATCGCGGCGATGGAAGGCGGCTGCGCATGAAATTGGCGCCTTTTCGCATTGAGCTCTCTCTGAACGTCTGAGCCTTTCCGCGGGGTCCAGCCCGAAACTACGTATTTTGGCCGGCGGAAAATGCGCAGATTTTTGGAGGCGTCCGCCCCCTCCACCTCCGTCACCCCGGACGACGAAGCCGATCCGGGGTCCATGCCGCCGCCCGTGGGGAAAGCTGGACCCCGGGTTCGATGCTGCGCATCGCCCCGG
>CAZOEB010000066.1:0-18047 GCA_964578685.1 uncultured Caulobacterales bacterium
CGGATTGCCCGCCGCAAGTCGGAACGCAGGAAACTGCGAACCTCGATCCGATCAACGTCATCGTCTACTTCGACTATGACAAGTCGAACCTGACGCCGGAAGCGTCGAACCTCGTTCGCGAAGCTGCTTCGCGCGCTCTGGCGAATGACGTCGATACGGTTATCGTCTCCGGCCACGCCGACCGTTCGGGCGGATCGGCCTACAACCAGCAACTCTCCGAGCGCCGTGCTTCGGTTGTTCGTGATGCGCTGATCGCCAACGGTATCGCGGCCGACAAGATCCGCGTTGAATCCTTCGGCGAAGACAAGCCGGCCAAGCCGACGGAAGACGGCGTTCGCGAGCCGCTGAACCGCCGCACAGAAGTCGTCATCAGCTTCCAGTAAGTTGGGGCGATCGGCGAAGATTATGAACCGGCGCAGCGAAAGCTGCGCCGGTTTCGTTTTGAGTGTTGTGGTATGCTGATGGGCGGGCCCGCGAGCGAGCCCCCCCAAATTTTCAGCGGACGTAGATTTTCCAGAAGGCGGCGAGACCGCGCTCGACCTGGCGGTCGATTGCTGATTCGAGGTCAGCCGGCGCAACGCCAAGCAGGGCCTCGGTATAGAGCGGCTCCATGATCAGCGCGCCAAGCTGGTGGATCGCCGTCTCGACGTCATCGATCTTGACGCCTTCCCGATCCGCCGCGCGCTTAAGAATCGGTGTGAAGGCTTGCGTCATATAGACCGGCCCGTGCAGGTGATAGAGCCGCCCTAGCGCAGGATTGCGTCCTGCTTCAAACGAGGCGATCCGGCGCAGCGCAAGCGCTTCCGGGTGCAGCATTCCCCGCATGAACAGATGGGCGAGTTCGCTCGTGAACGCCTCGGTCGACAGGGATTTTTCAATCGCATCGATGTCGACCGGCAAGATCCTGCGGCAGCTTTCCTCGATCGTCGCCGCGAACAGGTCTTCCTTGGACCGGAAGCGGTTATAGACGGTGCGCTTGGAAACGCTTGCTGCAAGCGCAATCTCATCCATGCTCGCGCCGTCATACCCGCGAGCCAAAAAGGTCCGCCGGGCCGCGTCAATGATTGCAGCCTCCTTGGCGTCGACGGTTGTTGAGTCGACGGCGGACTTCGACGACATCGCCCCGGCAGCTCCGATTACCGAGCCGGACTTTAGGGGCTTCGCAACGAAGTTGATAGCGAAAGAGCTCCGCGCTCGCCTGCGGGTTATTCACGTTTCGTTAAGGATGTGGGTTCGAGGCTTCACGCATGGCCGGGGCCGCACCAAAGTCAAAGTCGCGCGCGACAGCGCCAAGACGCCGCCGGAAGAGGCGCGGTTCAGGCCGGCTATGGCGTTACGCCGCCGAAGCCGGCTTTTATGTCTTTGCCTTTGCGATCGCCGCTGCGGCGGTGCTCATTCATTTCGCCAGGGATTTGCCGGACACCGACGGGTTGTGGCGCAGCGCTTCGGCGCCGCGCATTGCGCTCTTCGCCGCTGACGGTTCGCCCCTCGTGCTCCACGGCGAAAGCGCTGGCGCGCCGGTTCGGCTCGCGGAGCTTCCGGATTACACGCCGCGCGCTGTCCTCGCCGTCGAAGACCGAAATTTCTACCACCACGTCGGCTTCAACCCCTTCGCGGTGTCGCGTGCGCTTCTCGTCAACGCCCGTGAAGGCGAAGTGCGTCAGGGAGGCTCGACGCTGACGCAGCAGCTCGCGAAGAATCTCTTCCTGTCTTCGGACAGGACGATCAAGCGGAAGGTTCAGGAATTATTGCTGGCTCTGTGGCTTGAGCACCAATTCACGAAAGACGAAATCCTCACGCTTTATCTCAACCGAGTTTATTTCGGCGCAGGCGCCTACGGGATTGATGCGGCAAGCCGGCGTTATTTTGGAAAGTCGGCGTCAAAGCTGACGCTCGCCGAATCGGCGGTCCTCGCAGGGCTGTTGAAGGCGCCGTCGCATCTTGCTCCCGACAAGAACCCGATCGACGCTGGCGAGCGCGGGCGAGTTGTTCTCAACGCGATGCTATCCGCCGGCTTCATAAGCGCGGCGGAAGCAAAGGCTGCGGCGGCGACGTCCGTCAGGGTCGGTCCATCGCAGTTCGCGGGCGCGCCTTTCTTCGTCGACCATGCGATTTCCGAGGCCCGATCTCGCTCCAAGCGGATTGACGCCGACCTGATCGTGCGCACGACCCTTGACCCGGCGATAAACGAGGCCGCCGATCTCGGATTGATCGCCGGCTCGGCGAGGGCGGGCATTGATTCCTCCATCGAGGCCGCAGTGGTTGTTCTGGACGGTGAAGGACGCATTCGCGCGCTTGCCGGCGGGCGGGATTATCGTCGTTCCCAATTCAATCGCGCAACCATGGCGCGCCGTCAGCCGGGTTCTGCGTTCAAGCCCTTCGTTTTTCTGGCGGCGCTGGAGGGCGGCGCTTCGCCTTATGACATTGTCGAAGACGCACCCATCAAGGTCGGCGATTGGTCGCCCGCCAATTACAAGAAGCAGTATTTTGGCGAAGTCGTTCTCGAAGAGGCGCTGGCGCGGTCGCTAAACGGCGCAACCGTCCGGGTTCAGGAAGGCGCGGGGCGCGGCGCCGTGCGCCTCGCAGCCCGTCGGATGGGGATAACGTCGTCCTTAAGCCAAGGGCCGGCGTTGGCGCTCGGCGTCGATGCGGTCACGCCTCTTGAGCTTGCCGGCGCCTACGCGCCGTTCGTCAATGGCGGCTATCGGGTAGAGCCTCATGCGGTGACGTCCATAAGGACTGGCGACGGTGAATCTGTTTATCGCCGCGAAGCCAATCTTTTGGGACCGGCCGCGTCGCCGCGATCAATTGCCGCCCTGAACGGAATGTTACGCGCGGTGGTCACGCAAGGCACCGGGCGGGCCGCCGCTCTGTCCTCTTATGACGCTTATGGAAAAACAGGCACGACGCAGGAAAATCGCGACGCCTGGTTTGTCGGCCATGCAGGCGGGTATGTTTGCGCGGTCTGGATAGGTCGGGATGACAACCGGCCTATGGGAGACATCACAGGGGGGACGGCGCCTGCCTTGATCTGGCGTGAAGTCATGGAGCGGGTTCTGGAGGTCCGGCCGCCTAAGCACCCGCCCATTTTGGCGCCGTTGACGACGGGTTCCGCCGAAAGTCGGCGATCGTCGCATTAAGCCACGTGTTCTGCGCCATAGGCGTAAAGAGACTGTCCATGGGCGTTGAACCAGTCTCGCGCCGCACGTGCATCGACATCGAGGGAATTCAGCGTTCGCCAATAGGCGGCCGAATGGTTCAAATGGACGAGATGCGCGCATTCATGCGCTGCGACGTAGTCGAGTATCTGGGGCGGCGCCAGAATGAGGCGCCAGGAAAAAGACATCGCTCCAGTGCGTGCGCACGATCCCCAGCGTGACCGTGTGTCACGGATCGCGATTGGTCCTCGCTTCCGTGAAAGCAGCGCGGCGTAATGATCGACACGTTCGGTCAACGCGAAGCGCGCCTCCTTCTTCAGCCATTCGGTCACGCGGCGGTTCAAATGGCGGGCGTCGCCGTCGACAACTAGCTTGCCTCCGTCCAGCGCAACGCCGCCGCGCGCACGTTTGGTAGCTTTGATTTCAACAGGCGCGCCGCGATAGGGAAACGTTTCCCCGGCCGCGAAGGGCCGCGCAACCGCGCAGGCGTCGAGTTCGCGCGAGATCCAAGGAGCGCGCGTGCGCGCAAAGTCGATCGCCTCCGACAGGGCGCGCTTGGAAGGCGCTGTCACGATGACACGGCCCTTTACAGGATCGACCCTGACGATGAGGCGTCGCGCGCGATGGTCGATGCGCGCCGTCAACGGCGCCATGCGGTCGCCGAGGTCGATGGTCAGGGCTTGGTCGGTACCTGGCTCGCGCATTGTCATAGCGTCGGCATCGTCATGATTTTGCCCCTCAGCGCAAGTCCCGGAATGGAGGCTTCGACACGACCCCTCTCATCCGCTAAACGCCTTTGAAGCAAGCAATTGACGCCCTCCACCATGGATGACGGATTTCCGCACAGACCCTCTGACGGCCGCGTAGCCGACGCGACGCCGATGATGGCGCAGTATCTCGAAATCCGCGCGCGCGCCGGCGACGCGCTGCTTTTTTATCGCATGGGCGATTTCTACGAGTTGTTCTTCGATGATGCGGTGAAGGCCTCGACCGCGCTTGACATCACGCTGACGAAGCGTGGCAAACATGGCGACGCCGACATTCCCATGTGCGGCGTCCCATTCCATGCTTACGAATCTTACCTAGCTCGACTCATTCGGGCCGGGTTCTCCGTCGCGATCTGCGAACAGACCGAGGATCCTGCGGAAGCCAGGAAACGCGGCTCAAAATCGGTCGTGCGCCGCGACATCGTGCGTGTTGTCACGCCTGGAACGCTGACAGAAGATGCGCTGCTGACTGCTGGGGAGAACAATTTCCTTGCGTCGCTCGCCATCCTTGGCGCAGGCGAAGAAGCGGCGCTCGCCTTGGCGGACATTTCAACCGGCGAACTTGCGGTCAGAACAACAAGCGCCGAAGCGCTCGCCAATGACTTGGCGACCGCAGGCGCAGCCGAACTTGTCGTTGCAGACGGCGGAGAAACGGCGCCAGCGTGGCGAACGGCGCTCGCGGCGCCGGGGGCGCTGAAGATCTCACGTTTTGACGCTGCCGCCTTTGACTCACGGGCCGGGGAAAGAAGGCTGAAACAGGCCTTCGGCGTTGCGTCGACCGAAGGGCTTGGCGACTTCACGCGCGCCGAATTCGCCGCGCTTGGGGGTCTTCTTGCGTATGTCGAGGCGACGCAGGCCGGCCGGATGCCGGCCTTAAGCCCGCCCAAAAGAGCCGAGCGCAGCCAGTCGATGCTGATCGATCAGGCGACGCGTGCGTCGCTCGAACTCTTGAAGTCGCAATCAGGCGCCCGCGTTGGATCGCTCTTATCTGCGGTCGACCGCACGGCGACCGGCCCCGGCGCCCGGCTCCTAGCTCAGCGCCTTTCCGCGCCTTTGACGGAGCCGCAGGCGATCAACAGCCGTCTCGACAGCATTGACTACCTTGTAGGCGATGCGCGCTTGCGGGAGGACTTGCGAAGCAGCCTTGGAGCGGCGCCAGACATGGCGCGCGCGCTGACGCGTTTGTCCCTTGACAGAGGAGGGCCGCGTGATCTGGCGGCCATCAGCGAAGGGCTTACGCGCGCGCGCGGACTTGCTTCATTCCTCTCGGCCGAAGAAGCCCCGGCGGAAATCAAGAAAGCCGCGACGGCGCTGGAAGCGCGCGGCGGCGGCGGTTTTTCGGACCTGATCCGGTTACTCAAGGAGGCGCTGGTTGAGGCGCCCCCGCTTCTTGCGCGCGACGGGGGTTTCATCGCGAAAGGGTTCGATCCTGGCCTTGATGCAGTGATCTCGCTTCGTGACGAGTCGCGGCGGGTCATCGCCGGCCTTGAAGCGGACTATCGGGAAGAGACGGGCGTCAGGACATTACGCATCAAGCATAATAACATTCTCGGTTACTTCATTGAGACTCCGCCGTCGGCAGGAGACACGTTGATGGCGCCGGCGATGAAAGCGCGCTTCATCCATCGCCAAACGATCGCCAGCGCAGTGCGATTTACGACGACGGAACTTGCAGATCTTGACAGCCGTATCGCGCGAGCGCGCGATGAAGCGCTCGCGCGCGAACTGGAAATCTATAGACGGCTTGCGGACGCCGTGCTCGAGCGCGGACCCGAAATAGCCGCCGCCGCCCGTGCGCTTGCCGAAATTGATGTGGCGCTTTCCTTCGCCACGCTGGCTGTCGAGGAAGATTTTATCCGACCGAAAGTCGATGACACGCTCGCCTTCGAGGTGACAGGCGGGCGTCATCCGGTGATTGATGCAGCGTCGAGGCGAGCGGGCGGCGCGCGCTTCATCGCGAATGATTGTACGCTCGCAGAAGCCGGCGAGCCGAGGCTCTGGCTCGTCACCGGCCCCAACATGGCGGGCAAGTCCACCTTTCTCCGCCAGAACGCGCTGATCGCCATTCTCGCGCAGGCGGGCGGTTTCGTGCCCGCGGCTTTCGCCCATCTCGGCGTTGCTGACCGCGTTTTCAGCCGCGTCGGCGCGGCGGACGATATCGCGCGCGGGCGATCGACCTTCATGGTCGAGATGGTTGAAACCGCGGCGATCCTCAATCAGGCGACGGCGCGATCGCTAGTCGTGCTTGACGAGATCGGCCGAGGCACTTCGACCTTTGACGGATTATCGATAGCGTGGGCTGCGGTCGAGCATCTGCATGACCGCTCCCGCTGCCGCGGTCTCTTTGCGACCCACTACCACGAGTTGACGGCGCTCTCGGCGCGGCTCCCACACCTGCGCAACGTTTCGATGCGCGTGAAGGAGTATAAGGGCGACGTCGTATTCCTTCACGAAGTCCAGGACGGGCCTGCGGACCGGTCTTACGGCGTCGCGGTTGCGCGGCTTGCGGGACTGCCGGCGACTGTCATTGCACGCGCCAATGCGATCCTACGTCTGCTCGAAAAAGATTCGCGGCGGAGCGTGACGGTTGAGGATCTGCCGCTGTTTTCAGCACCGTCGCCGCCTGAAAGCGGGCCTGACGCGCTGCGCGAGCGGCTCGCAGCGCTGGACCCTGACCAGCTCACTCCAAAGGAAGCGCTTGAAGTTCTCTACCAATTGAAAGCGCTCGGCGATACGGCTTGATATCCACGTTGGTCACGTCAGGCCGCCTGCGGCAGGCGGTGAGAAGGGGCGCTCCGTGAGCGATTCTGGCGGCATCTTGAAATCGGGCGAGATGGCGGGGCGACTTGCCGATGCGCTCGAACGCGAGCGATCCGGCAAGACCTACGGCGCCGCCGGCGCAGCGCTCAAAAAGTCATGGGCCGAAGCGAGAAAGGCGGCGCTCGCTCAGTATGCGCGCGGCGATGCGCTTGTCGCGAGGCTTGCGGCTGTCATGGATGAGGCCGTTGCGACGCTTACGAGGCAGGCGGTCGCAACGCGGCCCGCTGTATCAAAGGTTGCTGTCGTCGCGACGGGCGGATACGGGCGCAGTCAGCTTGCGCCGTTGTCGGACATCGACCTTCTCATTCTTCATGCCGGCATGCCCGAAGATGCGCTCAAATCCTTCGCCAATGCGCTTCTCTACCCTTTGTGGGACGCAGGCCTGACTGTCGGCCATGCAATGCATACAGCGTCCTCTGCGGTGAAATTCGCCGAAAGCGACATGACGGCGATGACCGCGTTTCTGGACGCGCGGCTCGTCGCCGGCGACGCAAGGCTCTACAAAGACTTCACTTCTCGCTTTGACATGCTTCGCTGGCGGATGAAATCGAAGTTCATCAAGGCGAAGCGCGATGAACTCGAAGCCCGTCATGACCGGTCAGCGCAATCGCGCTATCTCGCGGAACCGGACATCAAGGAAGGGAAGGGGGGGCTGCGCGACATTCACGCGATCGGCTGGCTGCATCGGGCGCTTTACGGGAAGCCGATCAGCGAAGCGGGCAAGCGGGGCGGCGTCTTCCGCCCGGATGACATCAATTCTCTGAAGCGGGCCGAGAGGTTTCTGCTGTCGTTGCGCGCCCACCTTCATGATCTTCGCGGACGGGCGGACGAGCGGCTGTCCTTTGACATTCAACCCGCGCTGGCCGAGCGCCTCGGCTATGCGGCGCGCGCTGACATGTCGGCGGCTGAGCGAATGATGAAGCACTATTTCGTCACGACGGTGGAAATCGGTCGGCTTACACGGATTTTCTGGGCGCGCGTCGAAGAAGAGAACGCCAAACTCCTCGATCGCGCTCCGCAGGCTTTGCCGAAAGCGCTCAGCGTCGACGAGGCCGGCGGCGACGTCAATCTGCGCATCCGAAGCGGGCGTCTCGATTTTGCGAGCGCATCGGCGGCCGCTCGCACGCCGCTTGACCTCTTCAGATATTTTCGCGCGTTTGCGAAGAAACCTGAACTCGACTTTCACCCCGACGCGCTTGCGCTGGTGTCGCGGTCGGCTGTCAAAGTGACGAATGAGGTACGTCGCGACCCGCATGTTGCGCAGCTTTTTCTAGCGTCGCTCGTGGGCGCGAAAGACCCCGTAAAGCTATTGCGGGTGATGTCCGAAACGGGTCTGCTGGGCCGATATATTCCTTCTTTCGGCCAGATCACCGGCCGCATTCAATACGGGCTTTACCGACGCTTCTCCCTCGACGAGCACATATTTCAATCGATCGGCTACCTGACTCGTATTCGCCTCGGCGATCTTGCGGACGAGCACCCGATCGCGACCGACATCTTGAAGTCCGCAGGCTCGCCCAACCCGTTCTATATCGCGGTATTGCTTCATGAAGCCGGGTGGTCGCTCAAGGAGCGCTCCACGGACAATGCGGAAGCGTTGGTGGCAAGAGTGGCGAGACGCCTCGGCGCCGATGAAGACAGCGCCGCCCACATCGCATGGTGCGCAGCGCGCCCCTTGTTCATGGTGAGGATCGCGGAGCGGCGAAATCTTTCTGAGCCGCGGGCGATCTCCTCTTTTGCGGCGGAGGTCGGATCGCGCCGGCGGCTAGATCTCTTGCTCGTTTTGACGGTTTGTCACCTGCGTGCGGTCAGCGAGAGCGCTTGGGACGAATGGACGCGCCGCCAGATCGCCGCGCTCCATGAGGGCGCGATCGCGTGGTTTGACGGAGGAGAGGAAGGTCTCGCAGCCTCTATGGCGTCGCGCGCGGCTGCGAACCGCAGAGAGGCGGAATCAGCGCTTTCAGACTGGTCGAAGGACGAGCGGCAGTCCTTTCTGGCGCGCCTTCCTGACAGATCGCTTTCCATGATCGAACCGCACGTCCTTGCGCGTGCGGCCGAGCTTGTTCGAAGCGCCGACAGGGCCGGCGTCGCCGCTACGATCCGTGACGGGGCCGTTGAGGCGATCGTCTATGCGAAGGACCGCGCCGGGCTGCTCGCCGATCTTGCGGGCGCGGTCGCGTCGGTCGGCGGGAACGTCCGAAACGTGCACGCGATCACCCTCGATGACGGACGCATTATCGACGTCTTCACGATCCTGCCGCCAGAAGGCGCGGCGCCGGAAGCGACCGCTGATTTTGTTCGCGCGCTCCATTCAGGACTTCTCGCGGCCGCGCGCGCCCGGCCGGCCTCGGGGCCTTCTCTGACGCGGCGGATCGGCGACCGGCGCGCAATCTTCTCCGTGCCGGCCGACGTCCGCCTTGACAGCCAAGCGTCGGACGAAGCCCTCGTCGTTGAAGCAGAAGGGCGCGACCGGCCGGGCCTCCTATACAGCCTGAGCTCAGCGATTGCGGAGTTGGGACTGACCATCCGTTCCGCGCATATCGCGACCTATGGCGAACGCGCGGTCGACGCCTTTTACCTTCAGGATGAGGCCGGCCGCAAAATTGACGACATGCGGGTCCATCTCGCGATCCGCAAGAAACTGCTCGCCGTGCTCGCCGAGCCCCAGACGCAGAAGACGAAAGCCGCCGTTTGAATGCAGCCCAAACGCTGGTAACGCCCCTCCATTAATGAATGGGTCATTCAATCGACGGATTGTCCGCCGATCTCTGCGAGCACCATGAGCGGTAATCTCTTCAAATCCCTGGCGACCGTTTCGGGGCTTACCCTCGTCAGCCGGGTGATGGGGTTTGCGCGTCAGGTGCTGGTCGCCGGCGTGATTGGAGCCGGCGGCAACCCGGTTGCAGACGCTTTCTGGGCGGCCTTCCGCTTACCGAACATGTTTCGCCGTCTATTCGCGGAAGGCGCTTTTCAGGCTGCGTTCGTCCCGCTTTTCTCAGGCCGGCTTGTCAGTGAAGACAAGGAAGCCGCCAAACAGTTCGCAGAGGAGGTCATGGCGTTTCTCCTCTTCGTGCTCCTTGGGCTGACGATCATTGTTGAGATTTTCGCCCCGATCGCCGTTTACGGGATTGCGTCCGGTTTCGCCAGGGACGCGGAGAAGTTCGAACTCACGACGCTCTACCTCCGCATCATGTTTCCCTATCTCGCCTGCATGTCGCTGGTCGGGCTTCTCTCGGGCATTCTGAATTCGCTCGACAAGTTCATGGCCTATGCCGGCGCGCCGCTCATTCTCAATTTCTGCCAGATCGGCGCGATCATGCTGACGGCGGACGGAACGCTTGAAGCTTCCGGCGCCGCTCTTGCGTGGGGGACGGCGCTCAGCGGATTTCTTCAGCTTGCGCTCCTTGTCTGGGGGGCGCGGCGGCAAGGATATCTCCTGAAAGTCAAAATCCCGCGCCTGACGCCGGGAGTGAAAAGGCTGATCCTCCTTGGCGGGCCGGGATTTCTTTCGGCCGGCGCGACGCAAATCAATATTGTCATCGGCACCAATATCGCATCTCAGCAGCCGGGGGCCGTGTCATGGCTCATGAACGCCGATCAACTCTATCAGCTTCCGCTGGCCGTCATCGGCACCGCGCTCGGCGTCGTGCTGCTGCCGATGCTGTCCCGCCGCGTAAAGGAAGGCGACGAGGCGGGCGCGATGCATGCGATAAACCGGTCAATCGAGCTTTCCTCCACGCTGGTGCTTCCGGCTGCGGCGGCCTTCATCGTCATGTCCGGTCCGCTGATCGACGCGCTCTTTCGCGGGTTTGCGACCGACGCATTGTCGCTCTTCGGCGGGCGCAAGTCGGCCTTCACCGCCGAAGATGTCAAATGGACCGCCTGGGCCTTGGCGATTTATGGGTGGGGCCTGCCGGCGTTTGTCTGGCAGCGAATCTTTTCGCCCGCGTTCTTCGCTCGAGAAGATACGCGCGCACCGATGAATTTCGCGCTGATTTCGATTGTCGTTAACATCGTAATGTCGCTTGCGCTGTTTCCCTTTTTCGGGTTTCTCGCAGTCGCCTTCGCAACCGTCTTCGCCGCCTGGCTTCAGCTGTTCCAGCTGGCGTGGGGCTTGCGGCGCCGCGGCCAGTTCAAACCTGACCTGCGGCTCAAGGAACGCTTCCCGCGGATCGTGCTCGCGACGCTCGCACTCGCCGGCGCCGTCGCAGTCACGCTTCATTTCCGGGCGACATTCGCCGAGTTTCTTTTCGGGCGGGAATGGATCGTCGTGTTCCTCGTCGCCGGGTTCGGCGTACTGCTTTACGGCGCATTTCTCCTCGGTCTTGGCGGGGTCAAGCTCAGTGATTACAAGGCCTATTCGAGAGATCGCGAGCACTTTTAGGATCAGCGCATGACCGGCTACAACGGCCCCGAACGGGTGTTTTCGGGAATTCAGCCTTCGGGCGGCATGCATCTTGGAAATTATCTTGGAGCAATCCGGAAGTTTGTTGAACTCCAGTCCGCTCATGACTGCATTTATTGCGTGGTCGACCTGCATGCGATCACGGTCTGGCAGGATCCAAAGAAGCTTCGCGAGCAGACCTTTCACATAGCCGCCTCGATGCTCGCCGCCGGCGTCGATCCCAAGCGCGCCGTCGTCTTCAATCAGTCAGCGGTTCCCGCACATGCAGAGCTCGCTTGGATATTCAATTGCGTCGCCCGGCTCGGTTGGCTCGACCGGATGACGCAGTTCAAGGACAAGGCTGGCAAAGACAAGGAACGTGCGTCGGTCGGCCTTTACACATATCCCGTTCTGCAGGCCGCCGACATCCTGGTGTACAAGGCGACGCATGTGCCGGTCGGTGAGGACCAGAAGCAGCACCTTGAATTGTCCCGTGACATCGCTGCGAAGTTCAACCGTGAGTTCGAAGCGGGCGATTTCTTCCCGCAGCCTGAGCCGCTGATCAAAGGACCCGGCGCGCGCATCATGTCTTTGCGCGACGGCGCGGCGAAAATGTCGAAGTCTGATCCGTCAGATCAGGCGACGATCTACCTGACGGATGACGCGGACGCGATTGCAAAGAAGATTAAGCGCGCCAAGACCGATCCTGAACCGTTGCCCGCAAGCGAGGCGGAGCTTCAGGGTAGGCCGGAGGCCGCCAATCTTGTCGGTATCTATGGCGCGCTGACCGGCCGCAGCACGGCAGATGTGCTTTTGGAATTCGGCGGTAAAGGGTTTGGGGCGTTCAAACCGGCGCTGGCCGATCTTGTCGTAGAAAAACTCGCCCCGATCAGCGGCGAGCTCCGGCGCCTAGAGAGTGACCCGAAATACCTCTTGACCGTTCTTGCAGACGGGGCCGGGCGCGCGGCCGATATCGCCGAGAAAACGATCGCCGAAGTGAAGAAAATCGTCGGTTTCGCCGTCTGACCCGGCGTTCCGCCGCATCGAGACGGCGTCTCGCCGCATGGGGGCGTTTTGCGCGATCAGCAGTGCTTGATAAGCTGCGCGCGGGGACTAGAGGTTAACTCATGAAGAGCCACCTGACGGCGTTCGGCCTTGGCGCCGGTCTTGTACTGCTCGCCGCCGGCGTGCTTACAGCTGTCGGCCCGCGATTCATTGAAATTGACGGCGATGATGACGGAGTCAGCGTCGTCAATTTCGGCGACGGCGATAGCGGTTCCTTCCAATTGAAGGAGGGCGGGCTCGCGCTGGCGGCGAAATGGAAGGGCGTTTTTGAATTGTCCGCCGACGCGCGTTCGCTGACGGCCCTCGACGGGTCGCTGGAAGTTGAATTGAAGGACGGCGGGGACCTGCGAAGGGCCGTGTTTGAAGCTGTGGATGGGAAGGTAAAAGTCTCCGCTTTCGAGAATGACCAGCCGCTCTCCGGCGCCGCCGCCGACGCCGAAGCCGCAGATCTCCTTCAATTGTTCGCGCGGTCGTCCGGCGTCAAAGCTGAGCAGCGGATGAAGGCGATTATCGCGTCAGGCGGCAAATCCGCCGCGATTGCGGAAATCGGCGCGCTGACAAGCGGGCACGCGGCGGGCGCCTATATCGGCGCGCTTGCTGAACTGGCGACTTTGGACGAGGCCGATATAACGACGCTTTCACTGCAGATTGCGGCGCAGAAAAGCGACTATGTAAAACGCCGGGCGCTTGCGGCGCTTCTGGAGCACCAGAAGCTGTCAGAAGTGGCGCTTCAGGAGGTGCTCGCCGCGGCGAAATCCATCGGCAGCGATCATGAGGTGCGCTTGATCGTCGAGGCGCTAGCTGAAAACGAGATGTCGCCGGTGAATGCAGCTGCTGCGACTTCGATTCTCGCAAACATAGAAAGCGATCACGAGGTGAGGTTAGCCGCGGAGGCGCTGATTCAGGGCGGCGCGTTGAAATCGTCTGATGCGGCGCTAGCCGCGGGCGCGGCCCTCGCCGCCATTGAGGGGGATTACGAAAAGCGTCTCGTGATCGAGGCGGCGGCGGCGCGACTTGACGACGACGCTATGGCCGCGGCGCTGATCGCAGGGGCGGACGGCATCAAGGGCGCGCATGAACGGCGGCTGGCGATTGAAAAGATCGGCGAAAATCTCAGCGGCGCGTCAGGGTCCTGGCCGGCGCTGATCGCGCTTGCAAAGGGCGTTGACGGCGATCATGAGCGCCGTCTCTCGGTCGAGGCGCTGGCGAGTCATGCGCCGAAGACGGCGGAGGCGCGCGCCGCTCTCAGCGAGGCTGCCGCTTCAATCGGGTCGGACCACGATCGGCGTCTTGCTGAGGATGCGCTCAATTGATTGCGCGGGAAGGCGGGGACGCCCGTTTTTTCCTCGCAATCGCTTTTGTCAATTTGGCCCTCGTTTTTGCGGGCTTCGCGCCGAGCTTTTATCTGCGCGACGAGACGCTGCCGCCTTTGCCGTCGCTCTTTTTCGCACACGGGGCCGTTCTTTCGCTATGGTATCTGATCGCCGTCGCGCAGCCGGCGTTGATTGCGGGCGGGCGATACGGCGCTCACCGCGTTCTTGGAACCGCAGGCGCTGTGCTGGCGGTTTTCGTTTTTGCGACGGGGCTGAGGGCCGGGGCCGATGCGATGGCGCGCGGCGTCGGAATCGGGGGCGCGGACGCGCGAACTTTCTTCTATCTTTCGGTTTCGGACGCCGCGCTGTTCGCAGCGCTCGTCGCCGCCGCCGTCGCTTTGCGTGCGTCGCCCGCGGCGCATAAGCGGCTGATGACGATCGCGTCGATCAGCATTCTGTTTCCGGCGCTCGGCCGTCTTGCGGTGACGCTTGGGCTCGACGGCGCCTTCGCTGTCGTTCCGTATACGGCGCTTCTGGCCGGCGTCGCCGTCTGGGATTTCGCGGCGCGCAAGCGGCTTCATTGGGCGACGATCGTGGGCGGAGGCGCCGCGCTCGCCAAAGTCGCCAGCTATTTGCCGGTCGGCGGCGGCGAGCTCTGGCGCCGCTTCGTCGACGCGACCGCGTTGCCGGTCGGCCCCTGAAGCGGCGAGGCGCTCCGACAGTAAGGTTTAAGCCTTAGAGAGAGGCGAGCTGCGATTCGCTGACCACGCGCTCGAACGGCTCCTGGTCGTTCTTGATGCGATATTGCAGCTTGCCGCCGGCGGCGGGGGGGAGCGCCGCGGTCACCCGGTAGGCGACGCCGTGCTTGAACCACATGCCGGAGGTTGAGACGACCCGCACCGGATCGCCGATCGCAAACCGGTGGCGCTCGACCGGTTCAGGCTCGCGCACGCGAATCGGGTCGATGCGCGGTCCGGCGAATTTGGCTGGCGCGGCCTTGTTGTGGCGAGCGGCGGCGGCCGCGATCAGCTCGCGGCGCTTGTCGGCGTCGAATCCTGCGCCCTTGCCTTGGCTTGCGGATTTGAGGCCGGCGATTTTCTTGACCTCGACCGACTTCACGGCGAGCGGTGCGGCCTTTGCAATCGGAGATTTAGCCGGCCCCGGCTTCGCAGCCGCTGGTTTCGGCGCAGCGACCGCAGGCTTGGGCGCGGGCGATTTCGCCGCCGACGGCTTGGCGACGGGCTTGCTGACCGCAGCAAGCTTCGGCGCGGCCTTTGCCGCGACCCGCTTGGGCGCATCGGCCTTTGCTGGAGCCGTTTTCACCGCCGCCTTTTTCGGCGCGACGGTCTTCGCCGCCGGTTTCCCCTTGGCGGTCTTGGTTTTGGCGGCCGGCTTTTTCGCCGCCGCGGATTTTGCAGCCATCTTAGTCTCCTTCGCGAACCCGCGAGGTGCAGGCGGGCCCGGCCCCGCCAGCATGGTTAATGCCCGGTTAACGACGCCACTATACAGCGGAGGCGCGCTTGGCCCAAAGGGTTCAGCATGTGCTTTGCAACATGGCCTGAAACACCTGAAAATGCAAGGGGCGGGTTGGGAGGGTCCAATCAAAAACCATTGATTTTCCACGATTTAAAGCCAAGAGCCCGGCTGTTTTGGGCGTTTCGGCCAGCCCCCCACGGAAGACCGGCGCCAAGGGCCATATGAGAACAAAAAGTGTCCGGCACGCCGCTGACGCCTCCTTTTAAGGTCATATTCGCGAACGCTGACCATCAGCCGAACAGCGGCTCATATTTCGCGACCACCGCGCCGAGATTGATCTCGTTGAGGAAGGTTGAATAGGCGAGGTAGGAGAGCAGGTAGCGCAGATCCGTCGCCCAGGGCGGCATGAACCGCGGCGCGTGGATCAGACCTTCATCGCGGAGCAGTTTCATCGCGCTGAGATCGGCAAGGTCGATCTTGCCGACGAAAAGGAGACGGATGAACGCCGCATCGCCAGTCTTCACCGCCGCGCGCAGGAAGTTGTGCACTTCGAGCAGGCCGCCGAGATAGATCGAATCTTTCGTGAACGGCGCCCCGCCGCCGATGACGCCGCCGCGGAAGACGCGCCGCGCGTTCTCGAACGCCTCGAACGGCGGATCGCCGGCGCCGCGCTCCCGAAAAAACCGGTAGGTTTCCACGAAATCCGCGCCGTGCTCGGCCATGTCGATGGCGATGACGCGGTCGGCGAGGCGGCGGAACCGGCGCGGATCGAGCGCGCCGGAAATGAACTCGGCGAACACCGCGAGGCCTTCCTGCGTCTTGGCGTTGCCCGGATGGCTTTCGGCGAGCAGCGGGAAATGCGCTTGCGCCAGCCCGTTCTTGGCTGTCGCGATGTGAACCAACGCCTCGTGCTGCAGGAGCTGCGCGACATCGAGATCGGAGAACATCGCATCTTCGCGCAGCTTGATGTAATCGCGTCCCGCGGCCGCCTTGCCGGAGACATTGCGCGTCACCTCGACGCGCGGCGGCTCGGCGCCGAAATGCTGCGGCAGCGCGGCGTCAAGGCGGCGCTTGATTTCAGCCGCGTCCAGCACTTCCGGCGGCTCAAGACGCATGCCGCCTTCAAGATCGGCGAGCAGACTGTCGAGGCGCTGCGCAAGGTCGAGCGCCGAGCGCCGGCCGTCGGCGATCGCCGAACCCGGCGCCCCGTAAAGCGCGACCGAATGGCGGTGGAAGTCCTTTGTCCCGACCGTGGAGAGCAGCGCCGCCGTCGTCTCGGCGGTGTCGGCGAAGCGCGTCAGCCAGTGATGAACCGGGCTCGATCCGGCGATGAGCGCGCGCGCCGCCGCAATGCGCTCGCGCGAGGGCTGAGGATCGATTGAAGGATAAACCGGCGCCGGCGGCGCCTCGCCGCCCGACCTCAGGAAAGCGTCGCCGATCGATCGGTCCCAGGTGAGCGTGCGCAGGACCGGCAGGCGGTCCTCCGCCTCGAGGAGGAGCGCCGCCGCTTTTTTCAGCTTTTTCAGTTCCGCCGCCGAAAACGCCGCCATGCCGCTGGAATAATTCCTCGCCGGTCCGATGAACCGGCGACCGCTCATCCGCGACCTTATCATTGAAGGCGCAAGGAAAGTGTAACGATGCGGCCGCTGCGGACTGTCTTTGGATGCCTGATGGTCGCGGGCGCGGCGCTTGACGCTGCGGCGCTGACGCTGCTCGGGCTGTTCCTCGCGCACGCGGCGGGCGCGACGGACGGGGGCGGGCGTTTGCCTCCCCTTTTCGAACATTTCCTGAATCATGCGGCCGCGCCTGCTGTTGATTCTGGCGCTGTCCCGGCCGCATTCGCCGGCGCCGCTTTCGTGTACCTGATGGTGCGGATTGTTCTTGGTCTCCTGACCGGCGCAGTCTCGCTCTTCGGCGCCGGTGGACGCATCCGATCATGACCGCGGCAGAAGACCGAATTTATGACGATTATCTCGCCGCGGCGGCGCGCGCCGGCGACGCGGCCGCTTTCAATGCGCTCGCGCGGCGCTGGCAGGGAAAACTCCTCAGCCACGCATGGCGCCTCACCGGCGACGCCGAAGCCGCGCGCGACATCGCGCAGGACGCCTGGGGCGCGATCGCGCGGGGGATCAGACGGCTCGACGACAGCGCCGCGTTTCCGGCGTTCGCGTTTCGCATCGTCACACGCCGCGCGGCCGACCACATTCGCACGCGCCGCCGCAGCCGCGCCCTCGAAGCGGCGATGGCGGCCGAACCCGTTGCAACCGTCGAGTTGAGCGACGCTTCGGCGACCGCGGCTGCGTTGCAGTCGGCGCTCGCGGCGTTGCCGCCCGACCAGCGCGCGGCGATCGCGCTCTTTTACCTCGAAGATTTGAGCGTCGCGGAAATCGCCGCCGCGCTCGACATCCCGGCGGGCACCGTCAAGACGCGGCTGATGGCCGCCCGCGACAAGTTGAAAGCCGCTTTTGGCGTAGAAAAGGAGAAAGTCGATGAGCAAGCTTGACCGCATGATTGAAGAGGCGCTCGGCGCGGAAGATCGCGCCTTGTTGTCCCGCTTCGGCGAACAGGGCCTGTTCGGCGAAATCGGCGGGCTTTTTTCCGGCAAGATGGGCTGGTGGGTCGTGCTGACGAGCCTCGTCCAGATCGCGCTGTTCGCCGGCGCCTTGTACGCCGCCATGCAATTCCTGACGCTCGACGATCCCGTCCTCGTCACGCGCTGGGGCGTCGCGGCCGCCGTCTGGTTCATGGCGATGAGCGTCATCAAGCTGATGCACTGGCAGCAGATGCAGGCGAACCGCGTCATCCGCGAAGTGAAGCGTCTCGAACTGCAAGTCGCGCGCGGCCGGTCGGCGGCGTGACGGCGCGGCGCGGGCGCTCTGTGTACGGATGGGTATGGCGTGCGGCGTGAATGGTGAATGGTGAATAGTGAATAGTGAATGGGGAGCTTGGAAAAGGCTCGCCCCCTCTCTCTCCCCGCCGCCCATTCCCCATTGACCATTCACCATTCATCATTCACCCGCCGCCAGACAAAGCTCCGCCGGCGCCGCGGGAAGGGTTTCCCCGG
>CAZOEB010000067.1:0-17692 GCA_964578685.1 uncultured Caulobacterales bacterium
TCGGCGCCGAAGTCACCGAACTCATCCAGGGCTACGCCATCGCCCGGACGATGGAAGGCACGGAGGAAGACCTGATGCACACGATCTTCCCACACCCGACGCTGTCAGAAATGATGCACGAGGCGGTGCTGGACGCCTATGGGCGCGTGGTGCATGTGTGAGAGGATAAAAGGTGCGCGATGAGCAATTACATCCAATATCTTTGTGTAGGTTCAAAAGATGAAGGCGAATCAAATTTTAAGACAACCGCATTTTTGAACTCAATCGAAGACACAAGGGAATGGCGTCAACGTCAACTCTCAGGCAAAAGACAGAATGTTGGTGATGAAACCTTAAGTGCAGGAGCTTCGGAAAAATCTACCAATGAGGAAAACGCATACGAGTTACTGGCTGATAGTTTTTTTGAAGCGTTAAATGGGTATCGCCCATTGGTAAACTCGGCACAGTCACTAATGCCGGCTCTTAGATATGCTTATCTAGAGTCCAGGGTTTGGGCTGACGCTGATAAAATGCTTCAAGTGGTGGAGGAGGAAGCCGGATTTAAGACATATGGAATCTGCAAAGACACCTACAGTACTTTTAAGTCTCATGTTGACGTTCTTAGGGAATTTGATCAATCTATCGATGTATTGCCAAGCGCAATTCTACTAAGCTTGATTGCAACATTTGACTCTTTTATTTCAGAAATAATCGAGCTTCAGCTGCGAAAATATCCAGACCGCTTTAGAAGCAGCGATAAGACTATTGCGCTTAAAGATCTCCTGTCGATGTCTTCATTTGAAGAAGCGATTGACCATGTGATAGGGGACGAAGTTGATCGCGTGATGGCGTCGTCTCATTCTGATCAGGTGGAATATATTGAAAAGAAATTCAATGTTTCTGTTCGAAAAGGGTACGAGAACTGGAGCCAATTTGCAGAGATATTCGAGCGCCGAAATCTCGCGGCGCATGGAAATTTGAAGGTTAACACAAGATATCTTAGAAATTGTATAGCTAACGGACATAAAGTTGAAGGTATAAAGCAAGGCGATATTCTTCGGCTAAATAATAAATACCTGAATAGATCAATTGATTGCCTTACAGAATTTGGTCTTCTTCTTATATTTGTTATTTGGAAAAAAAATCACGAAGATCGCCTTGAAGCGATTTATAGTAAATATAATGACCTTGCGTATAATCTCATTAGGCGAAAGAGGTTTACAGCCGCATCGAGGTTGCTAAATTTCTTCCTTTTTCAGCAAACGGAAAAGAAAATTGGCGAACGAACTCGCCGAATGATGACTATAAATTTAGCGAATTGTCTAAAAAACCTTAAAAAATGGAAAGAAGGTAAGGAAATTTTGGAGAATGTGGATTGGTCCGCTACTGGAAACACCTTTAGGATATGTATAGCTGCTCTGAATGAAGACTTTGACCTTGTGGCAAAACTGCTGCCGGCAGTTGCCGCAAGTGAAGAGATATCAAAAAGCGAATTTCGTGATTGGCCTGTATTTGAATGGGTTAGGGGTAACGAGCAGATAGGGCATAAATTTTTGGAGGTTTTTGGTGAGCCTATTTTGATTGCTGTTGAAGAAAAGCTTCAAAAAATGGAGCAAGAAGATCCGCCAAAGTAAGAATAGCCAATGATCGTGCCGCAGAAAAACTTCCGGCGGGTTTCGCCTCTCTTTACCACTCTACTGATCGAGAGCCATCCACGTAACTGCCCCATCAAACCGTCGGATGCGGGCCTTCGCCAGCACCTCGGGCTCGGCGAGGCGCATGTTGACGCCCATTCGGTCATAGGCGGGATCGACCGCCGACCAGTGGGTCAGGCAGCCGCAGGTCTTGCAGCGGTGATGGACGATCGACTTGTCGCCCCAGAGATAAGTGTCGGTCGGCGGCGCGCGCTAATCGCGCCCGCTCCCCCGCTCGCGGGGGAGCGGAAGGGGTGGGGCGCCTCGGGGACCTCGATGCGGACGGCGCCGCAGTGGCAGGTGAGGGTGGGTATTGTGGTCATTCCGGGGAGTCGCGCTTGTGACGAGATGCTGATCCATCTCCTGAATTATTGGCGTGTGCAATGGCGCGGATTGGAAGATGGATCCCGGATCGGCTTCGCCGTCCGGGATGACGGGGAGTGGTTTGGGGCGATGATGCCTCCATCCGCTCACCCCGGCGAAAGCCGGGGCCCATACGCGCGCGCGGGGGCGCGCAACCAACAGGCGTTGGCCGGGGGCCAAGGTGGGTCCCGGCTTTCGCCGGGATGAGCGGGGAGGTGAACGTCGCGCTTGATCCGCGAAAAACCCCTCCGTACACGGAATGGCGTTAGCCATTTATCCTGATGATTTCATGCCGAAACAAAAATCCGTCCCACCCCCTGGCGGAGGCTTTATGGGGGGGGGATGGGTTGTCGCCCTCAGATCGCTCGCCATTCGCCGACCGGTCACTCCGGGGCGATCCGCTGGATCGAACCTGGGGTCCAGCTTTCTTTCCTCGGCGCAAGGGTGGATCCCGGGTTCCGCGCTTTGCGCGGCCCCGGGATGACAGTGGAGGCGCGGGTCCGCGGAAAGTGCGGATTTTTGACGCGGGAAAATTCAGCGCGCGTGCGCGCTGCGGGCTTGATCGGCGGGGCGGCGCCTGCGCCTTCTGCCGGCATGGACGGCGAGGCCCCGCTTCTTCCTGACGTTTTCGCGCGCTGGTTCGCCGCGCGCGGCTGGCGCGTGCGGGATCATCAGCTTCAGTGTCTTGCGCTTGCGGCGGAAGGGCGCTCGCATCTTCTCATCGCGCCGACGGGCGCCGGCAAGACGCTCGCCGGTTTCCTGCCGAGCCTTGTCGAACTGTCGTCGGGCGCGGCGGGGCGGGGCCTTCACACGCTTTATGTCTCGCCGTTAAAGGCGCTCGCGGTCGATATCGCGCGCAACCTTGAGCGGCCCGTCTCGGAGATGGGCCTTAATGTGCGCATCGAGACGCGCACGGGCGACACGCCGGCCGCGCGCCGCCAGCGGCAGAAATACGCCCCGCCCGACATCCTGCTGACGACGCCTGAGCAGGTCGCGCTGATGCTGACGCATCAGGATGCGCCGCGATTCTTCGGCGGCCTTCGCGCCGTCGTCATCGACGAGATCCATTCGATCTTCGCGACAAGGCGCGGGCACCTGCTCGCGCTCGGCTTATCGCGCCTTCGGGCCCTCTCGCCCGCATTGCGCGTGACGGGCCTCTCCGCGACCGTGCCTGAGGCTGCGCCGTTGCTCGATTTTCTCGGCGGCGATGCGGCGCTCGTGCGCGCGGGCGCCGGAGCGAGGCCGCTCGTCGCCATCCTCAATTCCGAAAACCGCATTCCGTGGTCCGGCCATTCGGCGCGCCATGCGCTCGGCGAAGTGTACGAGGCCATTCGCGGGGCGAAGATGGCGCTCGTGTTCGTCAATACGCGCGCGCAGGCCGAGCTGACGTTCCAGGCGCTGTGGGCGGCGAACGACGACAATCTCCCCATCGCGCTCCATCACGGCTCGCTCGATGTCGAACAGCGCCGGCGCGTCGAAGCGGCGATGGCGAAGGGGAGCCTTCGCGCGATCGTCGCGACCTCGACGCTCGATCTCGGCATCGACTGGGGCGATGTCGACCTCGTCATCCAGATCGGCGCGCCGAAGGGGGCGAGCCGCCTGACGCAGCGCATCGGCCGCGCGAACCACCGCATGGATGAACCCTCGCGCGCTCTGCTCGTGCCGGGAAACCGCTTTGAAATGCTCGAATGCGTCGCAGCGGAAGAAGCGATCAAGGAAGGCGCGCTCGACGGCGAGGCCCCGCGTGAAGGCGCGCTCGACGTGCTCGCCCAGCATGTGACGGGGATCGCCTGTTCGGCGCCCTTCAACGCCGACGATCTTTATACGGAGGTTGTGTCCGCTGCGCCCTATGCGCGCCTCTCCCGTGAGGATTTCGACAAAACGCTCGAATTCGCGGCGACCGGCGGCTATGCGTTGAAATCCTATGAGCGCTTCCGCAAGATCGTGAAGACGCCGGAAGGGCTCTATCGCATCCGCAATGCGCATGTCGCGCAAGCCCACCGCATGAACGCCGGCGTCATCATCGACGCGCCCTCTTTCACCATCCGCCTTGCGCGGAAGGGGCGGGGCGGGCGCAAGCTTGGCACGGTCGAGGAATGGTTCGTTGAGGGCCTTGCGCCGGGCGACACGTTCCTCTTCGCCGGCGAGGTATTGCGCTTCGAGGGCGTCGAAGGAACCGACGCCTATGTGACGCGCGCGCCGGGCGAGGACCCGAAAATTCCGAGCTGGAACGGCGGCAAGTTTCCGCTCTCGACCTTCCTCGCCGAACGCGTGCGCGCGATCATCGACGACCCCGCGCGCTGGGGCGCGCTGCCCGAACAGATCCGCGACTGGCTCGGCGTGCAGCGCGACGTTTCCGTCATTCCGCACAAGGAGGAAATGCTGGTCGAGACGTTCCCCAACAACGGCCGGCATTATCTCGTCTGCTATCCGTTCGACGGTCGGCTTGCGCACCAGACGCTCGGCATGCTGCTGACGCGGCGGCTGGAGCGGGCGCGCGTGCAGCCGCTCGGCTTCGTACCGACCGAATATTCGCTTTCGGTCTGGGCGCGGAAGGACATGTCCGGCCTCGATATGGACGCGCTCTTCGCCGAGGACATGCTGGGCGATGATCTCGAAAGCTGGCTCGCCGAATCCGTGCTGATGAAGCGCACCTTCCGCGATTGCGCGGTGATCGCCGGCCTCATCGAGCGGCGCCATCCGGGGCAGACGAAAACCGGGCGGCAGGTGACCTTCTCCGCCGACCTCATCTATGACGTCTTGAAGGAGCACGAGCCCGATCACCTGCTGCTGAAAGCGGCGTGGGCGGATGCTGCGCGCGGTTACCTCGACCTTGCGCGGCTGCAAGGATTGCTGACGCGCATCAAGGGCCGCATCCGCCACGCGATGCTCGATCGTGTTTCGCCCCTTGCCGTGCCTGTGATGCTCGAAATAAACAAGGAAATGGTCGCCGGCGAGGGACGCGAAGCCATGCTGAAAGAAGCCTCCGACGCCCTCATCGCGGAGGCGATGGGACGGTGAGTGAAAGGCCTTTCATTCTCGTCAACGGCGAACGGGTGACGCTGCTCACCGCGGGCGCGTTGCTGCTCGGCGACGGCGAGACGCTCGTCGTTTCCGATCTGCATTTCGAAAAAGGTTCGCACTTTGCGGCGAAGGGCGTGCTGCTGCCGCCCTATGACACGCGCACGACGCTGCGCCGCATCGCGACGTTGATGAAGAACCTGAAGCCGCGCCGTGTCATTTCGCTCGGCGACGCTTTCCATGACGGCGCCGCCGAAGCGCGGATGGATGAGGAGGACGCGAACCTTCTTTCCGCGCTCACGGGCGCTGCGGACTGGCTGTGGATTCTGGGCAATCACGACCCGGAGCCGCCGGCGCGTTTCGCCGGCGCGGTTGAAACCGCCGCGCGCATCGGCGGGCTCCTTTTTCGGCACGAGCCGGCGGTCCCGGCGGAGGAAGGCGAGGTCGCGGGGCATCTTCATCCGGTCGCGCGTGTCCGGACCGAGCGCGGCGCGATGCGCCGGCGCTGCTTCGTCACCGACGGCGCGCGGCTCGTCATGCCGGCCTTCGGCGCCTATGCGGGCGGGCTCAACGTGCTTGATGAGGCGTTCGCGCCCCTGTTCGCAGAGCCGGTCGCCCATGTCCTCGGCGGCGACGGGGTCTACCCCTTCTGGGGCCGGGCGCTCGTCCCCGATCCCGGCTTCAAAGCAGCGCCGCCGCACGGTCGAGCGGCAGCATCAGGACGAGCGGGCTGATGGGCGAGACGATGAAGCCATGGTGAGAATAAAAGGCCGCCGCTTTATCGTCGAGCGCGTGGACGAGCAGCGCCCGTACGCCGACTTCCTTCGCAATCATCAGCGAGCGGAGGATGGCGTCGCGCAGCAGGTCAGCGCCGAGACCCATGCCTTTGCAAGTGTCGTCGACGGCGAGGCGCCCGAGCAGCACGACGGGAATGGGGTCGATGGAGTTGCGCCGCATCGCAGACGGCGCCTCGCCCAGCGAAACCGATCCGGCGGCAAGGCAATAGTAACCGACGACGCGGGAGCCGATAGTCACCACAAAGGTCTGGCTGGTGCGGCCGTTGTTCGACGGCGCGCGTTTCTTCAGCCAGAGGTCGAGAGACTCACGCCCGCACGAGAACTGGGCGACGTCGTGCGCGGGCGTAATGCGTTCTGGCGGGCCGATGCGCCGCGGCTTCGGGCTCACCGGTCCCAGGCAGGCTTCCTGCTAAGAAGAGCCTTCAACGCCGCGGGCTTAGGCAGCGGCGCGGCGAGGGCGGCCTCGAACTTTGCAAGACGCGCAGGCTCGAGTTCAAAGAGACGGCGGTCGCACAGGGCGTCTTCCGCCGCGTTGAGCGATGCGCGCAGCATGAATTCCGTGCGCGTCGCGTGCGACTCAGCCGCCGCGCGGTCGATCACGTCGCGAACGGCTTTCGGCGCCCTGAGCTGGATTTTTACGGCTTCATCTGATTCAGGGGCGGCGGTCGGCATCCTGCATCTCCATGCGTATGGACAGTGTCATCCAAGGTGGGCTGACAGATGGACAATGTCAATACATTCGGTCCGCCAATCCGCGGCCGGTTGACAGCCCCCGGGGCCGCGGCTATCCCCCGCGCTCCTTATTCCTGAGACCCCGAGTAGACCCATGAAAGTCCGCAGCTCCCTCAAGTCGCTGAAAGCGCGCCACAAGGATTGCCGCATCGTGCGCCGCAAGGGCCGGGTCTATGTCATCAACAAGACCCAGAAGCGCTTCAAGGCGCGGCAGGGTTAAGGCCTTTAGGCCCGTTAACGTCCTGTTGCCGAAAAATTGTTGGCCGGTTTGCGCCGGGTAGCGTAAGCTCGCAGGCGATGCGGCTGTTTCTCTTTGCTTTTCTGGGGGTGCTTGCGGGTTCGGGGCCGGCCTTTGCCGACCAGACCGACGCGCGCCTCGATGCGCTCTTTGAACAGCTTCGGACCGGCGAGGCGGCGGACGCCGAAACGCTCGCCGCCGAGATCGACGCCATCTGGACGGATTCGCAGAGCGACACGGTCGATGTTCTCATCGCCCGCGCGCTCGAAAGCCTCGAAGCCCAGCGATTCGATCTTGCGGTCGCGCTCCTCGATCACGCGGTCGGGCTCAGCCCCAATTTCGCGCAAGGCCATGCGCTGCGCGGCGCGGCGCGCACGGCATCCGGCGACCAGGCGGGCGCAATTGAGGACTTCAGCCGCGCTATAGAACTGGAGCCCCGCCATTTCGAGGCGCGCATCGCTCTCGCCGAGATCATGCTTGCGGGCGGCGATGACAGCGGCGCCTATGCGATGCTGCAAAAGGCGCTCGAGTGGAATCCGCATGAGCCGCACGCGCGCGAACGCGCACGCGTCCTGCGCCAGAAGCTCGACGGCAAGGAAATCTGATCTGAAGGGCGGGCCGGCGCCCGCCCTCAAGTGAATCTTTTCGTCGTCCGCTGCGCGAGTATGTCGGGCGCTTCGACTTTTGCGCCCTGATAGCCGGTGAGATGATCGGCGACGAAGGGGTTTGTTTGGCGCTCGCGTCCGAAGGTCGACATGGGCCCGTGGCCCGGCACGAAGCGCATGTCGTCGCCCAGCGGCCATAGTTTTTCGGTGATCGACCGGATGAGGGTCGCGTGGTCGCCGCGCGGAAAATCCGTGCGTCCGATCGAGCCTGCGAACAGAACATCCCCGACAAAAGCGATCTTCGCCGCGCGATTGAAGATCACGACATGGCCGGGCGTGTGGCCGGGCGTGTAGACGACATCAAACGTCAAGCCGTCGAGTTCCAGCCTATCGCCGTCCTCAAGCCAGCGGTCAGGCGTGCAATCCTCGCCGTCCTCAATGCCGAAGCGCCGCCAGCTTTCGCGGATCTGCGTCAGCCAGAACACTTCTTCCTTCTGCGGACCTTCGATCGGCGCGCCCGTGCGGCGCTTGATCTCCTCCGCGGCGCCGGCGTGATCGAGATGGCCGTGCGTCAGCCAGATCTTCACGATCTCGGCGTTCATCTCGCGCGCCGCCGCCATGATTTTGTCGGGCTCGCCGCCCGGATCGACGACAGCGGCCTTGCCGCTCGCAGCGCGGATAATCGAGCAGTTCTGCTGGAACGGCGTGACGGGAACGATCTTGACGGTGAAGGCGGGGGCGTCCGCCATAGCGGTTCATCCTGTCTGGTCGCTGACGCGAAAGGGTTTATGGCGCGCGCTCGAAGCTGGCAATCTCGGCGAGATCAGGCGCGCAGCGATAGGAAATTCCGATCAATCGCCGGTCTTGCCCGGAAGGCCCGCGCCCCGACATGGCGCGTAACCAACGCAGCAGAAAGAAGAGCCGATCATGCGATTGAAGTTAATCTTTGGAGCCATGCTCCTGACGACACCGGCGTTCGCGATCGAGCCGTCGACGCTCCGCCGGTCCGGCGAGGACGCCTCCGAGGAAATTCCTGCCCAGTCATACGCGGCGAAGTCCGACATTATCGCCAGCGGCGTGCCGGTTGAGGCGGTGTTAGGCGGCGACGCCAAGCAGATCGGATGGGTCGCCGGCGTCGCCGACAAGCCTGCGCTTGGCGGCCTCGACCCTGTCAGCTTCTTCGAGCCCGGCGGTCCGAAGCCCGGCAGCGCCGAGCATCGGGCGGAATTTCACGGCAGCGTCTTCTATTTCGCAGACCGTAAACATCGCGATCTCTTCCTGAGTTCGCCCGAATCCTTCGCCCCCGCTTTCGGCGGGTACGATCCGGAAGTGCTCGCCAGCGGTTCGCTGCTGCCGGCTGATCCGGAAAACTGGACGGTTTATGACGGCCGGTTGTTCCTCAGCGGCTCGCCGAAGCTCAAATCCGATTTCGACCAGCACAAGCCGGAAGTCGTCAAAGCCGCGCAGGAAAAATGGCAAGCGGTCGACGACATGTTCCGTGACCGCTTCTTTAAGGCGCATCAGGACTGAAGCGACTTCAGCCCTTCGCGCGCTCCACATATTCGCGGTCGGCGATCCGGACGACGATGCGCTCACCCTCCGACAGATAAGGCGGGATCATCACGCGTGCGCCGTTCTCAAGGATCGCCGGCTTGTAGGACGACGAGGCCGTCTGGCCCTTCACGGTGGGCTCGGTTTCCTTGATGGTTGCGATCGTCGTCTCGGGAAGCGTGACGCTGAGCGGGCGGCCCTCATGCGTCTCGATGATCACCTTCATGTTGGGCTCAAGGAAATCCGCCTGGTCGCCGACAAGCTCCTTTGGCAGGCTCGTCTGCTCGTAGCTCTCCGAGTCCATGAAAACGAGCATGTCGCCTTCGTCGTAGAGATACTGGTGGTCTTTCTGCTCCAGGCGCGCGCGCTCGACGGTTTCCGAAGCGGAGAAACGATCATTGTATTTGGTGCCGGACTGGATGTCCTGCATCTCGATCTGGTTGAAGGCGCGCAGGTTGCCGGGCGTCCGGTGCTCCGCCTTGATGACGAGGCAGAGCTTGTCCTTGTACATGATCACCATGCCCTGACGGATGGCGTTGCCGGGGATTTTCATCGGGAACTCTTTTCAAAAAACGGCTGAATTGGCGGGCGTCTATAGCGGGGCCGCCGGGGCTTGGCGAGGGGCGATCCCTCAGGCCGCCTTTAGGCCGTCCACGAACCGCTGGAACACCCCAAAACTATCCTGCGGGCCGGGCGAGGCCTCCGGGTGATGCTGGACCGAGAAGGCAGGCGCGTCGGTGAGTCGTATGCCGCTGTTCGATCCGTCGAAGAGCGAGGTGAAAGTCGGCTGCACATTCGCGGGCAAGGTCTCTGCGTCGACCGTGAAACCGTGGTTCATCGACACGATTTCGACCTTGCCGGTTGCGAGCTCCTTCACCGGATGGTTGGCGCCGTGATGGCCCTGCTTCATTTTTACGGTCTTCGCGCCGGCGGCGAGGGCGAGCATCTGGTGCCCGAGGCAAATGCCGAGCGTCGGCACTTTGTTGTCGATCAGTTTGCGGATGATCGGGATCGCATGCGCGCCCGTCGCGGCGGGATCGCCGGGACCGTTCGAAAGGACGACGCCGTCGGGCTTTTTCGCCATGATGTCGTCATAGGTCGAAAGGGCTGGAACGACCGTAACGCGCGCGCCGTTGTCCGCGAGGAGGCGGAGGATGTTTTTCTTCACGCCGTAGTCGATGACGACGACATGCGGTCCGCGTCCGGATGATCGGCCGTAGCCTTTGTCCCACCGCCACGCCGTTTCGTCATGCGTATAGGACTGGAGCGCCGAGACTTCACGCGCGAGATCGCGTCCTTCGAGGCCCCGCCAGCCGCGCGCCTTGGCGATCAGCGCCTCCTCGTTGAACTGGCCGCTCGCGTTATGGGCGATGACCGCATGCGGCATGCCGTTTTCGCGAATGCGGTTCGTCAGTGCGCGCGTGTCGACGCCGGAGACGGCGATGATGCCGCGCCGTTTCAGCCAGGCGGGCAGGTCGAGCTGGGCCCGGTAATTGGCGGGGCTAGTCACCGCCGAACGGAAAATCGCTCCGCGCGCAGCGGTCGCGGCCGCCGGGGAGGCGTTTTCAATGTCCTCGGCGTTGACTCCGACATTGCCGATATGGGGGAAAGTGAACGTGACGATCTGCTCGGCGTAAGAAGGGTCCGTCAGGATCTCCTGATAGCCGGTCATGGCGGTGTTGAAGCAGACCTCGCCTACCGCCTCGCCGGTCGCCCCAACCCCCATACCCCTCAAAACCAGCCCATCGGCGAAAGCGATGAGCCCGGTCGGGCGGGGGGCGTGCGCTTGACTTAACCGCATCTCGGCATATCTCTTGTAGGGTTTTTTCCGCAGGTGCGAAGGCGGCCCGAAATGATCCGGGCCTTCGCAAATCGGCCGGAACCTAAGGGAAGCCTCAGACTTGGTCAACGAACCCGGTCAAGCACGCAGGAAGCGTGATTTTGTCAGAAAAACCAAAGGCCTGTAAGGTTCAGGCCGTATTGTCCGATCTCGCGCGGGGGAAGCGCGGCGGGGTTGAGGAGCAGAACGAATGTTAAGAGAACAGATCGATGAGGCGCTGAAAAGCGCCATGAAAGCCAAGGACCAGAAGGTCCGTGTGGCGACCCTGCGGCTGATCACCGCGGCGATCAAGGACCGGGATATCGCCGCCCGGGCCGAGGATCGCTGCTGCGGCGTCACCGATGACGAAATCCTCCGGATACTGTCGAAGATGGTGAAGCAGCGCGAGGATTCAGCGACGGCCTATGAAAAGGGCAGCCGTCTCGATCTTGCTGAGCAGGAACGCGCGGAAATCGAAATCATCAAGGAATTTCTGCCCCGGCAATTGTCGGACGAAGAAATATCGACCGTCGTCTCGGGCGTCATCACCGAGCTCGGGGCGTCCGGCCTCAAGGACATGGGCAAGTGCATGGGCGCCCTCAAGGAGCGTTATGCCGGGGCCATGGATTTCGGCCGCGCCGGCGCCGTGATGAAAAAGGCGCTGGGGTAGATCGCTCCCCCCCTGTGTAAAATCCGTCAGCGACTTCGGACGCCGCGCGTGGCCTCACGGCGGCGTTCGTCTTACCTTTGCATATGGCCCGTTTCACGCCCGACTTTCTTGACGAGCTGCGCGCCCGGCTGAAACCGTCGGACGTGATCGGCAGAAGCGTGCGCCTGCAAAAGCGGGGCAACGCCTATTGGGGGCTGTCGCCGTTCAAGAAAGAGAAGACGCCTTCGTTCACCGTCGATGACAATCGTCGCAGCTATCATTGCTTCGCGACGGGCCAGCACGGCGACATCATCAAGTTCTTGACCGAAACGCAGGGCCTAACTTTTCCCGAAGCCGTCGAGAAGCTTGCAGAGGAAGCGGGGCTTGAGATTCCGAAATCCTCGCCGGAAGCCGCTCAGCAGGCGGAGCATCGCAAGGGCCTCATCGAAGCGTGCGACGCAGCGGCGACGTTTTTCCGGTCGCAGCTCCGCCGCGCTGACGGCCGCCGCGCGCTTGATTACCTGAAAGGTCGCGGCGTCAGCGACGATCTGATCGAAGAGTTCCATCTCGGCTATGCGCCGTCCGAGCGCACGGCGCTCAAGGATCATCTCATCAATAAGGGCTTTCTCGAAGCGACGCTTGTCGAGGCGGGGCTGGTCATCAAGCCGGACGACGGCGGGCCTTCCTATGACCGCTTCCGCAATAGGGTGATGTTCCCGATCCTCGGGGCCCGCGACCAGACGATCGCCTTCGGGGGCCGTGCGCTCGACGCCGACGCCCGCGCGAAATATCTCAATTCCCCGGAAACGCCGCTCTTTCACAAGAGCGACGTTCTCTACAACTACAACGCCGCGCGCGCCGACGCGGCGAAGTCCGGCGCGGCGCTCCTCGTCTGCGAAGGCTACATGGACGTCATCGCGCTCGTCGGCGCGGGGTTCCGGACGGCGGTCGCTCCGCTCGGCACGGCGCTGACCGACCAGCAGCTCCAGCTGCTCTGGCGCCAGTCGGACGAACCGATCCTCTGCTTCGACGGCGACAAAGCGGGCCTCGGCGCAGCTCATCGCGCGGTCGATCGCGCGCTGCCGCTGCTGAAGCCCGGCAAGTCGCTGCGCTTCGCCTTCCTTCCCGATGGTCAGGACCCGGACGATGTCGTCCGCCGCGGCGGCGCCGGCGCCTTCGCGGCGCTGCTGGCGAAACCTGAAAGCCTCGCCGACGTTCTCTGGTCGCGCGAGACGGGCGCGCGCCCGCTTGACACGCCCGAGCGCCGGGCGGCGCTTCGCGCCGGATTGCGGACGCTCATTCGCGGCATCGCCGACAAAGACGTGCGCAGCGCCTATGGCGCTGACATGGCTGCGCGCCTGCAGCGGATGTACGCCCCGGCGACGCCGCCGCCGCGCGGCGACCATCGGGCGAAGGGCGCCCGCAACCTGAAGGGCCGCCCCGTCGACAATCCCTATCTCGCGCGCCAGACCCCGGAGGGGCGCCGGGCCGGTCCGCCAAGCGCCTTTGCGAAGGAGGCGGTGCTCCTCCTCGCCGCGATCCGCCGCCCGGACCTTGTCCAGCGGCGGGAGGAGGCGTTCCTGTCCTTAACCCTGTCCGATCCCCGGCTTTCGGCGCTTCTCGAGATGATCCTCGGAGCCCTGTTCGCCGATCCCGGCCTTGACAGCGAAGGGCTTGCGGCCCATCTCCAAAAAACGCCTGAGGCTGGGACCTTGCAGCGCATTCTCACAGACGAGACGCTGCTCATTTTGAAATTCCTGCGGCCGGGCGCTGAGCCTGAAGACGTCGAACGGGGGTTTGATGACGCCCTTCGGCGGCATTTGCACGTGACGGAAGCGCGCAGCGAGGTCGCCGAGACAGCAGCTCAGTCCTTCACCGACGGAGCCGAACGATGGAGAGCCGCCGTCAAGGCGCGCGACGCCCTTCAGGGCGCTGGAACCGGAAAGCCGGAGCCGGCCGACGAGGGCGAAGCGAGCGCCGGCGATCTCCTCGACAGGCTAGAGGAAATGAAAGCGACCGTTTCAGCGCGACGGCGAGACCGCTGAGACTACTTGAACGTATCGAACAAGAGCGGGGCGGTACGCCGCGCCCATGACGAAGGCGATGATTGATGGCGAAGAAGGCCGAAAAAGAAGCTCCGGAAGCCGAACAGAAGGACGGCCCGATCCTCGATCTGACCGACGCCGAGGTCAAGAAGCTCATCAAGTCCGCCAAGGCGCGCGGCTACGTCACTTATGACGAACTGAATTCGATCCTTCCGTCGGCGGAGTTTTCCTCCGAGCAGATCGAAGACGTGATGGCCCAGCTTTCGGAGATGGGCATCAATGTCGTCGAGCATGACGAGGAGGATGAGGAGGCCGCGAACGACGACGGCCCCGACGACGAGGAAGAGGGACCGAGCCGCGCCGTCGCCAAGCGCGAGGAAAAGGCCGTCGCCGGCAACGCCGGCGCCTCAGGCGACCGCACCGACGACCCCGTGCGCATGTACCTGCGCGAGATGGGTTCGGTCGAGCTGCTGTCGCGCGAGGGCGAAATCGCCATCGCCAAGCGCATCGAAGCGGGCCGCGAGACGATGATCCGCGCGCTCTGCGAAAGCTCGCTCACCTTTGAAGCGATCACCGTCTGGCGCGATGAATTGAAGGACGGCCGCGTCCTCCTGCGCGACATCATCGACCTCGATGCGACCTATGGCGGCGGCCCGGAAGCGCGCCCCGACATGACGCAGCCCGAGATCGCCGCGCGCGTCCAGAAGGAAGAAGCCGAGCGCCTTGAGGAAGCCGTTCCCGAGGGCGAAGACGAAGACGAGTTTGACGAGGGCGCCCTCTCGCTGTCCGCGATGGAAGCCGAACTGCGCGACGGCGTCATGGAGACGTTCGACGCGATTTCGGAAGACTACAAGAAACTCCGCCGCCTGCAGGACATCATGATCGAGGAGGAGCTGAAAGGCTCCGAGCTCTCATCGAGCCAGGGCAAGCGATTCAAGAAGCTCCAGAAGGAAATCGTCGAGCGCGTGCGCTCGGTCCGCCTCAACAACCAGCGCATCGAAGCGCTTGTCGAGCAGCTCTATGACATCAACCGCCGGCTGATGGCGCTTGAAGGCAAGCTCGTGCGCCTTGCGGACAATTACGGCGTCAACCGCCGCGACTTCCTCAACGAATATCTCGGGCACGAGCTCGATCCGGACTGGCTCGAACGCCTGCGCGAAAAGCCCGGCAAGGGCTGGAAGAACTTCACGACGAAGGGCGAGAAGTCGATCGTCCAGCTGCGCGAGGAGATCGGCAAGCTCGCGACGGAAACGGGCCTCACCGTCAAGGATTTCCGCCGCATCGTGCAGACGGTGCAGAAGGGTGAGCGCGAAGCGCGCATCGCCAAGAAGGAGATGGTCGAGGCAAACCTTCGCCTCGTCATCTCGATCGCCAAGAAGTACACGAACCGGGGCCTGCAGTTCCTCGACCTCATCCAGGAAGGGAACATCGGCCTCATGAAGGCGGTCGATAAGTTCGAATACCGCCGCGGCTACAAATTCTCGACTTACGCGACATGGTGGATCCGGCAGGCGATCACGCGCTCGATCGCCGATCAGGCGCGCACGATCCGCATTCCCGTCCACATGATCGAGACGATCAACAAGATCGTCCGCACCTCGCGCCAGATGCTGCACGAAATCGGCCGCGAGCCGACGCCGGAGGAGCTCGCTGAGAAGCTCTCCATGCCGCTCGAAAAAGTGCGCAAGGTGATGAAGATCGCCAAGGAGCCGATCTCCCTCGAAACGCCGATCGGCGACGAGGAAGACAGCCACCTCGGCGATTTCATCGAGGACAAGAACACGATCCTGCCGATCGATGCGGCGATCCAGTCGAACCTCCGCGAAACGACGACGCGCGTGCTGGCGTCGCTCACCCCGCGCGAGGAACGCGTCCTGCGCATGCGCTTCGGCATCGGCATGAACACCGACCACACGCTGGAAGAAGTCGGCCAGCAATTCTCGGTGACGCGCGAGCGCATCCGCCAGATCGAAGCGAAGGCGCTGAGGAAGCTGAAGCACCCGAGCCGGTCGCGGAAGCTGCGGAGCTTCCTCGATAACTGAGGCGACTTGGGAGCCAAAGTTTCGCCGGCTCCCCACTCATTCCCGCGCAAGCGGGAATCCATGAATTCAGGCTCCGGCGCTTATGATTATGGGTCCCGGCTTTCGCCGGGATGAGCGAACTCGTTTACTGCGCCCGCCCTACATTACAAACCGCGCCTCAAAATTCGTTTTCAGGAACGGCAGCATTTCCTCGAACGCCGCGTTTTCGAGGTCGATCATCGGTTCGATCTTTTCATCCGGCGTTTTCACGCTCTTGAACCGTGCGTGGCTGCGGTTGAGGGCGATGCGGTACTGGCGCATGCGTTCGACTTCGACGCCGGGCTGGAGGCCGTCTTCAATCGTCCGCGCGCCGAGCGCGAAGAAGGCGATGAGAACGCCCGCGACGCTGATGACGGGCGTCGTCAGCGCCGGCAGGTCGAGAATCTGGCCCGCAAAAGAAATCGTGTCGAGCCCGAGGACGGTGACGAGGCAGGTGAGGCCGACCGCGCTGAAGAATTTGGCTTGCCGCACCGGCGCGTGCTTCCACATGCTGCGCGAATTCGACAGGATAAGGTTGCAGTAGTCGATCTGCCGCTGGAAGCGTAAGAGTTCGTATGCGCGATAATACTCCTCAAGATGCGGGTCTTTCGCATCCGGCAGGTCGGCGGAGAAGTCGAATAACAGCCCGGCGCCGGGGTCGTCGTTCTCGACGATATTGTGAAATTCGTCCTCCAGGCGCGCGAGGAAATCGACCTTGAACCGTTCAAAGTCGCGGTCGCGAAGGTCGATATAGGCCTTGGCGGCGGCCTCGTCTTTCGCGCCCCGAAGAATCGCGCCGCCATGCGAAGCGAAATGCTGGAAATGGAATTGCCGCATCCGTTCGGTCGCCAGCCTGTCCGTCAGCCAGCGGAGCTTCCGATCACGGAACATCACGCCGAAATAACCGATCGTCACGCTCGAAATGCCGCAGAATGCGCCGACGATTGAAATGGCGCGCTGCCATTCATGGTCGAGGTGCGCATAAAGGCTCGAACTCGCCGCGATCATCAGCGCCGTCATGGCGAGCGACACCGCAAGGACGCCCCATCGCCGCGCGCGGGCCTTGGCGGCGTTCGCGCGCTTGTCGTGCACGACGAAAATCTCGCGCATCGCCGGGTTGTCGAGCGCATAGGCGATGTTGGGAAACGCCCGGCGCGCGTTGACGCGGTCGGCCTCGGTCAGGAAAATGTCGTTGTTGAAGGCGTAGGCCATCCGCCCTCCGGTTCGGCCCCAAGGCGCTGCGACGAGCCCTATCAAAAGCCGTCCCAATGCGGTAGAGAGCCCCCCGCGGTCGGGAGGGGCCCTTGCCGGACGTTTTCATTTCCTACAATCGCGAGGACCGCGAAACCGCGCGGCTGATTTCGAGCGCGCTCGAAGCCGAAGGATTTTCGGTCTGGTGGGACGCTGCGCTGCGCGCGGGCGAGACCTATGACGAGGTCACCGAACACAATCTGAGGACGGCCGGGGCGGTGGTCGTTCTATGGTCGAAACGCTCGGCGAATTCAAAATGGGTGCGCGCGGAGGCGACGGTCGGCGAGCGCAGTTCGACGCTCGTTCCAGCGCTCATTGAAGACTGCGAGCGGCCGATCCGCTTCGAACTCGTTCAGACGGCGGACCTTCGGCACTGGCGCGGCGACCGCGCTGACGCCAATTGGCGCGGCTTCATCCAGGATGTGAAGACGGCGATTTCCAAGAAGCCGCGCGCGAGCGCCGCGCCGTCGGCGGCGCCCGCGATGACGGCCGCCGACGTGTCTGTCGAGACGGCGTTCTGGAATTCGATCAAGGACGGATCGGAGCGCGCCGATTTCGAGGCCTATCTCTCGCGCTATCCGGCGGGTCATTTTGCAGCGCTCGCGAAGAACCGCCTCAACGCGTTGAGCCGCCCGGCGCCGACCGCGCCGAAGCCTGCGGCGGCGCCGCAACCGCAAGCCCGGCCGGCCCAGCCTGCGCCCAAATCCGCGCCGCAACGCGCGGCGGCGCCGCCGTCACGATCGGCGCAGACGGCCCCTGAAAAGAAGTCCGGAGGCGGATTATTGATCGGCGGCGTCATCGCCGTGCTGGCGATCGCCGGCGTCGGCGCTTTCGTCATGATGCGCGGCGGCGAGAAGCCTGCCGCGGGGACGGTCGCCGAAGCGGCCC
>CAZOEB010000068.1:0-17635 GCA_964578685.1 uncultured Caulobacterales bacterium
AAGACAAAGACCGCATCTTCACCAACCTCTACGGGCTTCATTCGCCCGGACTTGAGGCCGCCAAGCAGCGCGGGTGCTGGAACGCGACCGCCGACATCATCCGCATGGGGCCGGACTGGATCATCCAGCAGGTGAAGGATTCAGGGCTTCGCGGGCGCGGCGGCGCGGGGTTTCCGACCGGCCTCAAATGGTCGTTCATGCCGAAGCAGGTCGGCGAGCGGCCGCATTATCTCGTCGTCAACGCCGACGAGTCCGAGCCCGGCACCTGCAAGGATCGCGACATCATGCGTCACGATCCGCACCTTCTGATCGAGGGGTGCCTCATCGCCTCCTTCGCGATGAAGGCGCAGACCTGCTACATCTACCTGCGCGGCGAATATGTCGACGAGCGCATCGCGCTGCAAAAGGCGGTCGACGAGGCCTATGCGGCGGGTCTCATCGGCCGGAACGCCTGCGGGACGGGCTTTGATTTCGATCTTTTCCTCCATCACGGCGCCGGCGCCTATATCTGCGGCGAGGAGACCGCGCTCCTTGAAAGCCTTGAAGGCAAGAAGGGCCAGCCGCGGTTGAAGCCGCCTTTTCCGGCGGGCGCAGGTCTCTACGGCTGCCCGACGACCGTCAACAATGTCGAGTCGATCGCGGTCGCGCCGACCATCATCCGCCGCGGCGCGCAGTGGTTCAGGAAATTCGGCCGCGACAACAACGCCGGCACCAAGATTTTCTGCATCTCCGGCCACGTCAACCGCCCCTGCAACGTCGAAGAGGCGATGTCGATACCGCTCCGTACGCTGATCGATCGCCATTGCGGCGGCGTGCGCGGCGGCTGGGACAATCTCAAGGCCGTCATTCCCGGCGGCTCCTCCGTGCCGCTCCTTCCGAAGTCGATCTGCGACGACGTTTTGATGGATTTCGACGCGCTGCGCGACGTGAAGTCGGGGCTCGGCACGGCGGCGGTGATCGTCATGGACAAGTCGACGGACGTCGTCGCGGCGATCGCGCGCATTTCCTATTTCTACAAGCACGAAAGCTGCGGCCAGTGCACGCCCTGTCGCGAAGGCACGGGCTGGATGTGGCGCGTGCTCGAGCGCATGGCGCGCGGCGATTCAACGACCGCTGAAATCGACAAGCTTCTCGATGTCGCAAGTCAGGTCGAGGGGCACACGATCTGCGCGCTCGGCGATGCGGCCGCCTGGCCGGTGCAGGGGCTCATCCGCCATTTCCGCGGCGAGATCGAAGAGCGTATCAACCGCTACCGCGCCGACAGGCCCTTCGTCGCCGTCGCGGCGGCGGAATAGGAGAGGGGGGAAGACATTCCGAAAACCCCCGCGCCGCCGCGCTTTTCAGGGGTCCGAAGCGGCGATTCCGGGAAAAACCGGATTAAAAGTCGAAAAAACACCCGTTTTTCGGGGTTTTTTCTTCGGCGGAACGCGAGAAACCCTTTGCAACCGCGCGAATCTGGTGATTGTGACCGCGGTTTTAAGTTTCACCGCATCAAAAAGGAAAACCAACGATGCCTCCCGCCAAGAAAGCCGCTCCCGCTAAAAAGGCTCCCGCCAAAGCGGCGGCCGCTCCTGCGAAAAAGACGCCGTCGGTGCTGACGCTCAAGCATCTCGCGGCCGATCTCGCCGGCGCGCATGACATGCCGAAGAAAGCTGTCGAAGGCGTGCTCAGCGACTTCGTCACCTTGATCGGCAAGAACCTCAAGAAGGGCGCCAAGCTGCGCATCACCGGTCTCGGCATCCTGCAGGTCCGTCACCGCCCGGCGCGCATGGGCCGCAACCCGGCGACCGGCGAAGCGATCAAGATCAAGGCTTCGAAGAAGATCGCGTTCCGCCCCGCGAAAGACCTCAAAGAGTCGATCTAGGAGCGGCCTTTCTGCTATCAGCGCCGCTGGAGCAAAGCTCCGGCGGCGTTTTGCTTTTCGGGATTTGAATGAAGCACTTTCTCCTGTTCTACGAAGCCGAGGGCGACTACGCCGAACGCCGCAAACCGCATCGCGCGGCGCATCTTGCGCACGCGCGCGCCGCGAAGGATCGCGGCGAGCTTGTTCTCGCCGGCGGCCTCGCCGATCCGGTCGACGGCTCCGTCCTGCTTTTCAAAAGCGAAACCGACGAACCCGCGCGCCGCTTCGCCGAGGCCGATCCGTACGTCGTCAACAACGTCGTCCAGCGCTGGCGCGTCCGCGAATGGACGACGGTGATCGGCGACATGGCGCTGACCGAGGTGAAGATTTGACCGCCGTCATCAGACGCGCGCGCGCCGACGAGGCTGATGCGCTCGCCGCGCTCGGCGCCGAGACGTTCACCGCGACGTTCGGGCGTCTCTATTCGCAGGCGAACCTCGACAAGTTTCTGGCCAAAAATCACTCCCCCGGCGCTTATCGCGATTTGCTCGCTGACGCCGGGACGGCTGTCTGGATCGCGGAAGACGCCGGCGAGCAAGTCGGCTATGCCGTCGCCGGCCCTTGCACGCTCCCCGTGCCAAACCTGCCGCCGAACTCGGGCGAACTGGCGCGGCTTTACCTCGTCAAGGCCGCACAAGGGGCGGGTCTCGGCAAGAGGATGCTCGAAACCGCGCTCGAGTTTTTACGCCCCCGATATTCCAGAATCTATTTGAGCGTTTACCGGGACAATTTGACCGCACTGCGTCTATATGAGCGGCTTGGGTTCAGGAAAATCCATGATTATTTCTATATGGTCGGCGATCACGCGGACCCTGAATTCATCATGGAGCTTTTCGACGGCTGACGAGGATCCGAATTCCCGCTTGATCTTGCTCGCAACCTTGCGCTAGCGACCCTTGCGAGTGTTTGGCGCTGTGATGCATCTGCGGTCGCCCTAACAAGGCCCCGTCGGGTCTGGTTCCAGTGAATGAATGCCGCTAAATCGACGCTCCCTTTTGCAAGTTACCGCGATGACCGATCTCAGGAAAATCAAAGTCAACGGCCGAGAAGTCGACGTGGCGCCGAACCTGACCCTGTTGCAGGCCTGCGAGGCGGCGGGGGAGGAGATCCCGCGGTTTTGCTATCACGAGCGGCTGTCGGTCGCCGGCAATTGCCGCATGTGCCTCATTGAAGTGAAGGGCGGCCCGCCGAAGCCGGTCGCTTCCTGCGCGCAGAACGTGCGCGACCTTCGCGGCGGCCCGAACGGCGAACCGCCGGAACTCTTCACCAACACGCCGATGGTGAAGAAGGCGCGCGAAGGGGTGATGGAGTTCCTCCTCATCAATCACCCGCTCGATTGCCCCATCTGCGACCAGGGCGGTGAGTGCGATCTTCAGGACCAGGCTGTCGCCTATGGCCGCGACGATTCGCGCTATGAGGAGAACAAGCGGGCCGTTGAGGATAAGCACATGGGCCCGCTGATCAAGACGATCATGACGCGCTGCATCCAGTGCACGCGTTGCGTGCGCTTCGCGACCGAGATCGCCGGCGTCGACGATATCGGACTCATCAATCGCGGCGAGAACGCCGAGATCACGACCTATCTCGAAAAGGCCGTCGAAAGCGAGTTGACCGGCAACCTCATCGATGTGTGCCCCGTCGGCGCGCTGACGTCGCGCCCTTACGCGTTCAACGCGCGCCCATGGGAGCTGACGAAGACTGAAACGATCGACGTCATGGACGCTGTCGGATCGAACATTCGCGTCGACACCCGTGGACGCGAGGTGCTGCGCATCCTGCCCCGCCTCAACGAAGCGATCAATGAGGAATGGATCGCCGACAAGACGCGGTTCATCTGGGACGGCTTGAAGCGTCAGCGCCTCGATACGCCTTACATTCGTGAAAGCGGACGCCTGCGCCGTGCGCGCTGGGACGAAGCGTTCGCGGTCGTCGCGGAGAAGCTGAAATCGACGCCTCGGGACCGCGTCGCGGCGATCGTCGGCGACCTTGTTCCGGCCGAAGCGATCAAGGCGCTGAAAGATCTGATGACGGCGATCGGCGTTCCGCACATGGACTGCCGGCAGGACGGCGCGCCGCTTGGCGGCGAGCGGTCGTCTTATCTTTTCAATTCCGGCATCGCCGGCGTCGAGCGCGCCGACCGGATATTGCTGATTGGAACAAATCCGCGCGTTGAAGCGCCGATCGTCAACGCCCGCATCCGCAAAGCCTGGCTCGCCGATCTCGCCCTCAGGATCGGCGTCATCGGCGAGGCGCCGAGACTGACCTATGACTACGAGCGGCTCGGCGCCGGCCCTGAAAGCATCGGCAGGGGAGCCGACTTCCTGCGCGGCGCCGAACGCCCGCTCATCATCATCGGCATCGGCGCGATCGCGCGCGCGGACGGCGCCGCGATCCTCGCTGAAATCGCCGCGCTTGCTGGGTCCGCTGGCGTGGTCAAGGACGGCTGGAACGGCTTCAACATCCTTCATATTGCGGCCGCGCGCGTCGGCGCGCTTGATCTCGGCTTCTTGCCGAAAGCGGGCGGCCGGGATTTCGCCGGCATTCTCAGCGGCGCCGCCGAGGGCGTGATTGATGTCGTCTACAATCTCGGTTGCGACGAATTCGACGCTGCGAAACTGCAACGCCCCTTTGTCGTTTATCAGGGGCACCACGGCGACGCCGGCGCCCGCCACGCGGATGTCATTTTTCCGGGCGCTGCTTACGTCGAGCAGAGCGGGACGTATGTGAATACGGAAGGACGCGCGCAGATGACTACGCGAGCGCACTTCCCCTATGGCGAGGCGAGGGAGGATTGGGCGATCATCCGCGCGCTTTCGGATCGGATCGGCAAGACCTTGCCTTACGACGATATCTTCGCGCTGCGCCAGGCGATGATCGCCGATGCGCCCTCGCTCGGCCGCATCGGCCAGCGTCCGAGAGACCTCCCGCTCGATCTGACGAAGGTCGGACAGAAAGGCGCCGTCGGAACGGAACCGTTCCGCTCTCCGGTGCGAGATTATTATCTCACCAATCCGATCGCACGCGCCTCGAAAACGATGGCGGAGTGCTCGGCGTCCATGTCCGGCGCGTTCAAGGCGGCGGCGGAGTGACGAGGGCCTCCGGATGACGACGCCTGCGCCGCCGGATGATCCAGTGGTCGCGGCGATCCGGACGAACATCGTGTTTGAGAAGATGATCGTCTCAGTGCTGACGGTCGCCGGGGCTGCGGGCGCCGCCCACTTGGCCATCAGCCTTGCGGTAGGCGGCTTCAGCATCGGCGCGCTCGGGCCGTCGTTCCTGCGCGCGGCGACGTTCACGCTCTTGTTCTTTTTCACGGCCTTCGCCGCCGCGGTTCCAGTCGGCGTGCCGCTGTTCCTCCAGTTGGAGAAGCGGAAGCTTCGAGCGGCTTGGCCCTACGCTGCGGCGGCGGCGCTAGTGGGGCTGCTGGTGCTGTCGGCCGCCGGGGCCGCGCCGGGGTTCGAAGAGCCCTGGAGGGCGCTGTACCTCGCCCCCGGCGTCGCGGCTGCGGTCCTTTTTGCGCGCAAGATGCGGCCGTTCTGGGAGGCGGCGCGGCGGGCGGAAGAACCTGTCGCGCGGACCGTGTTAAGGCTGCATTGATGAACGCGGAGTCGGCGCCGCCCGAATGCTGGATCGTCACCGACGGCCGGGCCGGCATTGAGGCGCAGGCGCTCGGCCTCGCTGAAGCGATCGCGCGGCGTGCGCCGCTTGAGATCATCGTAAAGCGACTTCGCGTCAGGTCGCCGTTCCGGTCCTTGCCCCGCGGGGTCTGGCGTGATCCCTTTGCGCATCTTGGCGGCGACTCCGATCCGGTCGCGCCGCCGTGGCCGGCGCTCTGGATCGGGTGCGGACGGCTGTCCGTTCCGTTCTCGATGGCGGTGAAGGCGCGTGCGCCGGAAACATTTGTCGTCCAGCTCCAGAACCCGCGCGCCCCGCTCGGCGCCTTCGATCTTGTCATACCGCCGGAACATGACGGCGTGCGGGGCGAGAACGTCTTTCCGATTTTCGGCTCGCCAAATCGGATTGACACAGCGGCGTTGCGCGTCCCGACAGTTCCCGGCCTCGCCCCGGTCGCCGTGCTGGTCGGCGGCGAGAACAAGGTCTTTCGCTTCGACGACCACGATGCCGCAGCGCTTGCTGAAAAGCTTCTCGCCCTTGAAATGCCGCTCGATGTGACGCTGTCTCGGCGCACGCCGCGAGGCGCCGCCGACATTCTTCGCGCGAAGCTCGGCGACCATGCGGCGCGGTTCTTTGATCCAGCTTGCAGCGACGCCGCAAATCCCTATCCCGCCATGCTGGCGAGCGCACGCGCGGTTCTGGTGACGGAAGACAGCGTCAATATGGCGGCGGAAGCGGCGTCGACCGGAAAGCCCGTCTACATCCTGCCTCTGCGGCGAAAGCCGTTCGCTCGGGCGCGCAAGTTCGATGCATTCCATGAGGGGCTGCGCGCAAGGAACGCCGCACGATGGTTCGAGGGCGTGATCGAAAGCTGGCCCTATGAGCCGCTCGATGAGACGGGCCGCGCCGCAGACGCTGTCCTGCGCCTTTGGAAGTCGCGTCAGCGTTGACGTTTCCGTGTTCGACGAACCGTTCGTCTCTTGCGTCCGGGCGGCTTCGCATCGCCGGCGCTTGGCTCTACTTTTGTAGCATAAGATTACGGAATGACGGGACATCGACGACCCAACCGGCGACCGCCCCCTCCGCCGGCCCCCGCATTCCGCGATTGTTCGAGCAAATGTGAGCCCTCTGATCTTGCTCGACAACTGGCCGGACCCTTCCCCCAAGGGTCCGGCCTTTTCTTTTCCGGTAACTACTGCGTCAGCGCGCGCAACATCCATGCAGTCTTCTCGTGCGTCTGGATGCGCTGCGTGAGGAGATCGGCGCTCGCCGCGTCATCGACTTCCTCGGCGACGTCGAGCGCCTCGCGCGTGCGGCGGATGAGCGCCTCGTGATCGGCCAGCAGATTCCGGATCATCTGCTCGGCCGTGGGTGAGGTCTTGTCTGCGCTCTTGATCGACGCAAGCGCGCTGAACGCTTCCGCGCTCGCCGGCGCATACTCGCCGAGCGCGCGCGTGCGTTCGGCCAGCTCATCGAGCGCGGCCCACATTTCGCGATACTGCTCTTCGAACATGACATGCAGCTGGTGAAACTGGGGCCCTGTCACATTCCAGTGATAGGCGTGCGTCTTCTGGTAGACGACATAAGTGTCGGCGAGCACGCCGTTGATAGCGTCCGCGACCGCCTTGCGCGCGTTGCCGTCGAGGCCGATCTTCATTTTTTCCATGTCATTCTCCTTTCGTTCAGCAACTGTTTCAGATAACCGTCGCGCTCAATCACTTCAATCGCATTATCCCGATATTTCACATCGATCCGATCGATCCCTAATTGATGAGAGACTCGCAAAAGCGCTGAATCCGGCGGCAAGCGTCTTCAAGCTCCGTCATCGCAGCCGCGTAGGAAATGCGGAAATGCGGCGCGAGGCCGAAGGCGGCGCCGAACACGACGGCGACGCCTTCGGCGTCGAGCAGCGCGCCGGCGAAATCTTCATCCGTCGCGATCATGCGACCGTCGCGCGTTCTTTTGCCGATGACCCCTGCGCAGGACGGATAGACATAGAACGCGCCCTCCGGCGTCAGGCAGGAAAGACCGGGCGCATCGTTCAGCATGGCGACGACGCGGTCGCGCCGCGCAGCGAAAGCGGCGTTGCGTTCGGCGAGGAAGGAATGATCGCCGTTCAGCGCCGCAACAGCCGCCCACTGGCTGATCGAGGCCGGGTTTGTCGTCGACTGCGACATCATTTTCGCCATGGCGGCGATCAGAGGCTGCGGCCCGCCGGCATAGCCGATGCGCCAGCCGGTCATCGCATAGGCCTTGGAAGCGCCATTGACGGCGAGCGTGCGTTCGAACAGCGCCGGTTCCACCTCCGCAATCGTCGCAAAGCGCCGTCCGTCATAAAGAATGTGTTCGTAGATGTCGTCCGTCATCACCATCACGCCCGGATGGCGCAGGAGAACGTCGGCGAGCGCTCTGAGTTCCGAGCGGTCATAGGCGGCGCCCGTCGGATTTGACGGCGAGTTGAGGATCACCCATTTCGTCCGCGGCGTGATCGCAGCCTCCAGCGCATCGCCGCGAATGCGGAAGCCGTCTTCCTGCGGGGCTTTCACGATGACCGGCGTTCCGCCGGCGAGCCGCACCATGTCCGGATAGGAGACCCAGTAGGGCGCCGGGATGACGACTTCGTCGCCCGAGTTCACGCTCGCCATCAGCGCGTTGTAAATGACGGCTTTGCCGCCGGGCGCGACGGAGATCTCGCTGGTCCTATAGGAAAGATTGTTGTCGCGCCGGAATTTCCCGGCGATCGCTTCTTTCAGCTCGGCTATGCCGTCGACCGCGGTGTATTTCGTTTCGCCGCGGCGGATCGCGGCGATCGCCGCTTCCTTCACATGCTCCGGCGTGTCGAAATCGGGCTCGCCTGCTGACAGGCTGATGATGTCGCGGCCCTTGGCTTTCATCTCCCGCGCGGCCTGCGTGATCGCCAGCGTCGGCGAAGGCGCGATCCGGGCGAGGGCGTCTGACTGGCGGAAGGCCGGCATTGGCGGTGCTTTCAAGGAAGGCGCAGCGTTGATAGCGGCTGGCGCCCGCGCCGCCAATGTCGTTGATGCTGCACGCTTTCCTTGCTCGGCGAACGGGCGCGCCTGTACCGTCCGGCCGCCTGCATTTGGAGTTTTCAGATGAGCGTGCTCAAGGGCCTTCGCATCGTCGAGTTCGAGGGGCTGGGACCCGGCCCGTTCTGCGGCATGCTGCTCGCCGATCTCGGCGCTGACGTCATCCTGATCGGGCGTGCGGGCGGCGCCACGGGCGCGCTCTTCAATCGCGGCAAGCGCGTTATCGCGCTCGACCTCAAACAGCCGAAACATGTCGCCGCCGCGATCGGCATCGCCGCGACGGCCGATGCGACGATCGAAGGATTGCGCCCCGGCGTCATGGAGCGATTGGGGCTCGGGCCGGATACGCTGATGGCTGCGAACCCGCGTCTTGTTTACGGGCGCATCACCGGGTGGGGCCAGACCGGTCCGCTCGCCCACGCCGCCGGCCACGACATCAATTATGTGAGCCTTGCCGGCGCCGGCTGGTATGCGGGGCAGGCGGGCGCTGCGCCCGCGCCGCCGCCGACCGTCGTCGGCGACATCGGCGGGGGCGCGCTTTATCTTGCGATCGGCATACTGTCGGGCGTCCTCAGGGCGCGAGAGACAGGAAAGGGCGCCGTCGTCGACGCCGCGATCGTCGACGGCGCGGCGCACATGCTGGGCCTTGTCATGAGTCTCCGGGCGGCAGGCGGTTTTCCGGACGAACGCGGCCGGTCGATGCTCGACGGCGCCGATTTCTATGACGTCTATCAGTGTGCGGACGGCGGCTGGATTTCGATCGGCCCGCTTGAGCCGAAGTTTTACACGCTGCTGATCGAGAAGCTCGCGCTCACGGGTGATGCGCGCTTCGCCAACCAGTTCGACCAGGCGCAATGGCCGGCGCGGAAACAAGCGCTGGCCGCCCTCTTCGCCGCGAAGCCGCGCAAGCATTGGTGCGCGATCCTTGAAGGAACCGATGTCTGCTTCGCCCCGGTCCTGTCGCCCGCTGAGGCGCTCGATCATCCGCACATGAAGGCGCGCGGCGTATGGCGCGAGGCCTTCGGCGCGCTTCAGGCCGCCGCCGCGCCGCGCTTCGACGGCGCGCTGCCCGGCGATCCGCGGCCCGCCGCCGCAAGCGAGGCGGACGCCGACGCGATCCTCAAAGAGGCGGGTCTCTCCCGCGCCGATATTGGCTAGCGCGGACAGGCGAGCTGCGCAAAAAGGCGCCGATTTTTCCGGCGTTCGATCAGCCATTTCCGCGCCCTCCAGCGGAAAAATGCGTATTTTACGGCGCGCGACTGCGCTGCTGATTCCGCCGGCTTGCATCACACAACCTTCTCCTTTTCTCGCCGCGGTCCGCGCACGCGCTGTTCGATGGCGAAACCCCACAATAAAGGCTCCGAAAGGGGGTGGGATAAGGTGGGGGATAAGTAGGGGGATAAGGTGGGGGATAACTCGTGGGACGCGCGCGTTAACCAACGAAGCCGTTGATCCAAGCCAAAAATCCGGCGCCCGTATTTGGGATGCGCCGACGCCGCGCTCTACCGCAAGTGGAACGCACGTTCCGGAATCTGATCCGCCTGCGAATTAAAAATAAGCCTTGAGGAGACGCTTTTCCGGATCGGCCTCAAGAGGCGGCGACGGAAAGCTCCCTTACGATCGCGCGATGACGCTCGGCGTTGATCGGATAGCGCAGGAAAATCGCGGCGGCGAGCGCCGTCGCGGCGATGGGCGCTGACGCGATCATCATGCGGAGCTCGCCCGCCGACGCCGACGAAATGGTTCCAGCAGCGTCGTAGCCGGCCGCGTCAAGCGCGACGCCGATCAGCGCGCCGCCAGTCGCAATGCCGATTTTCTGCGCCGCCGAGGCGATGCCGATCAAGCTCGACTCGGTGCGCGCCCCAGTCTGCAGGTGACCGAAGTCGATCGTATCGGGCAGGATGCTCCAGAAACCGACGGCGAATGCGGCGAAGGACGTCGATATCAACACGCACGCGACCGCCGTCATCAAGGGCGATCCCTCGCCGGCGATCAGCAGGAGAAGAAAGCTCGCCGCAGTCGCCGCGCAGCCTGCGAGAAAACCCGGCCGTTTGTCGATGACGCGAAAGACAAAGGTCCAGAAGGGCAGCGCCGCAAGCGGCGCGACGGTCATCACCGTCATCGTCGCCGCGCCGGTCTCGGGCGCCTTCAGGATGCGTTCGAAGAGATAGAGAACCGTCTTTGCAAAGAGCACATTTGCGACAGTGATCAGCAGCATGGCGGCGATCAGGATGAGGAAGGGCCGGTTCCGGGCGACCAGTCCCGCGACAGCGGCCGGCGATTGAACCGTTTCACCTGCGCGGCTCGCATAATGGCGCTCGCGCGTCGCAAGCCCGGTCGCAATGACCGGTGCGGCGCCGAGGAGACCCGCGACGGCGCCGGCGATGACGAAAGCGTGCGAATCCTCCAGCCCGCTACGAAACCAGACGACCAGCTGCACGACCATCAGGCCGCCGAGCGCGCCGAAGAACATGCGCGCCCCGGCGAGATTGGTGCGCGCGCCTGCGTCGCTCGTCAGGTTTGCGCCGAGCGATCCGTAGGGAATCGAAACGCAAGTGTAGACGATGCGGAAGATCACATGCGCAGCGAGCGCCGCCGCCGCGGCGAAGGAAGCCGGGACTGCGAGCGGCGCCCAGAACAGGAAGGCGTAAGCGAGGGCGAGCGCCGGCGCGCCGAAGAGAAGATAAACGCGGTAGCGGCCGAACCGGCTTCGCGTTCGATCCGCGATAAAGCCCATCGCCGGATCGGTGACGGCGTCGACCAGTCCTCCCGCAGCGATGACAAAGCCCGCCGTCAGGTTCGGCAGCCCCACGACGTCGGTATAAAAGAAGAAGAGAAAGAAACCTGCGCCCTGCCAATAAAAATTGAGACCGAGATCGCCGACAGCGTAGGTCAGGACCGCGCGCTTGCGGATGGGGCGGTCTGCGTCGTTCGTCGTGGATTCCATGATTGCAAGGGTGTCAGAACAGCCGCTATATGAAAAGCGCAAGGTCGATACGAACAGGCGTTTGCGCATAAGGGCGGCCGCTTTCGCATGAAATCACCGGTTCCGAACAACGCAGCGCCGACGACGATCGTCGATGTCGCGAACTCCGCCGGCGTCTCCATCAAGACCGTTTCGCGCGTTATCAATCGTGAACCGCGCGTCACCGCGCTGACGCGAGAAAAGGTCCTGAAGGCGATCGAGGATCTCGGTTATCAGCGCAACATGTTTGCGCGCGGCCTGCGCGCCGACAAATCGCTCGTGCTGGGGCTGCTCTACGAGAATCCGCAAGGCGACTATCCTTCCGACATTCTCCACGGAGCGCTCTCGCATTGCCGGGAAAGCGGCTACCATCTGCAGGTTGAAGTGCTGCGCGGGCGGGAAATGGCGGCGCAGACGGTCAGGTTTCTGACGGAAACGCGCCTTGACGGCGCGCTGCTCACGCCGCCGGTTTGCGACAATCAGGCGGTGCTCGAAGCGCTTGAGAGATTCGACGTGCCTTTCGTCAGGATTTCGCCCAACAAGCCGCGTACGGAGGAACGCTACATCGCCATCGACGACATGTCGGCCGGCGAAGCGCTCGTCGACTACCTCGCCGCGCTCGGCCATCGTCGGATCGGGTTCATCAAGGGATTGCCGGGCCATTCGGCGACCAGGCTTCGCCATGCCGGCTACCGGCGCGCGCTGGCGCGCTGCGGCGCCCCGTACGATCCGGCGCTCGTCGTGAACGGGCGATTTGATTTTGAATCAGGGGTCGCCGGCGCGGCTCGCCTCATGACGCTGCCGGAGCCGCCGACGGCGATCTTCGCCAGCAACGACGAAACGGCCGCCGGCGCCATCAGCTGGGCGCATGATAACGGCGTCCGGGTTCCCGAGGACCTCTCGATTTGCGGGTTCGACGGCGGCACCATTTCGCGCGTTGTCTGGCCGCATCTGACGACGGTCCGCCAGCCGATTCGTGACCTCGGAAAGGAAGCGGTCCGGACCCTTATTGAATTCAGTGCGAGCGGCGACCGGAAGACTGCGCCGCTGATTTTGCCTTTTGAACTGGTGATCGGCCGGTCGACCGCGGATCGCCGCCGCCGGATGCGCCGGGCCTGACCTCCGGAGCCTCCTATTTTCAGGGGTTCTGAGCTTTTGCCGGCGGCGATCAAAAAAATCGCGCAAAAAGACAACGTTGTCATTGACCGGGGCTGTAAGGGGGCGTACCGTCGCTTCATAAAATGACAACATTGTCATACGCGGGAGGGGTCATCCATGAGGAAGAGAGTTTCATTCGCCACCACGTTGCTGGCGTCGACCGCGCTTGTGTCGCCGGCCTTTGCGCAGGCGGCGGACGCTCAGGCGACGGAAGAGACCGAGCGCGACGAAATCGTCGTCACGGTCGAGCGGCGCGAGCAGAGCCTGCAGGATCTCGCAGGGACGGCGGTCGTCCTCCAGGGCGATGATCTGAAGAAGCAGGGCCTGCAGAACATCACCGATCTCAACGGCCGCATCCCCGGCGTCAATTTCGCCAACAATCAGGGGAACATCGAAGTTTACATCCGCGGCGTCGGCTCGTCGAACAACACCGAGCTCGGCGACCCGGCGGCGGCGACCCACCTTAACGGCGTTTACGTGCCGCGCCCGAGCGGTTTCGGCGCGGCTTTCTTCGACATCCAGCGGGTCGAAGTGAACATCGGGCCGCAGGGCACGCTGCGCGGCCGCAACGCCACCGCAGGCTCCGTCAACATCATCCCGTGGGCGCCGGGCCTCGGGATTTTCAACGGGTCGCTTGAAGCCTCCTACGGCAATTACGACGAGTATACGGTCGAGGGCGTCGTCAACGTTCCGGTCGGCGACAAGATCGCGGCGCGCGTCGCGGCCTTCACGAGGGAGCATGACAGCCGGCTCGAAAACGTTTCGCCTTGCTCGGCCGAACTTGGTCTGACCGTGCCGACCTGCGCCGACGAAAACATCGGCGTCGCGGAGGCCGCCCAGGATTTCGGCATTCGCGGGGCTGTTCTCTTCCAGCCGATCGACAGGCTCAAATTCACGGTGACCGGCGACTACATTTCGCAGGTCGGCAGCGGCTACACCGGCGTCAATTTCGCCAATCCGCTCGGCAACGGCATTGATCCGGACGACATCGACAATCCGCGCCGCGTCCTCGGCCGCGGGTTCACGCCGCGCGAAAACACCGATCACTACGGCATCAAGGGCCAGATCGATTACGACGGCGAAGGCTTCAACATCGAATATATCGGGTCCTATCGCGATCTCGTTTACGATTATGAGTTCGTGACGCCGATCGGCCCCGATTACCCCGGCGTTCTCGCAACGCTCGGGCCGCTCGATTTCGACAATTTCTCGAGAATCCGCTTCATCACGGATTCAGAATCGATCGTGCAGGAGCTGCGGCTCTACGCCGATGAGGATGCAAGGCTGAACTGGACGGTCGGCGCCTTTTACTTCAAGGAAGACCAGCGCACGTTCCTCGGCACGACCGGCGACCGCAATCCGTTCTTCCAGGGCGTCGAGTTCAACCAGACGACCGACACGACGAGCTACTCCTTCTACGGCGACGCCACCTTCAACGTGACGGACAAATTCCGTCTGACCGGCGGCGTCCGCTACACGGATGACGCCAAGCAGCGTTTCGGCATCAACGCGGAATACCGCTTCGGCTTCGGCGGCCCGGATTTCAGCTGCTGCTTCGTCAACGGCGCCGCCTTCGGCACGGAGGGCTTCCAGTTCGCCGGTCTTGACCGCACGCTGTTCAATCCGGACCAGAACGGCGACAGCCTTATCGACGCAAATGAGTCGCTCGCCTTCCTTTTCAACGGCGTCGCCGCGTTCGGCGCCCGGGACGGCATCGACGATATTTTCCCAGGCGGGCAGCAGATTCAGGACGCGTTCCCCGATCCTGCGACGCGCCCCTCCTGTTCGCTCTTCGCCTTTGTCGGCAGCTGCGCGAACTTCGTGCCGGTCTTCGACGGCGTCGTCGACTTCTCGCTCGCGCCGTTCAATTCGAGCTTCGCGCTGCAGAACGGTCGTCTCGACAACGACTTCATCGACTGGCGCGTGAGGGCGGAATACGACTTCACCGAAGACAATCTCGTCTATGCGCTCGTCTCGACGGGCAACAAGTCGGGCGGCTTCAACGACAACATCCCCGGCACCGCAGGTCTCGGCATCGCGAGCCCCGCGCAAAACGTCCCGATCGAGTTTGAAACGGACACCTTCGCGCCGACCTTCGGGCCCGAGACGCTGACGCTTTTTGAACTCGGCTCCAAGAACGAGTTCCGGGTCGGTGAGACGGACGTCAAACTAAATGTCTCGGCCTTCTACTACGACTACGACAATCTCCAGCTGTCGACCCTGTTGTCGGTGGCGCAGATCATCGACTTCGCGGGGCTTGATCCGACGACCTTGCCGCCGAGCACCGGCAGCGCCGTCGTCGCCTTCAACTTCAACGCATCGGATGCGGAGATTTACGGCGCGCAGTTTGAAGGCGGCCTGCAGCTGCCCGGCGATTTCAACCTCGATGCCACGCTGCTCTGGTTGCCGGTCGCCAAAGTCGTCAATTCGATTGAAATCCAGGACTCGCGCTTCCAGGCCGACGTCGATCCGGTCAACTCCGTCAATCGGTCGATTGAAGGCAACCGTCTTATCCGGACACCGAAGATCCAGCTCAACACCTCATTGTCGAAGGTGATCGAGACGGACTACGGCCAGTTCGACGGCGTCGTCTCGATCGGCTATCGCTCGTCGCAGAACCAGTCGATCTTCAACGGCATCGATTACGCCAACCCCACCAATCCGGCGGGCAGGCTTGACGACCGCACCAAGGGATATGTCACCATCGACATGGGCGTCGGTTACACCCATGGCGACAAGGAACGCTGGCGGATTGAGGGCTATGTCAGCAACCTGACCAATGTGCAGGAGCCGGCGGCTATCATCATCACCCAGTTCGACAACACCCGGTTCTTCAACACGCCGCGGCTTTACGGCGCGCGGGTTCGCGCGAAGTTCTGATCTCCTCCCGGAACGCGCCGGCGGTCGCCGTACTTTAAGCGATCGCCGGCGCGCTTTCTTTGATAAGAGGCGGCCCATGCGGATCAGCACCTGCTTAGCCTTGTCGGCGGCTTGTCTTGCGCTTGTCTGCGGCGCGGGCCGGGCGCCCGCCGAGCAGGGAACGCCGGCGATCTGGCCGAAGATCGCCAGCCCCTACGGCGTCGATCCCGCCGTCGAGGAAAAAATCGACCAGATCCTGTCGCGCATGTCGCTGGCCGAAAAAGTCGGCCAGATCACCATGGCCGAAATCCAGTCGATTTCGCCGGACGACGTGAAGCGCTTCCACATCGGCGGATTGCTGAACGGCGGCGGTTCCTATCCCAACAAGAACCGCAACGCGTCGATCGCCGAATGGCTGGTGATGGCGAACGCCTTCTACGATGCGTCCATGGATGCGAGCGACGGCAAGGCCGCCATTCCGGTTATCTGGGGGACGGACGCCGTTCACGGCCACAACAACGTCATCGGCGCGACGATCTTTCCGCACAATATCGGTCTCGGCGCGACGAGGAACCCTGCGCTCATCCGCGATATCGGCGTGGCGACGGCGCGGGAGGTCGCGGTCACGGGGATCGGCTGGGCGTTCGCGCCGACGGTCGCCGTCGCAAGGGACGATCGCTGGGGGCGGACCTATGAAAGCTTCAGCGAAGACCCGGCGCTCGTCGCCGAATTCTCGAAGGAGATCGTCGTCGGCCTTCAGGGGCATCCCGCGCTCGAGAACGCCTTCGGCGCCGACAAGGTCGTCGCGACCGCCAAGCATTTCATCGGCGACGGCGGCACGCTCAATGGCGATGACCAGGGCGACGCGCAGCTGAGCGAGGAGGCGCTGAAAAAAATTCACGCACCCGGGCATTTCACCGCGATCGGCGCCGGCGCGCAGACGGTCATGGCGACGTTCAACAGCTGGAACGGCGTGAAGACCCACGGCAATCCCTATCTCCTGACGACCGTGCTGAAAGAGCGGCTCGGATTCGACGGGTTTGTCGTCGGCGACTGGAACGGGCATGAGCAGATTCCGGGGTGCACGGCCGGCGCCTGCGCCGCGGCGGTGAACGCCGGCGTCGACATGATCATGGTTCCGACCGAATGGCGGAACTTCATCCGCAATACGACGCGGCAGGTGAAAAGCGGTGAGATCAGCGAAGCGCGGCTTGACGACGCCGTGCGGCGCATCCTGCGCGTCAAGATTCGCGCCGGGCTTTTTGAAAAGGGGCGCCCTTCGGAGCAGCCGCTCGCGGGCGTCAAGGATTTGCTCGGCCATGCCGATCACCGCACGCTGGCGCGGCGGGCGGTTCGGGAATCGCTGGTGCTCCTGAAGAACGAAGCCGTTTTGCCGCTGAACCCGCGCAAGAACATTCTCGTCGCCGGCGACGCCGCCGACTCCGCGCCCCGGCAGTCGGGCGGCTGGACCATCACCTGGCAGGGCCGCGACACGACCAACGCCGACTTTCCGGGCGCGACGACGATCTTCGCCGGGATCCGCAGCGCCGTCGAAGCGGCGGGCGGCAAGGCGGAGTTCAGCGAGACCGGCGACTACAAGGAAAAGCCCGACGCCGCGATCGTCGTTTTCGGCGAAACGCCTTATGCGGAATTTGAGGGCGACCTCGAAACCGAGCGCGGCGTCGACTTTGAGGATGAGAAGGCGCTCGCCATCCTGCGCCGCCTGAAGGCCGAGGGCGTTCCGACCGTCGCCGTCTTTCTCTCCGGGCGGCCGCGCTGGGTGTCGCCGGAGATCGAGGCGGCGGGCGCCTTCGTCGCCGCATGGCTGCCGGGCAGCGAAGGCGGCGGGGTCGCCGACGTTCTGTTCACGGATGAAAACGGCGCCGTGCGGCATGACTTCAAGGGCAAGCTGTCGTTCAGCTGGCCGGCCTCGGCTGACCAGCACCCGATTAACGCCGGCGACGCGCCCTATGCGCCGCTCTTTCCGCTTGGCTTCGGCCTTCGCTACGGCGGCGGCGAGCGCGATTAGCGGTCCGGCCGCGCCGCTGCGCAAAAACGTCAAAAACGCGAAGACTGGCGGAGAGGAAG
>CAZOEB010000069.1:0-17574 GCA_964578685.1 uncultured Caulobacterales bacterium
CCTTTCCGGCAAAGTCGTGATGATCGGCCTTGATGACGGCGTCGGCGCCGGCGTCGCCACCGCGCGCGGGGAAATGTCAATGCCGCGCGCACAGGCGATGCTCGCGCGCCAGCTCATCTCGGGGGAGACGCTGAAGCGCCCCGGCTGGTTCGGGTATCTCGAAGCGCTCCTCGTCCTCGCCTTCGGCGCGGCCGCGATCATGTGGTCGCAGCGGCTCGATTTCTGGAAAGCGGCGGGCGTTGCGGCGATCGCTTCGGCGGTTCTGATCGGGCTTTTTGCGCAAGGCGCGCTGCTTTTCGATCCCTTAGCGCCCTCGCTCGCCTTGTTCCTCGGCGCCTTCACGGTCGCCGGCGGACGCTCGATCGGTGAGGCGATCAAGGACGACAAAGTCCGCGGCTCCTATCAGGGCTCTCTCCCCGAACCGACGATGAAAAAGGTGCGCGAGGAAGGCCAGTCGGAAGTGCTCGACGGCGTCCGCCGCCCGGTCACCATTCTCGCCTGCGAGCTCAGCCTCCTCGATGAAGACGCTGAAAAACTGAGCGCGACGCCGGGCGAGGTGACAAACCTCATCGCCGCGGGCTGCGCGCATCTCAAAAAAGCGATCATCGAAGTCGGCGGCGCCGCCGATCAGGCGGACGGCGGGCGCATCTTCGCCTATTTCAACGCGCCGCTCGAAAACGCCGATCATGTGCGCGACGCCTGCGCCGGCGCGCTGCGCCTCATCGAGAGCATGGACCGCATCAATCTGGAACTTCAGGCCGCGCCGCACTTGAAAGGCGTGCAGCTCCATCTCGCGATCGGGATCGCCACCGGCGAATGCTATCTCGGGCCGATGGGACAGGGGCGCGCCCAGCGTTACTCCGCGGTCGGACGGCCGATGGCGCTCGCCGCCTTCCTGTCGCGGCAGGCGATGGTCTACGGCCCGGCGATCATCGTCGATGAAGCGGTGCACAAGCGCATCGATCACCACTTCGCCTTCCTTGAGCTCGACCGCATCAAGGAAATGGGGACGGACCGCGCCTTCTCGATCTACGCCCTCGTCGGCAACCCGTTCCTGAAATCAAGCAAGGGCTTCCGTGCGCTCGAAGAAGCGAACCGCGCGCTGCAGGCGTCTTATCGGGAAGGCGACGTGCTCGCCGCCCGAGCAAACCTCGCCAAGGCAAGGCAGCTTCCCGGCGCCAAGATCGCGCTCTTCGATCTCTATGAAGCGCGAATCGCGAAACTGGCGGAAACGGCGGAGGGCGTGACGACCTTTGACGGCGCGCAGGTGGTGACGCTGTAGCGGGCGGGCGCCGCCCGCCGCTGCGCCTTCTGCCTTCATTTGCAGCGTTTCGGTCAAGCCTCGCGGCGTGTCAGTCATTAAGGCAAAGGCTGCCTGACCCTATCTGTTGATGGTCCGCGCCACCCCCGGGCGCCGCTCAAACAGGAAGGAACCAGCCATGACCAACACCGCCGCAGCCGCCGCCCAGAAGACCGACGCTCCCGTCATCCGGAACGGCGTCAATGTCACCGACCTTTTCAACACCATCGAAGCGATCAAGCAGAACGCCGAGATCGCGAAATTCAACTTCCGCCTCAAGAACTCCTGGATCGACGGCGATCGCAATCAGTCGACGATCAAGGAGTTTTCAGGCGCGCTCGCGACGCAGCGCGAAGACATGCCCGGCTTCGTCTTTGAAAACGGCGAGCACGAGGTATTGCTCGGCCGGGACCAGGCGCCGAACCCCGTCGAATGGCTGCTGCACGCGCTGATCGGATGCATGACGACGACGACCGCCTATCACGCGGCCTCGCGTAACATCGCAATCGAGGCGATCGACAGCGAGGTCGACGGCGACATCGATCTGCGCGGCTTTCTCGGCCTCTCTTCCGATATCCGGAAAGGTTATTCCGCGATCCGCGTGAAGATGCGCGTCAAGACGAAAGCGATGCCCGAAACCATCCGGGCGCTGACAAAAATGTCGCCGGTTTTCGACGTCGTCAGCCGCTCGGTTCCCGTAGACGTCAAGATTGAAACCTATTGATCGCGAGCCTGTCCCCGCGGCGCCCCTCAACCGGGCGCCGCCCGGCGGCCGCCCAAGCTCCGGAATCTTCCCGTGCCCCGCCCGAATTCTCCTCGCCGACGTTTGAAAAGCGTCCTGAAGGCCTTGGCCGAACTTGGCGTGATCATGGAGCTGGCGGCGTCCGCGTCGGCTCTGACGCCCTGCCCTAACCCCATGTCCTGCAATCAGCCGCCGCCCGCCGTCGCGGCGTTGGCGCCCTGGCCGATCGTTTTTTGACCCCGTTCAGGCTGGCTGCTGCATCTGCTTGCGCCATGAGGCCGGCGGTTGGCCCATTTCACGCCTGAACGCGCGGGAGAACGCCGCTTCCGACTCATAGCCGACATCGTAGGCGATCTGCGCGATCGACAGGCGCGCGTCGCGCAGCTTGCCGGCGGCAAGCTGCATCCGCCAGCTCGTGAGGTAGCGCATGGGCGGCACCCCGATCAGCTGCGTGAACCGCTCGGCGAAGGCGGAGCGCGACATTGCGACCGCAGCCGCAAGCTCTTCAGCCGTCCATGCATGATTGACGCGCGCATGGAGCATCGAAAGGGCTCGTCCGATCGCGGGATCCCTCAGTCCCGCGAGCCAGCCTGTCTGTTCGGCAGGCAGGCCGGAGAGATAGTGGCGCACCGTTTCGACGAACATCAGCTCGCTCATCTTGGCCATCACCGTCGCCGCGCCGGGATCGCCGCTGGCGAGATTGGTCGCCGCATAGGTGAACGACTTGGTGAGCCACTCCCCGCCGGGCATTTCAGAGGCGCGGATCACCATGACCGGCGGCAGGTTTGTAAGCAGCAGGCCGAGTTCAGGCCCGCCGCCGAGAAAACCGCAAACCATGCGCGTCACCGCCCCGCCGCCGCCGTGCCGGATGACGCTGAGGCCCGTTCCATCCGGCGGCTGAACCAGTTCGCCGGTGTTGACGGGAGAAATGTTCGGTGCGCTGCCGAATATGTGCCGGTCGTTATGCGGCAGCAGAACCGCCTCACCGGCCATGACGCGCGCGCCCTCTCCGCACGCCGCCCGCAAGTCAAACTCGCCCTCCAGCACATAATGGAAGCAGACGATCTTGTCGGGCGTCGGCATGAAGGGCGCACAGTAGGAGGGATCGAGCTGGCCCTCGACGAGCCAAGGATCGGTGAACTCCGCCTCGACGAAAATCCCGCCGGTGAGTCCGACCACACGCAGAACGTCAGAGAGCGCGTCCATGGCCGCAATCGTGGCCATTCAGGCGTTTAGGTCAAGAGGCGAGGCGTCCTGATCATTCAAGGAGGCCGCGCCGTTTCCTTAATTAGAAGGGCCAATAACAAGGAAAACAGCCATGACGCGGCACTATGATTACAAGGAATGTCTTGAGCGCGCCGAGCGTATCACCTGGCGGATCGACGACCTGATCGGGGACGGGAAGTCGCTCGACTTCACCCGGCCGTTCCTGCCCGAATCCCTCGCGCGCGCCGGCGAGCTTTCCTTTCTCGACGAGGAATCGAAACGCACTCTGAACCAGATCAGGGGGCACGCCTATCTTTCAATCTTCGGTCTGGTCGAGGAGTTCATTCTGCCGTTCGTGCTCGATCATGCGCGCCCGCTCATCAACGGCGACGATTTTCGCGCCCGCGCGTTCCTCGAATTTGCAAGCGAGGAAGCCAAACACATCCATCTGTTCCGCACGTTCCGCGACGACTTCCTGCGCCAGTTCGGCACGCGTTGCGAAGTCATCGGCCCGGCGCAGGATGTCGCCCGCCATGTGCTGTCGCATCATCCGTTGTCGGTCGCGCTGCTGACGCTGCATATCGAATGGATGACGCAGCGCCACTTCCTTGACAGCGTTCATGACGACGACACGCTTGACCCGTTATTCAAGAGCCTTCTGCGGCATCATTGGATGGAGGAGCACCAGCACGCGCAGCTTGATACGCTGATGGTGCGCTCGATCGCCGAAAACATGAACAAGGAGGAAATTGACAGCGCCGTCGACGGCTACTTCGCTCTCGGAGGCTTTCTCGACGAGGGCCTTCGACAGCAGACCGCGTTCGACATGGCGGCGCTTGAGCGCGCAACGGGCCGCCGGTTTGACGCCGATCAGCGCGCAGCCTTTGCGGAGAAGCAGCACCAGGCGAACCGCTGGACCTATATCGGATCTGGGATGTCGCACCCGCGATTCCTCGAAACGCTCCGTGAGCTAAGCGCGCCGAAACATGCGCTTGCATGCGAGGCGGCGCCCAACTTCAGCTGAGCGGCGTCAGTCTTGCGAAACGGTGGCGCGATGGGCGCGGTGTTTCAGCGTCAACCCGCCTGCAGCGCCGAGGCCCGCCATCGCCGCCGTCAGCGCATAGATCGCGAACGCGCCTTTCGCTTCATAAAGATACCCGCAGGCGATGGTCGCAAGGCCCGTGATCGCGCCGACGCCGGTCGTCGACATCAGCGTCATCGCCGTATTGGTCAGGCGCTTCGGCAGGCGCCGGTCGACATATTCGACGGCCCCGAGATAGGCCGCGGCGAAGGAAAGCGCGTGCATCGTTTGTACAAGGAACAAGATCGGCAGCGGCGGCTCGATTCCCGTCAGGAGCCAACGCGCGGCGCCGCCGGCGCCGCCGATGATGATGAGGGCGTCGGGCCCGATGCGGCGCACGAGGCCCCTCACCTGCGTCAGGACGAAAATCTCCGCCACGACGCCGGTCGCCCATAAGAAACCGACCGTCGTCGCGGCGTAGCCGAGCGCCGTCCAGTGGAGGATCGAGAAGGAATAATAGGCCGCGTGGCTGCCCTGGATGAGGCCGACCGTCGCGAGGAAAAGGAGGAACGCCGGCGTCGTCATCAACGTCGCCGCCTCGCGCCAGCGGTTGTGGGCCGCCTCATCGGACTTCAGCGCGGCAGCTTCACCGTCACCCCGGGGCGCGACGAAGTCGCGAACCCGGGGCCCACCGCCTGAACTGTCAGCTGGCGACGCCGCGCTTTGGGGGAGCCGGAGCCCGGATCGGCTGCGCCGTCCGGGGCGACGGTCTTCCCCGGAGACGCCGACCAAAGGCAGCGTCGTCGAAATCAGGAACGTCGCCATCCCCGCCAGCGCCATGATGACGACGGCGATGTCGATGCTCGTCCGTGCAATGACGAATCCGGCGCCGATGTTCGTGAGGAGGAACGCCGCCGACCCGGCCGCACGCACTTGGCCGTAATGGAGCTCGCCGCGCCGGTCCGCACGCAGGATGGCCGTATCGGAGAGCGGCACGAGAAGTCCGAACGACCACAGCACCGCGACCGCTGAAAGCGCGATCAGCGGCTTGCCGCCGAACAGCGCCAGCCCCAGCGCGCCGGCGCCGAAAAGGAGCGACACGAACCGCAGCGCCCTTGCATGATTTCCGTCCCGATCCGCCCAGAAGGCGACCGCCGGACCAAAAAGCAGCCGCGCGCCGAGCGAAAGGCCGCTCAGCCAGCCGATCTCCGGCGCTGAAAACCCTTCGCGCGCGAGCCAGCCCGAGAGAAACGGCAGCTGCACGCCGAGCAGCACGAACTGCGCGGCGTAAAAGGCCGAAAAATGCGCCTGAACGCGCCAGTTGCGGGTAGCCATCAAACCCTTAAGCGAGAAGTTCGCGCGCGGTATGGGGCGCCGAAGGCGCGCCGGCAATCATGGGCCTTGCGGGTAGGGTAAATCAGCCCGCCGGCCGCTATCCTTTAGCCATGAGCAATGGCAAGCGGGGCCGCCCGCCGCATGACGATCAGCTGACGCCCGCCGAATGGCGGGTGACGGAGCTTGTGCGCCACGGCCTCACCAATGCGCGCATCGCGGCGATGCTGGGCGTCAGTCTCGACGCCGTGAAGTTTCACGTCGCGAATGCGATCGGCAAGCTCGGCCTCGACGACAAGAAGGCGCTTCGGCGGTGGGACGGCGTCAGCCGCGCGAGCGCGCTTCACGAAAGGAAAGAAGCGATGACGACTGAACTCGGCCCGATTGGGCAGATCGCGCGCACGGTGAAAAACATCCGCTCGGCGGAGCGGTTCTACAAAGACGTCGTCGGCCTCCCCCATCTCTACACCTTCGGCAATCTCGCTTTTTTCGATTGCGGCGGCGTGCGGCTTTTCCTCTCGGAAGGCGACGGCGATGACGGCGCGTCGATCCTCTATTTCCGCGTCGGCGACGTGCAAAAGGCCGCGAAGGATCTCGCCGCGCGCGGCGCCGAAATCACGCACGCGCCGCACATGATCCACAAGCACGCCGACGGAACCGAAGAATGGATGGCCTTCTTCAAAGACGACGAAGGCCGCCCGCTCGCGGTGATGGCGCAGGTGAGCGTTTAAGCCGTCCGGTCCTCGACGCCGGCGAGCCTTGCGTTCGCCATCACGCTCTTGATGCCGTTATCGCGGGCGTCTTCCGTCGGATACTGCTCCGACGTTCCGATGACCTGATGGTTCGCCGCCTTCAACACGAAATAATGCTTGCCGCCCGCAGAGGCCTTTTTCTCGAAGCGCGCGAGAAGGTCTGAATTTTTCTTGACCGACTCGATCCCGTTCGCCGCGCCCGCGCGGTCCTTGTATCCCTCGCTTGAAAGGATGATCTCGCCATTGCCGGCCTTGAGGCGAAAGCGGAACTCGCCTTTCTTGTCCTTGAACAGTTCGAACTGGGCGGGCATGGGCGGTTCCTTTCCGATTGCAGCGAAGGGCGGTTTTCAAGGGATTCGGGCGAGGCGTCGCCTTTGCAAAGCCGGGCGCGGCGACCTATGAATGTTCCAGAATCGTTCTCACGCAGCTAGCATCGTTCAGTGAACGCCAGACTGTCAATTTCCGAGCGCGCGCTCGCCGGCCTGTCGCCGGGCGAGGGCGCTGATGCGCCCGCCTATCTGGGCGGCCTCAACGATGAGCAGCGTGAAGCGGTGCTCGCGACGGAGGGGCCGGTGCTGATGCTCGCCGGCGCCGGCACGGGGAAGACGCGCGCTCTGACGACGCGGCTTGCCCATATTCTCTTCACCCGCCGCGCGCAGCCCTGGCAGCTCCTCGCCGTCACTTTCACCAACAAGGCGGCGCGCGAGATGAAGGAGCGCATCGGCGCCCTCATCGGCGAGCGGGTCGAAGGCCTGCAATGGCTCGGCACTTTTCATTCGATCGGCGCCCAAATTCTCCGCCGCCACGCGGAGATCGTCGGCCTCAAATCAAGCTTCACGATCCTCGACGCCGACGATCAAGTGCGGCTCGCCAAACAGGTGATCGAGGCGGCGGGGCTCGATGAAAAGCGCTGGTCGGGCCGCGGTCTCGCCGGCCTCATCGACGGCTGGAAAAATCGCGGCCTCACCCCCGACAAAGTCCCGGCGAACGAGGCGTGGCATTTTGCGGAGGGAAAGGGCGTCGCGCTCTACAGCGCCTATCAGGAACGGCTGAAGACGCTCAACGCCGCCGACTTCGGCGACCTTCTCATCCACAATCTCAGCATCTTCCAGCGCCACCCGGATATTCTCGGGTCCTATCAGGACAAGTTCCGCTACATGCTGGTCGACGAGTATCAGGACACCAACGTCGCGCAATATCTCTGGCTCCGCCTTCTCGCGCAAAAGCACAAGAACATCTGCTGCGTCGGCGACGACGATCAGTCGATCTACGGCTGGCGCGGCGCGGAGGTTGAAAACATCCTGAAATTCGAGAAGGATTTTCCGGGCGCGCGCATCATTCGGCTGGAGCGCAATTACCGCTCGACGCCGGCGATCCTCGCCGCCGCCTCGACCCTCATCGCCGCCAACAAGACCCGCCTCGGCAAGACCTTGTGGACCGAAGCGCCAGCGGGCGAAAAGGTGAAGGTGCGCGGGGTCTGGGACGGCGAGGAGGAAGCGCGCCTCATCGGCGACGACATCGAAGCCGAGCAGGCGCGCGGCCGTCCGCTTTCCGATCTCGCCGTGCTCGTGCGCGCCTCCTTCCAAATGCGCGCCTTCGAAGAGCGGTTCAATACAGCCGGCCTTCCCTATCGCGTCGTCGGCGGCCCGCGCTTTTACGAGCGCGAGGAGGTGCGCGACGCCGTCTCCTATCTGCGCCTTGTGCGCAGCGCCGACGATGATCTCGCCTTCGACCGCATCGCCAACAAGCCGGCGCGAAAGCTCGGCGGCCAGACGATGCAGCAGGTCCACGCCCTCGGCCGCGCGCGCAACATTTCCCTGATGGCGGCGAGCCGCCTGCTGATCGAAGGGGACGACCTCGGCGCCGCCGCGCGCGGCGCCCTGCGGAAGTTCATCGAGATGGTCGACCGCTGGACGGGCGAGGCCGCGACCATGAGCCCGCGCGACCTGACGGAGCTGATCCTCGAGGAATCTGGGTATACGGATTACTGGAAGAACAACAAATCGGCGAAAGCCGATTCAAAGCTCGACAACCTGAAAGAGGTCGTGCAGGCGGTCTCCGAATTCGACACGCTCGCCGCCTATCTCGACCATGTGGCGCTCGTCGCCGACCGCAACGATGATCAGGAAGGCGGCGCCGTCTGGCTGATGACGCTGCACGCCGCGAAAGGTCTTGAGTTTCCGGTGGTGTTCCTGCCCGGTTGGGAGGAAGGCGTCTTCCCCTCGCAGCGTTCGCTTGACGAAGGAGGCGCGCCGGCGCTCGAGGAAGAACGCCGCCTCGCTTATGTGGGCATCACGCGCGCGCGCGAAAGCTGCCGCATTTCTTTTGCAGCGAACCGGCAAATGTACGGCCGCTGGCAAGCTTCGCTCCCCTCGCGCTTCATCGACGAACTCCCCGAGGAGGCGGTCGATGTCGTGTCGCAGCCGGGGCTTTACGGCAATGTCGCATCGTCCCTGCCCAGCCATTCGCGCTTCGATGCGACGCGTATCGAGGAAGACACGTATTACGACAATCCCGGCTGGCGGCGCGCCCGCGCGGCCGGCGCGCGCCCCGCGGCCGCAGCGCCGATGATCGAAGGCCGCGCGCGCGAGGTGTCGGTCGGCGCCGGCGCATCGAAATTCGCCGTCGGCGCGCGCGTCTTTCACGACAAGTTCGGCTATGGCCGCGTCATCCTCACCGAAGGCCAGAAAGTGACCGTCGACTTCGAGCACTCCGGCGCGAAGAAAGTGGTCGACAGTTTTTTGAAGGGGGCGTGAGCGATGGCGCTTGACCTGTCTGATGCCGAGATTCGCTATGGCAAGATCGGCGACATGGACCGCTCATTCGATTACGAGTTCTGGAGACGCCAGACGTTTGAAGTGAAGATGAGCGCCATTTGGGAAATGACTCTCTTTCACGCGGCGCTAAAGGGAAAAGATGCTTCTCAACTCCGAATTGATCGAACTGTTGGCGGCATTCGAAAAATTCACGGGCAGATATCTGGTCGTCGGCGGCTACGCCGTAGGGCGCCACGCTGAGCCTAGACATACCAAGGATCTTGACGTCTGGGTCGATACGGACCGGAAAAATTCCCTCGCGCTATACAAGGCGCTTACGGAGTTTGAAGCGCCATTGCCCGGCGGCCCTGACATGTTTGAGGACAAGGACAGCATCTACTGGTTCGGATTTCCTCCGAACAGGGTCGATATCCTGATGGCGCCTGAAGGAGCTCCGCTGTTCAAGGAAGCCTGGCGGCGCCGTGTGAAGGCTGTGGTCGACGGCGTCGGCGTGACTGTTGTTTCGAGGCAAGATTTGATTGCGTTGAAGGAACTTGCCGATCGGTCCGTAGATCGGCGTGACATCAGGGCGCTGCGAGCTGCGGAAAAAGCGATGGCGACCGCAAAGCCAAAATCCGCACTGAAGGCCAAAAGGTCGTCGCCTCAGAAGAAAAAGAAACTAAAAAAAGCGCCAGCCGGAAAAGCGTACGATAGATGACAACCTTCAAGTCCACATGGACCGGGCACGAGTCTGCGCTCAACGACGCCAGCGTTCTGCTCACGGACGTTCTCTGGCCGCCGGCGAACGCTGTCAGCCTGACCAAGGATGACGATGCGCGCGAGGACGCGGCGTGGCGGCTCGACGCTTATTTCGAGGATCGGCCCGATGCGGCGGCGCTCGCCGCGCTGCTTGCGGAGACGGGTCTTGACGCGCCGTTGATCGAGGAACTGCCCGATATCGACTGGGTCGCCCATGCGCTCGAGGGCCTTGGCGTCGTCGAGGCGGGTCGCTTCCTGCTCTACGGATCGCATGACGCCGGGAAGTTGCCTGACAATGACAACTTCATTCCCATCCGCATCGACGCCAACCAGGCCTTCGGCACCGGCCACCATCCGACGACCGCGGGCTGCCTCACGCTGCTCGACCGGCTCGAAGGCATTGCGCCGGAATCCGTTTTCGATCTCGGCTGCGGATCGGCGGTCCTCGCGATCGCAGCGGCGAAACTCTGGCGCGTCGAAGTGATCGCCAGCGACATCGACGAGCGCTCCGTCGAGATCGCGCGCGAGAACATCGCGCTCAACGGCGCGGGCGACCTCGTCACCGCGATCGTCGCGGACGGTTTCGCCGACCCGCGCATCCGCGTGCGCGCGCCGTACGATTTCATTTTCGCCAACATCCTCGCCGGGCCTCTCGTCGAATTCGCGCCCGCGATGGCCGAGCACATGGCCCCGCGCGGGCGGGTGATACTCGCGGGGTTCATGGCCGAGCAGGAGATGAGCGTCCGCGCCGCCTATGAGGCGGCGGGCTTCCGCCTCCTCAACCGGCTCAATCACGCCGTCTGGCCGGTGCTGCTGTTTGTGAGGTTGTAGGCGGCAGGTGGTAGGCTGTAAGTAAGCGCTCAACGTCGCCAACGCCGACAACCTGCAACCCACAACCTGCAACCGAACCTATGTTCCAGCACTTCGACCCCGTTTCCGACCGCACCTTCGCAGCGAAGCACCTGCCGCTCCTTCGCGCCGAGATGAGGGCGCTGAAGATCGACGGCTTCATCGTTCCGCATGATGATGAATATCAGAACGAATATATCCCGGCCTACGCCGAGCGCCTGATGTGGGTTTCTGGGTTCACCGGATCGGCGGGGGCGGCGATCGTCTTTCTCGAGAGCGCCGTCATTTTCGTCGATGGCCGCTACACATTGCAGGTCCGCAGCCAAGTCGACGAAAAGTTCTTCGCCTATGCCGACCTCGTCGAAACGCCGCCTGACCAGTGGCTCGCGGAAAATGCCGCGAAAGGCGCACGGATCGGATATGATCCGATGCTGCATACGAAAGCCGGCGTCGAGCGTCTGGAGAAAGCGGCGGCGGCGCGCGGCTTCACGCTTCTTCCGCTCGACCGTAACCCCATCGATGCGGCGTGGAAGGACCAGCCCGCGCGTCCCCTGTCGCCGGCGAAGCCCCATGGCCTCGACCTCGCCGGGCGCGCCTCCGACGACAAACGCCGTCAGGTCGCCGATGCGGTCGCCAAGGCGGGCGCAGACGCCGTTCTTCTCACCGCGCCGCCCTCGATCGCGTGGCTCTTCAATATTCGCGGCGCCGATGTATCGCGGACGCCCCTGCCCCTCGGCCGCGCGATCGTCGCGAAGGACGGGCGCGCAACGCTGTTTCTCGCGCCCGAGAAAGTCGGCAATGAACTCCCCGCGTTTCTCGGCGACGATGTCGACATACGGGCGGAAGCCGATGTCGAGGCGGCGCTTGATAGGCTGGGGCGCGAGAAGAAGCGCGTCGCCATCGATCCGGCCCTTGCGCCGGTGAAATATGTCCGGGTGCTGACGGATGCAGGCGCGAGCGTCATCGACCTCCCGGATCCTTGCGCCCTGCCGCGCGCGACCAAGAACGCCGCGGAGCTCGACAACACCCGGGCGGCGCATATCCGCGACGGGGCTGCGGTGACGACGTTCCTGCACTGGATTGCGACGAAGGCGCAGGACGGGTCCGTCGACGAGATCGCCGCCGCGAAAAAGCTCGAGGCGATTCGCGCGGCGACGGGCAAGCTTGTCGATCTCTCCTTCGACACGATTTCCGGCGCGGGCGAGAACGGCGCCGTCGTTCACTACAAGGTGTCGACCGCGACGACGCGCCCCTTGAAGCCCGGCGAGCTCTATCTCGTCGACTCCGGCGCTCAATACCAGGACGGCACGACCGACATCACGCGCACCCTTCCTATCGGCAAGCCGACGCAGGAGATGCGCGAGCGGTTCACGCTCGTTCTCAAAGGTCATATCGCGCTGGCGACGGCGCGTTTTCCCGCCGGCACCACCGGCCACCAGCTCGATGCGCTCGCGCGCCGTCCGCTGTGGGAGGCGGGCCTCGATTACGACCACGGCACCGGGCACGGCGTCGGCTCGTTCCTCGGCGTGCATGAAGGACCCCAGCGGATCGCCAAGGCCGCGAACACGCAGGCGCTGAAGCCCGGCATGATCCTTTCGAACGAGCCCGGCTACTACAAGACCGGCGCCTACGGCATCCGCATCGAGAATCTCATCGTCGTCACCGAGCCGCAGGCGGTCGAGGGCGGCGAAAGGCCGATGATGGCGTTTGAAACGATCACGCTCGCCCCGATCAGCCTCGATCTCGTCGTCGGCGCCATGCTCTCAGAAGCGGAGCGGCACTGGCTCAACAAATATCACGCGCGCGTCCGCCAGACCCTGACGCCGCTGGTGTCGCCCGATGTGGCGGCGTGGCTCGCCGAGGCGACGCGGTCAATTTGATCTGACGCCCAGCACGCCGCCCAGCGGAAAGCCGATCGTCACCGGCGCGTAGGGCGCCAGTTCCTCCGCAAGCTGATCAAGATAGGCTTCGCCGAGGCCAGTCGCGGCCATATAGGCGCGCGCGTAAGAAGCCGTGAGCAGAAGTCCCGCCGCGTCCGGCGCGGGCAGCGTCACCGCGATTTCTCCGGAATAGGGCAGGCGTTGCGAAAAGGCGCCCGAAGCGCGCATCGGCCGCGAATAATCCGCCTTGGCGCCGAGGCGCTTGTCCATGAACGGCGCCCATAATTTCCAGTGATGCTGAAAGACTTCGCGCGCGTCGCCCGTCACGAAAAAGGGCCCATAGAGAAACGGGAAGAACACCCCGCCCGGGCGCAGCCAGCGCGAGACCTTCGCGGTGACGACGTCCTGCTCCATCCAGTGAAAGGCGGTCGCAGCGATGACGCAGTCGACGCCGCCTTCCGGAAAGTCCGCATCCTCCGACGCGCAATTGACCCGCTCGATGCGGGGGTGATCTGGCGCCGCGGCGAGCATGCGGGCGTCCGGCTCGACCGCGGCGACGCGCTCGAACCGCTGAGCGAGATCAAGGCTCGCCTTGCAGGGCCCCGCGCCGAGATCGACCGCGAAATCGCGCGGGCCGTCGAGATGGGCTTCAAGGAAATCGAAAAGCGCCTTCGGATAGGAGGGGCGCAGCGCCGCATAGCGCGCGGCGACATCGCCAAAGCCGAGCGCTGCGTTTCCTTTCATGACGATTTCGCTCCTATGAAGGCGCGCCACTCTTCTTCAGAGAAAACGCGCACGCCGAGCCGTTCGGCGTCTTTGAGCTTTGAGCCCGCGCCGGGTCCCGCAACGACAAAATCCGTTTTCGCCGAAACCGAACCTGAAACCTTCGCGCCGAGCGCGAGCGCCTGGGCCTTTGCCTCATCGCGCGTCATCAATTCGAGCGTTCCGGTGAAGACGACGGTCTTGCCGGCGATCGCCGATCCCGATTGCGCGGGCGCCGCTTGCTCCATCGGCGTCACTTCCTTCAGCAGGCGATCGACGGCGGCGCGGTTGCGCGCATCTTTGAAGAAAGAAATGACGCCGCCGGCGACGAGGGCGCCGACGCCTTCGATCGACAGCATTTCCTGATAGGCCTCGCCCTCCTCATCCGCCGCGGCGATCGCCGCGGCGCGGAAGGCGTCAAAAACATGGTAATGCCGCGCGAACAGCCGCGCGTTCGTCTCGCCGATATGGCGCATGCCGAGCGCGTTGATGAAGCGGTCGAGCGCCGGCGCGCGCCGCGCGTTGATCGCCGCGAAGAGGTTTTCGACCGATTTCCGGTTGGTCGGCGTTCTGGTTCCGTCTTTCTTCTCCTTGTAGGTGAAGAGATCGATCGCGCCTTTCCTCTGGCGCGCCTCAAGCGTGAAGATGTCGGCGGGCTCCTTGATGATTCCGTCGCCGAATAGGGCTTCGATCTGCTTTTCGCCGAGCCCTTCGATGTCGAGCGCGTCGCGCGACACGAAGTGACGCAGGCGCTCGACGCCTTGCGCCGCGCAGGAAAAGCCGCCGGTGCAGCGGCGCACCGCCTCGCCTTCTTCGCGCACCGCCGGGCTGCCGCAGACGGGACAAACCTCCGGGAACTGATAGGGCTTGGCGTCCTTCGGCCGCTTTTCAGCGATGACTTCGACGATCTGCGGAATGACGTCGCCCGCGCGCTGGACAACCACCGTATCGCCGACGCGCACGTCCTTGCGCTCGATCTCATCCTGATTGTGCAAGGTGGCGTTAGACACGACGACGCCGCCGACCGTCACCGGACGAAGGCGCGCCACCGGCGTCAGCGCGCCGGTGCGCCCGACCTGAATGTCGATGCCGAGAAGTTCGGTCGTCGCGCGTTCGGCCGGAAATTTGTGCGCGACCGCCCAGCGGGGCGAGCGTGAGACGAAGCCGAGGCGTTCCTGATAATCGAGCCGGTCGACCTTGTAGACGACGCCGTCGATGTCATAGCCGAGCAATGAGCGCTGCGCTTCGATCTTCGCGTAATGCGCGATCATGGCCTCGACGTCGTCGCAGCGCACGAACAGCGGATTGGTCTTGAAGCCGAGCTTTGCAAGACGCTTCACGCTCTCGAACTGCGTTTCCCCGAGCGGGGCCGAAGTCTCTCCCCAGGCGTAAGCGAAAAACCGCAGCGGACGCGCCGCAGTGACCGCCGCGTCGATCTGGCGGAGCGAGCCCGCGGCGGCGTTGCGCGGATTGGCGAAAGGCTCCTCGTCCGCCTTTTCGAGCGCCCTGTTCAGCGCCGAAAAATCGGCGTGGCTCATATAAATTTCCCCGCGCACGTCGAGAATGTCGGGCGCGCCGTGGAGCTTTCGCGGAATATCGTCGACCGTCAGGGCGTTCGCCGTGACGTTTTCACCAACTGCGCCGTCGCCGCGCGTCGCCGCGACTTTGAGGACGCCCTTCTCATAGCGAAGATTGAGCGACAGGCCGTCGATCTTCGGCTCCGCCGTGAAGGCGAGCGGGGCGCCCACCCCGAGCTTCAGGAAGCGGCGCACGCGGTCGGCGAAATCGCGCACGTCCGCTTCATCGAAGGCGTTGTCGAGCGACAGCATCGGCCGGGCGTGCGTCGCCTTTTCAAATTTCGTCGACGGGGCGGCGCCGACGCGCGCCGACGGGGAATCAGCGCGTTTCAGTTTCGGGAATTGGCGCTCGATGAGCGCGTTGCGCCGGCGCAGCGCGTCATATTCGGCGTCGGTCAGTTTCGGCCGGTCTTCGGCGAAATAGGCCTTGTCAGCCTCGGCGATGAGCTGCGCGAGGCGTTCAAGTTCGGCGGCGGCTTCGTCCGCCGACAATTCAGCGACAGGTTTGAGCGCGGGCGTCAAAGGGTCTTCCGCATCCTGATGATCACATTCGTCACGCCGTCTGCCCTTCGCGTTTCATCGCACCCGAATTCGACATATCCGCGCGCCTTGTAAAGCGGTTCGCCCGGAAGGGTGGCGCCGAGTTCGATCGTCCTGAAGCCTTCGGCGCGCGCCGCCGCCTCGCCGAGGGCGAGGAGCATCGAGCCGACGCCGCGCCGTGTCCAGTCAGGATGGACATACATCGCGCGGATGCGCGCCGCCTCCGTCGCCGGGTCGGAGAGGCTGTCGTCACGGCCGGCGCTGTGGTCGCCGCCATAGAGCGTGCGCCGCCGGCTCCAGACGCCGCAGCCGACAGCGACAGGGCCCTCCGCCGTCGCGGCTTCAATGATGTAATAGCAGCCGTCGTCGATGAGGCGCGTGTCGAGCCCCATGGTCGCTCGCGCCGCCGCAACCTCGCGCGGCGACAGGAACGCCGGCATGTTGCCGGCGATCGCCACGTCGATGAGCGCCCTGATTGCGGGGATGTCGGCGCGCGTCGCAACGCGACGGGCGAGGCGCGGACGGCCTTCGCCGATCGCCGCGTCCTCGCCGCTGTTCATCACCGCTTCTCCCGCCGCATGCACGCAGGACTGCATAACGGGGAGCCCAAGGCGCTTCAAGCGCCGCCGCGACAGGCGCTATTGGTCCGTATAGATATCATCATGCGGCGGCTGGTCCGCCGGTTCGTAGAACCAGTCATAGCCGGAGAAAATGCGGCGGTAGGGGTCCGCGATTTCTGACGCCGACCCGCCACGATAGAGGATCGACCCCGGCTTGGGCGATGCGGTCGAGAAGGCGCCGTTGATCCCGTAGGTCTGCGTTTCGGCGACCAGCGGTTCGCCTGTGGGCCCGTAATAGCGCCAGCCGAGACCGTCATGGTGAAAGAATCCCCGCACGGCGTATGCCGGGCGGTCGCGGCGCGCAATCGAGAGGACGCATTCATGTCCGGCGTCGAGAACAATCATTCCGAACGGACCCGACACTTCGTAGGAGTCCTGACGGACGCATCGTTCAAGCTGGACGGCGACGTCTGTCCGGAGCGCCCCGCCGCCGGGCATCTCGGCCGCGACCGCGCGCGCAGCGTCTTCCTGCGTCGGCGGATAGGAAGCGGCGACAAGGAGAAGCGCGGCGGCGAGCGACATGCCGCCATAGATAAGGCGCGCCGATTAAGGCCGCCTTCCCGAAAGGTGAATCAGCGCTTAACGCCTGAGCGCCCTGCCCGCCACCGCATCGAGTTTCGCCAGCAGCGCCGGATCGCGCGCTTCGGGCGGGGTGATGATGGCGTAATCGAGCATCGTCTCGATGCCGAGCGGCGAGCGCGTGCGCATGGCTCCAAGACGCGCCAGAACGTCCGCGACCAGACGGCGCGCGGCTTCGGTGTTGCGGCGCATGACGTCGAGGACGCCCGCGACATCGACCGCCGCCGTCCCCTCGCGCCAGCAATCATAGTCCGTCACCATGGCGACGCTGGCGTAGGGAAGCTCCGCCTCGCGCGCGAGCTTTGCTTCCGGCATGTTGGTCATGCCGATGACGTCGGCGCCCCATGATCTGTAGAGGAAAGATTCCGCGCGCGAGGAAAATTGCGGGCCGTCGATGCAGAGATAGGTTCCGCCGCGATGATGCGGGATCGACAGCGTCCGGCACGAGGCTTCGATGGCGTCTCCGAGCGCGGGGCAGACGGGATCGGCCATCGACACATGCGCGACGCAGCCCGTTCCGAAAAAGCTCTTGGCGCGCCCCGACGTGCGATCGATGAACTGATCGACGATCACGAAGACGCCCGGCGCAAATTCCTCGCGGAAGGATCCGCAGGCGGAGACGGAAATGACGTCGGTGACGCCGGCCCGCTTCAGCGCGTCGATATTGGCGCGGTAATTGACCTCGGAGGGCGGGATGCGATGCCCCTCGCCGTGACGAGCGAGAAAGGCGACCTCGACGCCCTTCATCCGTCCCCGGACGATCGGCCCGGACGGGGCGCCCCATGGCGTGTCGATTTCAATCTTCTCCGCGCCTTCGATCGCATCAAGAGCGTAGACGCCGGAACCGCCGATGACGCCGACGACGCGCTTATTCATCGTCAAAGCTCCGAAGGATCGAG
>CAZOEB010000070.1:0-17477 GCA_964578685.1 uncultured Caulobacterales bacterium
GCCATCTCGCCGGCGATCGCCTGTTTGTTGGCGGTGACGACGCTGACGCCTTTCGCGAGCGCCGCTTTGATGAGCGCGCGTCCTGCAGCCCCGTCGGGGAGCGCCTCGACGATCGCATCGGGCCTTGCGGCGAGCAGCGTCTCGATGCGGTCGGCGATGACGGTGCCTGAAAACGCATCGAGCCGGCGCTTGGCCGCATCGCGGACGAGCGCCGCGCAGAGGCGATAATCATGCGCATCTGCGGCGATTCGCAGCGCTGCGCCCTCGCCGATGGTGCCCAGCCCTGCTACCGCGACGCGCAAGGGCGGCGTCGGCTGGCTCTTCACCGGCGACGCGGCGACGGAGGAAACACGCGTGCCGGCGCCGGCGTTCAGCCGTTCGACATTGATGGCGACGCCGTGCGAGGCGGCGAAGTCGATCGCCTTCGGCTGCAGCAGCTTTCCGGCGACCTCTCGCGCCTGCGCATAATCGAGCGCCGGATAGCGCAGCGCTTCACCGTCATCGACATTGGGGTCGCGGTCATAAACGCCGTCGACGTCTTTCATCAGCGTCGTCTCGCCGACGCCGAGCGCAGAGGCGATGAAGACCGCGGTGAGGTCCGATCCGCCGCGCCCCAGCAGCACCGGTTCGCCCGTCGGCCCCAATGCGACGAACCCCGGCACGATGATGACGTCGCGCGCGGCGAGCGCGGTTTCAAGGAGCGCGACATCGACATTTTCAGGATGCGCGTCGTCGACCGGACCGCCGGCGGTGAGGGTAAGCGTGCGCGCATCGAGGACGAGCGCATCAAGCCCCACGGTCTCACAGGCGATCGCAAGCAGCGCTGCGCTGCGTTCCTCGCCGAGCGCGATGATGCGCGGCGCGTGGCGCGACTTCGCGCCGCCGACGCTCGCCGCCTCAGCGATCAGCGCGTCGGTTTCCCCGGCGAAGGCTGATACGACCGCGACCACTTTGCGGCCGTCGCGGCGCCGGCGGTAAATCTCCGAGACGACGAGCGGAAGGTCGCTTTTGTCGCGCAAAACCGACGAACCGAATTTCAGGACGATGGCGCCGGCGGGCCGCTTGTCAAACTCACCGCGCATGGGCTTCCCCTGATTTTCGAAAGGCGGCGACATTGTCCGCCAGTGGCGCCGCGACCGCGTCGAGCGCGGAGAAAATATCGCGCAAGAGGTCCTTTGAATGTTCAAGCCCGACCGAGAAGCGCACGAGGCGGTCGGAGATGCCGGCGACCTTGCGCGCTTCCGGCGTCATCGACGCATGCGTCATCGTCGCCGGCGTGCAGACAAGACTTTCAAAGCCGCCAAGCGATTCGGCGATCGTGAAGATGGAAAGGCCGCGCAGGAGCTCGAGAACATCGACATCATCGGCGAACTCAACGCTCAGCATGGCCCCGAAGCCTTTTTGCTGGCGCCTGGCGATGTCGTGCCCCGGATGGCTCGTGAGCCCCGGATAGAAAACGCGCGCGATGCGGCTGTCGCGGGCGAGGGCCTCGGCGATGTCGCCTGCGGTCTCCTGCTGGCGCTCGATGCGGGTGAACAGCGTCCTGAGGCCGCGCAGCGTCAGGAAGCTGTCAAAGGGCGCGCCGGTGACGCCGGTCGCATTCGCCCACCAGGCGAGCTCCTCGCCGACCGTCTTGTCGCGTGCAATGACGGCGCCGCCGACGACATCGGAATGGCCGTTGATGTATTTCGTCGTCGAATGGACGACAATGTCGCAGCCGAGCGACAAGGGCTGCTGAAGGGCGGGCGAGAGAAACGTGTTGTCCGCGACGACGATCGCACCCGCGGCTTTCGCCGCCGCGGCGGTCGCGGCGATGTCGGTGATGCGGAGCAGCGGGTTGCTCGGCGTTTCGATGAAGACGAGCCGCGGTTTCTTCGCGAGCGCGGCGGCGAGCGCGCCCGCGTCCGTCTGGTTGACGAAGTCGACCGCGAAATGGCCGCGCCGCGCGCGCGCGGAAAGCAGGCGGAATGTGCCGCCGTAACAGTCATGCGGGGCGATCACCGTGTCGCCGGGATTGACGAGATTGAGAACGAGATCGACAGCCGCCATGCCGGTCGCGGTGATGACGCCGCGTTCGCCGCCTTCAAGGGCGCTGAGCGCGCGTTCCAGCTCGGCGCGCGTCGGATTGCCGGAGCGCGCATAGTCATATTGCGGCTTTTCCAGCGGATCGCGCCAGCCATAGGTCGCGGAAAGATGCAGCGGCGGCGACACCGCGTTGAAGGCGCGGTCGCTCGCGACACCGGCATTTGCGGCGACAGTTTCGGGATGCAGGGATTGAACCATGGCTCAGCGTTCCTCGATGAAGGTCTTGATCAGCGGTCCGATGCTTGCGGCCTCCTTGAGGAACGCGTCATGGCCGTAGAGCGATGAAATTTCAGCGTAGCGAGCGCGCGGCGCGCTGCGGGCGAGGCGCGCCGTATCCGCGGCGGGGACAAGTCGGTCTTCGCTGACGGCGATGAACAGCGCTTCGGCTTCGATGCGCGCCGGATCGATGCGGTGGCGGTCGATTGAATCGGAGAGCGTCACATAACGCTCGGGCGCCATCTGATAGGCGTCGCCCTTCGCGATCAGGTAATCGCAGACAGCGTAAGGATCGCCCGCCCGCGCGCCCGGCCGGTGCGGAAAGCGCGCATCGAATTCCTCGGGCGTCCGGTAGGTTGTCATCGCAAGCTGACGCGCCAAGGAAAGCCCGGCCTTCGGGTCGCCGGCGCGGATCGCAAACTCGACGATGCGCCGCTGCACGCCGCGGAGCGCCGTTGACGCGGCATGCGGGCGGTCGGCGGCGGAAATCACGCAGAGCTTCTCGACACGGTCGGGGAATGCTTCGGCGAAGGCGAGCGCAAGCATGCCGCCGTAAGAGGCGCCGACAAACGCCTTGAGATGCGGCGCGCCGATCGCGGCGAGCGCGCACCCTAGCGCGCGCGCCTGATCGTTCGTGGTGATGGTGCGCGCGGTTTCGCCCGGATTGGGCAGGAAATCGAAGCCGATGATACGCGCGGATAATGTGTCGATCGCGCCGCCGGGACCGACGATATCGCGCCACCAGCCTTTCGATGCGCCGGCGTCGGCGACCTCGCGGCCCGCGGAAATGCCGCCCGACACGACGATCGCCGGCGCGCCGTCCGGACCAAAAAGGCGCAGGCGCAGTTCCGGCTTCGACAGTCTTTCGCCGGACCGGAGCGCGAAATCGGCGGGCAGGATGACGCTGACATCGGCGCCGTCGCCGGCGGCGGGCTCGGCGTCGAACAGGCGGATTTCCAAAGCGGCGGACATGGGTTCGGCCTCTGCTTCCTCGCGTCGCACATCAGGAAAATCGCAGAGACCCAATCGGAGCGCGGCGCGAGGCCGCTCCACCGACTCATCTCTCGAGGCTTTCGCTTCGAAGGATTTGGCACCTTTCCGAACAGCGGGTCGCGCGGTCCGGCGGTTGCCCCAGCGTCTAAGGGCCTGTCCCTCGGCTGGTCTTGATGAGCTTGCGCGCTTTCTAGCCGCAGAAATTTTTCCGCGTCAACAGGAAATTTTCAGGCCGCGCTGCGCTTACTCCGTGTAAGGAGCAATCGGGCCGACGCCTCCCGCGCGCCTCGTCTCCCTCCTAACCGTCTGATTTTTCGGGGGAATTGAGGTGGGCAGAAAGCGCCCATGCCGCGCCGCCGACTGCCATAAGCCGCCCTGAAAACAGTCGAAATTAGCGTAAAACTCTAAAAATCGCCGAAAAATCTTCGCATCTGCAGCATGAAAAAGCTTGCATCGACCGGCAGGGTGACCTTAGCGTTTTCAAAACGAGAACAGGCGTGAAACGGCGCGGCGCGCCGCAACAGCCATTGGGAGACGACGGCCGGCCCATGCTCGCCTTCACCGACCTTGAGCGCCAGACGCCGAAGAAGCGCGACGCTGACGCGCGTCGCGGGGATTTCGGCGAAATCTACGCTCCGTTCGAGGCGGCGGCCGCGCGCGCGCAGGCCTCGCGGTGCAGTCAGTGCGGCGTTCCCTTCTGCCAGAATCATTGTCCGCTTACGAATGATATTCCCGACTGGTTGCGCCTTGCCGCGGAAGGCCGCCTCAAGGAAGCCTACACGCTCTCGGCGGCCACGAACTCGATGCCGGAAATCTGCGGCCGCATCTGCCCGCAGGACCGATTGTGCGAAGGCGCCTGCGTCATCGAACAATCCGGGCACGGAACGGTGACGATCGGCGCGATCGAACAATTCATCACGGAGACCGCGTGGAATGAAGGCTGGGTCGAGCCCGTCGCGCCCGGCCCTTCCAACGGGCGCACCGTCGGAATCATCGGCGCGGGGCCTGCGGGGCTTGCGGCGGCGGAGGAGCTGATCAAGGCGGGCGCCGGCGTCACGATCTATGACCGCTATGATCGCGCCGGCGGGCTTCTCGTCTACGGCATCCCGAATTTCAAGCTCGACAAGGCTGTCGTCGCGCGCCGCGTCGCGCGCCTTGAAGCGGCCGGCGTTGAATTTCGACTCGGCGTCGACATCGGGCGCGATGTGACCTTTGCGGCGCTGCGCGCGCGCCATGACGCCGTCCTGATCGCGACCGGCGTTTACAGGGCGAGGCGGCTCGACCTCGACGGCGAAGACGGCGCCGGCGTCGCGCCTGCGCTCGACTATCTGACGCGCTCGAACCGGCTGGGACTCGGCGACGTTGTCGAGGGGGCCGAGGGTCATGACGCGCGCGGCAGGGACGTCGTCGTCATCGGCGGCGGCGACACCGCGATGGACTGCGTGCGCACGGCGGTGCGTCAGGGCGCGGCGAGCGTCACCTGCCTTTACCGGCGCGACCGCGCCAACATGCCGGGTTCGGCGCGCGAAACTGCGCATGCGGAGGAAGAAGGCGTCCGTTTCGAGTTTCTCGCAGGCCCGGCGCGGTTGATCTTTAAGGACGGCGCCGTCGTCGGCGTCGAGGCGCAGCGGATGATGCTCGGCGCGCGCGACGCCTCGGGCCGCGCCGCGGTTGAAGCCGACGCGGCGCAGGCGTTTCGCCTGCCGGCCGCCCTTGTCATCAAGGCGCTGGGGTTTGAACCGGAAAACCTGCCGGCGATGTTCGGCGAACCGCAGCTCAAAGTGACCGCGCGGGGCACGCTGCGGGTGCGGCCGGGATCGCTCGAAACGTCCTTGCCGGGCGTCTTCGCCGCCGGGGACATCGTGCGCGGCGCCTCGCTCGTCGTCTGGGCGATCAAGGACGGCCGCGACGCGGCGCATGAGATCATCGAGAAGGTGACTGGCTCCGGCGTCACCCTCCTCGCGGCCGAGTAGGAAGGCCGACATGGCTGGCCCGATTGAAACCTATCAACGCCGTCGCCGCGCCCTCATCGATGCGGGGGCCTATGATCCGTCGTCGGAGCATGACGCCTGCGGCGTCGGGCTTGTGGCGGCGATCGACGGCGCCCCTCGCCGCGACATCGTCGACATGGCGATTTCGGCGCTGAAGGCGGTCTGGCACCGCGGGGCGGTGGCCGCCGACGGCAAGACGGGCGATGGCGCAGGCCTTCTTGTCGCCATCCCGCAAGCCTTCTTCCGCGCGCAGGTCGAACGCATGGGCCGCGCGCCGCTCGCGCCTGATCTCTGCGCCGGCATGATCTTTCTGCCGCGCACCAATCTTTCGGCGCAGGATTCCTGCCGCTCGATCGTCGAGGCGGAGATCATCCGCGACGGATTCAACGTCTATGGCTGGCGCCAGGCGCCGGTCGATCCTTCGCGCCTTGGCCTCCGCGCCGCGCTCGTGCGGCCCGAAATCGAGCAGATTCTCTTTTGCGACCTCAGGGGACGCAAGACGGACGAGCTCGAACGCGCGCTCTATCTCATCCGCAGGCGGATCGAAAAGCGCGCGCGCGAGGCCGGGCACCAGGAGCTCTACGTCTCGTCGCTGTCGGCGCGCTCGATCATTTACAAGGGCATGTTCCTCGCGGAGGAGATCGACCGCTTCTACGCCGACCTCCGCGATCCGGCGTTCATTTCCTCGATCGCGATCTTCCATCAGCGCTATTCAACGAACACGTTTCCGGAATGGCGCCTCGCCCAGCCTTTCCGGATGCTCGCCCATAACGGCGAGATCAACACGCTGAAGGGCAATATCAACTGGATGAAGAGCCACGAGATCCGCATGGCGTCCGCCGTCTTCGGCGACGCGCAGGACCAGGTCAAGCCCGTCATCCAGCCGGGCTCGTCGGACTCGGCCGCGCTCGATCAGGCGTTCGAGCTTATCGTTCGCGCCGGCCGGTCGGGGCCGATGGCGAAGACGCTGCTCATCCCCGAGGCGTGGGAGAAGCAGGCGGGCGTCATGAAGGAAGAATGGCGCGCGCTTTACGCCTACTCGAACGCCGTCATGGAGCCGTGGGACGGGCCCGCCGCGATCTGCGCCTTTGACGGGCGCTGGGCGCTCGCCGGCGTCGACCGCAACGGCCTGCGGCCGCTGCGTTATGCGCTGACCGCCGACGGCGTGCTCGCGGTGGGGTCGGAATCCGGCATGTGCCCGCTTGGCGGGCGCGAAGTCGTCCGCCGCGGCGCGCTCGACCCAGGCCGCATGATCGCGCTCGATACGGAAGAGAATCGCTTCTACGAGCAGGCGGAAATTCTCGACGCGCTCGCCTCAAAGCATCCCTATCGCGAATGGATCGAAAACCTCGTCGAACTCGAACCGAAGATCGGTCCCGGTACGGAGGATCGGCTGTTTGAAGCGGCGGACCTCACGCGCCGCCAGCGCGCCGCCGGGTGGAGCCTTGAGGACGTCGATCTCGTGCTGCGGCCGAAGGCGCTGACGGGGAAAGAGGCGGTCGGCTCCATGGGCGACGACACGCCGATCGCCGTCCTGTCGGACGAATATCGGCCGCTCTCCCATTATTTCCGCCAGAATTTCTCGCAGGTGACGAACCCGCCGATCGACCCCTTGCGCGAGGCCGGCGTCATGAGTCTGACGACGCGGTTCAAGAATCTCGGCAACATCCTCGCCTCAGACAGGACGCAGACCGACGTCTTCGCGCTCGAAAGCCCGATCCTGACGAACGGCATGTATTTGAGGCTCCGCGAACTCCTCGATCAGAAGATCGTCGAGATCGACTGCCTCTATGACGTCGCGGAAGCCAAGGGCGACGGCTTTGCCTTGAAGCGCGCGCTTGACCGTGTGCGGGCGGAGGCCGAACGCGCCCTGAAAGAGGGCGCCGGCATCGTGATCCTGACCGATGAACGGCAGGACGGGGCGCGCCTGCCGCTCCCCATGATCCTCGCCGCCGGCGGCGTTCACGCGCATCTTACGGACATCGGCCGGCGCACCTTCTGTTCGATCATCGTGCGCTCGGCCGAATGCATGGACGCGCATTACGCCGCGGTCCTCGTCGGCGCAGGCGCGACGGCGGTCAGCCCTTATCTTGCTTTCGATTCAGTCGCCGCGGCGCATGACGCCGGCCAGCTCGGCGCGCTGACGCGCGGCCAGTGCGTTTACAATTACAAATGCGCGCTCGAAGCGGGGCTCCTCAAGATCATTTCGAAAATGGGGATCTCGGTCATCTCGTCCTACCGCGGCGGCTGCAATTTTGAGGCGCTCGGCCTCTCGCGCGCGCTCGTTGAGGAGTTCTTCCCTGGCGTGCCGAGCCGCATTTCCGGGGTCGGCCTTGCAGGCATTGAAAAGCGCGCGCATGCGCTTCACGCCCGCGCCTGGCGCGACGATGCCGCAGGGCTGTCCGTCGGCGGCTTTTACCGCCAGCGCACGCGCGGCGAACGCCACATTCTCGAAGCGCGCGTCGTTTCCGATCTGCAAAAGGCGGTCCGCGAGAACGACGCCGAGGCGTATGACCGCTATGCGCGCGCCCTCGACGAACAGACGCCGGCGCAGGTGCGCGACCTCCTGGAGCCGAAGCCGCTTGGGCCTCCTGTCGATCTTTCCGAGGTCGAGCCGGCGACGGCGATCTTCAAGCGGCTGCTGACGCCCGGCATGTCGCTCGGCTCCTTGTCGCCGGAGGCCCATGGCGCGCTCAACGTCGCGATGAACCGGCTCGGCGCGCGCTCGGTTTCGGGCGAGGGCGGCGAGGACCCCGACCGCTACAGGCCGCTTCCCAACGGCGACAGCATGAATTCGGCGGTGAAACAGGTCGCCTCGGGGCGCTTCGGCGTCACCGCGGACTATCTCAATCAGTGTACGGAGATTGAGATCAAGGTCGCGCAGGGCGCAAAGCCGGGCGAGGGCGGCCAGCTTCCGGGCTTCAAGGTCACGGAGTTCATCGCGCGCATGCGCCATGCGACGCCGGGCGTGACGCTGATTTCGCCCCCGCCGCATCACGACATCTATTCGATCGAAGACCTCGCGCAGCTCATCTACGATCTGAAGCAGATCAATCCGGTCGCGCGCGTCTGCGTGAAGCTCGTTTCGGCGGGCGGCATCGGCGCGATCGCCGCCGGCGTCGCAAAGGCGAAGGCCGACATCATTCTCATCTCCGGCCATGTCGGCGGCACGGGCGCAAGCCCCCTAACCTCGATCAAGTTTGCGGGCGGTCCGTGGGAGCTCGGGCTCGCCGAGGCCCATCAGGTGCTGACGCTCAACGACCTGCGCGAGGCGGTGACGCTGCGCGCCGACGGCGGCATGCGCACGGGCCGCGACATCGTCATCGCGGCGTTGCTCGGCGCGGAGGAATTCGGCCTCGGCACCATGTCGCTCGTCGCGCTCGGCTGCCTGATGGTCCGGCAGTGCCATTCGAACACATGTCCCGTCGGCATCACCACGCAGGATGAAAAGCTCAGGAAGCGCTTCACCGGCGAACCCGAGCATGTCGTGCGGCTGATGACCTTCATCGCGGAGGATGTGCGCCGTCACCTCGCGCGGCTCGGCGCCCGCTCGCTCGCCGACATCGTCGGGCGCACGGACCTCCTCGCGCAGGTCTCCCGCGGATCGGCGGACCTCGATGATCTTGATCTGAACCCCATCCTCGTGCGTCTCGATCCTGAGGCCGCGCCGCCGCGCGCCGGCGCGCGCGGTCGGGTGGAAGTCGAACCGACGCTCGACCAGCGCATCAGGCCCGCGCTTGGCGCTTTCTTCGACCGCGGCGAGCGACAGCACGTCGAAGCTGAAGTGCGCAACACCGACCGCACCGTCGGCGCGCGGTTGTCGTCAGAAATCGTCCGCACCATGAACGAGCGCCGTCTCGACGAGGATCACCTGACGCTGCGGCTGAAGGGTTCGGCCGGCCAGTCGCTCGGCGCCTTTGCGGCGCGCGGGCTCAAGATCGTCGTCGACGGCGACGCCAATGACTATGTCGGCAAGGGGCTGTCGGGAGCCGTCATCGTCGTCAGGGCGGCGGGGCCGGGCCGCGTTGGCGACGCGATCATCGGCAACACCTGCCTTTACGGCGCGACCTCCGGCGCCTTGTTCGCCGCCGGCCGCGCCGGCGGGCGCTTTGCCGTCCGCAATTCCGGCGCGACTGCGGTGGTCGAAGGATGCCTCGCGAACGGCTGCGAATACATGACCGGGGGAACGGTCGTGCTGCTCGGACCCGTCGGCTTCAATTTCGGGGCCGGCATGACGGGCGGGGAAGCCTTCGTCCACGATCCTGAAAACACCTTCGAGCGCTTCGCCAATCCCGACACGATTCTCTTCGGCGGCGCCGATGAGGACGCCGCCAAACGCCTCAAAGCGCTGATCGAACGGCACGCGGCGGAAACAGGCTCGGGCGTTGCGCAGGCGATCCTTGCCGACTGGGCGCGGCGGCGCTTTCATTTCCGCCATGTCATCGCCAAGGAGGCGGCGGCGCAGGCCGCCGAACAGGAGCGCCTGCGGCGCGTCGAGGAAGCGGCGATCCGGCCTGCCTTTGAACGCGTATCGGCAAGCGCAAATCGCTGATAGGTTGGACTCCGCAGTAACCGTCACGTTCAATGTTCAAACGTCTTGCATGCGCCGCAGCCCTGATGCAGTTCGCCGCCACGGCGCCGGCGGCGGCGGACGAAGACACCTGGGACGACGTCGGGACGGGGGTGCGTTGGGCGCTGGTCGGCGCCGCGCTCGCCGCGCCCGCCGTGCAAGGCGACTGGAAAGGCGAGCTTCAGGCGATCGGCAGCATCGGCGCCGCAACGCTCGTCACCACGGGGCTGAAAGAAACGATCTCGAAGGAACGGCCCGACGGCAGCGACAACCGGAGCTTTCCTTCCGGCCACACATCGTCCTCTTTCGCCGCCGCCGCGACGCTTCACAATCGCTACGGCTGGAAAACGGGCCTGCCGGCGTTTGCTCTCGCGAGCTTTGTCGGCGCTTCGCGCATCGAGGCCGAAAAACACGATGTCGTCGACGTGCTCGCCGGCGCGGCGCTCGGCTCTCTCAGCGGCTTTCTCATCACCAGCAAACGCGACGACGATGTCGTCATCATCCTATGGGCGGACGGCGACGGCGCCGGCGTGCTGGTGATGGGCCGGTTCTAGGCCTTACCGCGCCTTCAGGTAATCGACAGGATCGATGCGCTCGATACCCGGCGTGTTGCTTGCAAGATGGTCTAGCCAATGTTTGTGGCCGGCCCCGTAAACGACGACGATCCGGTCCCCGGGCCTTGCAACATCGACGATCTTCGCGAAGATCTTGGCGTTGCGCATGAACCAGTAGCCGTTGAGCTCCGCGCCCGGCTGCGCCTCGCCCGCGTCGAATTTCAAGAGTTCATAATAGAAGTCGGCGGACGACATCAGGCCGCTGTTCGCCTCCGCAAGCGCCTCGCGCATGGGCAGGGCTGAAAGTCGCTCTGTCTCTTCCCCGACAAGCGCCTGCACCTTCGCCATCATTTTCGCCGCGGCGTCCGCCTGGCCCGTCGCGCCAGCGTGCTCCATCACCTTTCCGAAGGGGAAATAGTCGGGCTCTCCCTCAGACGGTTGCTCATCGATGCCGTAAACACGGGTTATGCCTGCCTTCGCGGCGAGCCGGTAAGCGACCTGCACGCGCTCATCGACCTTCGTCGCAAAGTCGGCCGGCGTGAACGCCGCAAAACCCGGATCGATGTAGTCGGGCGCGGCCGTGACGCGCTCGACGACGATCGCGGTAGGCGAGAACGCGGCGAGGGCCGTCGCCGCTTCGTCGAGTTCCCGCTGGCGTTGCGGCGACAGCGGGCTGTCGGTTTTCGCCGAAATGAGGTCGCTTTCAGAACCGCCGAAGTGCCAGGTCCCCAGCACCATCACTTGAACGGCTGCGTCGTCTGCGGCGGGCCGGGGCGCGGGGTTGGTTGCGCAGGCGACAAGACCCAGTGCGGCGGCGACGATGATCGCTTTCATGAAGCCCTCCTCGATCAGCCCGCGGGATAGACGCCGGCAGCGCGCGCCGCGAGCCGAACTTCGGCGAAGCGTGTCTTATCCGCGACGCTATGATTTCTCGGCGGCGATCCAGCCCTTTATCGCCGCTTCGAGCACCGGCAGCGGCGAGTCGCCGATCGACAAAACCTCGTCGTGGAATTCGCGAATGTCGAATTTTTCGCCGAGTTCCGCTTCGGCGAGCGCGCGCAATTCCTGCATCTTCAGCATGCCGAGCTTATAGGCGCAGGCCTGTCCCGGCACGACCGCGTAGCGTTCGATCTCCCGCGTGACGCTTTCTTTCGTCTCGCCGGTGACCATCGCCATGTAATCGATCGCCTGTTCCCGGCTCCATCGCTTGTGATGGAGGCCGGTGTCGACGACGAGGCGCGCGGCGCGGAAAAGCTCCGCCTGCAGACGGCCGAGATCGCCGGCGGGGTCGTCCTTGTACATGCCCATCTCGGCGGCGAGCGCCTCGGCGTAAAGGGCCCAGCCTTCGGCGTATTCTGAGTAACCGAGCATCGTGCGCATCAGCGGCATCCCCTCGATCGAGCGCTGATAGGCGGTCTGGAAATGATGACCTGGGACCGCCTCGTGATAGGTCAGCGTCTTCAGCGAATGGATCGGGTTGTCCGCGGTGTCCTTAAGGTTGATCCAGTAGACGCCGGGCCGCGAACCGTCGAGCGACGGCCCGGTGTAATAGCCGCCGGGCGATGAATCCTGCTCATGCACGGGAATGCGTCGCACCTCGACCGCATAGTCAGGCAGGCGGCCGAACCATTGCGGCGCGATCGCGAGAATGTCGGCGACCTGCTTGCGCAGCAGCGCCAGCAGCGCCTCACGGCCTTCATCCGTATTCGGAAAAAGATTATCGGGGCGGCCCGACAGCGCGACCATGCGCGCCCCGACCGTCCCGTTCTTGAGGCCGACCTTCTTCAGAAGGACGTCCATCTCGCCGGTGATGCGGGCGACCTCGGCAAGGCCGATCTCGTGAACGTCGTCGCCGGTCTTCGTCCCGGCGCCGTAGGCGGCGAGCGCGAGGGCGTACCATTCCTCGCCCTGCTCGCCCAATCGCCAGACGCCGGCGTCCTCGCCCGCCTGCGGCAGGAGTTCTTTGTAAGATTCGGCGAGGCGGGCGTAGGCCGGATAGACATCAGCAGAAATGACGTCGACCGCCGCGGAAACGAGGATCGCGCGATCGTCAGCGGAGACGCCCGCGGCTTCGAGCTTTTCCGACAGGGTTTTCGCCAGGGGATTGGCCGCGGCGTCATCGCTGATGAAACCTTCGAGATTGCGGATGATCCCTTCAACGGCGAAGCGCGGCGGCAACACGCCGATCGCCGCGTCGGCGGCGATCGTCGCAGCGGCGCCGTCGAGCGCGCGCGGCATGTCTTTGAGGCGGGCGACGTAGGCCTCGCCGTCCGCCTTCGAGGCGACAGGATGCTGCGTCATCAGCATGCGCGGAATGGCGAGGTGCGGGCCTGTCAGCTGCGTCATGAAATAGGGCGTCAACGCCCAGGCGTCGCCGGAATTCGGAAGCCCCGCGCCGAAGGGCGAGGCGCCGCCGAAAGGAAACTGGTTGCGCCGTGCGGCGATTTCATAGGCGTTGCGCAGGACGTCATAGGTCGTCGCCGCGACGCCGGAGAGCTTCGCCCGGTCGTGGCTTTTCAGCTCCTGCAAAAAGCTCTCGTTCATCTGACGCGCGGCCTGATGCGCATCAAAGCCGTAATCCCCGAGCCGCGAGAGATAACCGGCCCCGGCGATGTCCTCGCTGAGGCCGAGCTCGGTCGCCGCTTCCGGCGCGGTCGCCAGAAAGGATTTCGCATGACGCTCCGCCATCGCGAGAAACGCGGCGGAAGGGTCCTGCACGGCGGCTTCGACGGCGGCGCCGTTCTCGGCGGGCGTTGACGCCGACTTGTCGTTCTTCCCGCAGGCAGGAACGGCGAGAAGCGCCATGAGGGCGGCGGCGACCCAATATTTGCGATGTGACATCGAACCCCTCCCCGAAGCGGCGGACCCAGCAGAGCCTACCGCCTGCCGCTGCGCCGTTGCGAGAGCGAGCGCCGATCAACTTCGTGAGCGTTGCAAAAAAGCCCCGCCGGTTCAGCGGGGCTTTCCTGATCTCGTAAGCGTCTTTCCGGCGGCGCCCGGGGGAGAAGGCTATTCCTCCTCGCCCCGTTTCGGCTTTTCGGCCTGCGGGATTTCCTTGCCGGTCGTCTGATCGACGACCTTCATGGAGAGGCGGACCTTGCCGCGGTCGTCGAAGCCGAGAAGCTTGACGTACACTTCATCGCCTTCCTTGACGACGTCGGTCACTTTCTCGGTTCGCTGCTGAGACAGCTGCGAGACGTGGACGAGGCCGTCGCGGGCGCCGAAGAAATTGACGAAGGCGCCGAAGTCCATCGTCTTGACGACCTTGCCCTTGTAGATCTCGCCGACTTCCGGCTCTGCGACGATCGAGTGGATCCACTTGTAGGCGGCGTCGATCTGCGCCTTGTCGCTCGATGCGATCTTGATGAGGCCCTCATCGTCGATGTTGATCTTCGCGCCCGTTTTCTCGACGATTTCGCGAATGACCTTGCCGCCGGTGCCGATAACCTCGCGGATCTTGTCCTTCGGGATCTGCATCGTCTCGATGCGCGGCGCGAATTCGCCGAGCTCCTCGCGACTCGCGGTGATCGCTTTCGCCATTTCGCCGAGGATGTGCTGACGGCCGTCCTTCGCCTGCGCGAGCGCGACCTTCATGATCTCCTCGGTGATGCCGGCGATCTTGATGTCCATCTGCAGGGAGGTGACGCCCTGATCGGTGCCGGCGACCTTGAAGTCCATGTCGCCGAGATGGTCTTCATCGCCGAGAATGTCGGAGAGCACCGCAAAGCGCTTGCCTTCGAGGATGAGGCCCATCGCGATGCCCGCGACAGGGCGCTTGATCGGAATGCCGGCGTCCATCATCGCGAGCGACGAGCCGCAAACCGTCGCCATCGACGAAGAGCCGTTCGATTCGGTGATCTCCGAAACGATGCGGATGACGTAAGGAAATTCCTCCTGCGTCGGCAGCACGGCCTTCAGCGCACGCCAGGCGAGCTTGCCGTGGCCGATCTCGCGACGGCCCGCGCCGCCCATACGGCCCGTCTCGCCGACGGAGTAGGGCGGGAAGTTGTAGTGGAGGAGGAAGGTTTCCTTGTACGTGCCTTCCAGCGCGTCGATATACTGCTCGTCCTCGCCGGTGCCGAGCGTTGCGACCACTAGCGCTTGCGTTTCGCCGCGCGTGAACAGCGCCGAGCCGTGCGTGCGCGGCAAGACGCCGACCTCCGGCACGATCTGGCGGACGGTCTTGGTGTCGCGCCCGTCGATGCGGAGCCCCGTGTCAAGAATGCCGTTGCGGACGATGTCGGCTTCGATCTCCTTGAAGAGCGAAGCGACGGTGTTCTTCGTCGGCGCGGTTTCGTCGCCTTCGACGCAAAGCGCTTCGACGGCTTTCGCTTTCGCCGCGCTGATCGCGTCCTGACGAACCTGCTTTTTGCGCTCCTTGTAGGCGGCGCGGAGGTCCGCCTCGACCAGCGCGCGGATCTTGGCCGGAAGATCGCCGTGATCGGCGTCCTTCACTTCCCAGGGCTCCTTCGCGCAGGTCTCGGCGAAGTCGATGATGAAGTTGATCGCCTGCTTGGCCGCATTGTGGCCGAAGACGACCGCGCCGAGCATGGTTTCTTCCGAAAGCTCCTTGGCTTCGGATTCGACCATCATCACGGCGTCGGCGGTGCCGGCCATGACGAGATCGAGCTTCGAATTCGGCATCTGGTCGAGCGGCGGGTTCAGGACGTACTGGCCGTCGACGTAACCGACGCGCGCCGCGCCGATCGGCCCAAGGAACGGGATGCCGGAGATCGTCAGCGCCGCGGAAGTCGCGATCATCGCGACGACGTCGGGGTCGTTCTCAAGGTCGTGGCTGATGACGGTCGCGATGATCTGGACTTCGTTCTTGAAGCCCTTCGCGAACAGCGGGCGGATCGGCCGGTCGATGAGGCGCGAGGTCAGCGTCTCTTTTTCCGTCGGGCGCCCTTCGCGCTTGAAGTAACCGCCGGGGATGCGTCCCGCCGCGAAGGCTTTTTCCTGATAATGGACGGTCAGCGGGAAGAAATCGAATTTCGGGTCGGCCTGCTTCGCGCCGACGACGGCCGCGAGAACGGTCGTCTCGCCATAGGTCGCAAGGACGGCGCCGTCCGCTTGCCGCGCCATGCGGCCCGTTTCGAGCGTCAGCGTGCGCCCGCCCCATTCGATCGATTTCCTGGTGATTTCGAACATGTCTTTCTTCTTCTTTCAGTGTTCGCCGGCGCCGGATTGCGCAAGGCTTGGGTCTTCTGGAGGGTGAGGTGGATTACTTCGGTTGCATCCTGATCGCGCCGTCGAGGCGGATCGTCTCGCCGTTCATCATCACGTTGCGGATGATTTCGAGCGCGAGCGAGGCGTATTCCTCAGGTTTGCCGAGGCGCTTCGGGAAGGGGACCATGGCGGCGAGGGCGTCCTGCACCTTCTGGTCCATGCCGGCCATCATCGGCGTCCAGAAGATGCCGGGCGCGATCGTGTTGCAGCGGATGCCGGAATTCATAAGGTCGCGCGCGATGGGGAGCGTCATGCCGACGACGCCGGCTTTCGACGCCGAATAGGCGGCCTGGCCGATCTGCCCGTCGAAGGCGGCGACGGAGGCGGTGTTGATGATGACGCCGCGTTCACCGTCATCGAGCGGATCGAGCGTTTCCATCTTCGCCGCGACAAGGCGGATGCAGTTGAAGGTGCCGATCAGGTTGATCTCGATGACGCGGCTGAAGCTGTCGAGCTTGTGCGGGCCGTTCTTGCCGACGGTCTTCTCGCCGATGGCGACGCCCGCGCAGTTGACGAGGATGCGGGGAACCCCGATTGCAGCGACCGCCTTGTCGATGCCGGCCGAAACGCTCGCTTCGTCAGCGACGTTGACGTTGCAGAAAACGCCGCCAAGTTTCGCCGCGAGCGCCTCGCCCTTCTCCGCATTCATGTCGAAGAGGGCGACCTTGCCGCCGGCGCTCGCGATCGCCTCAGCGGTCGCCGCGCCGAGGCCGGAAGCGCCCCCCGTGATGATGGCGGAATGGCCGGAAATCTTCATCTGCGTTCTCCTTCGTGTTCCCCGCCCCTTCCCGTGGAAGGGGCCGGACCGCGCCCATCGCGGTCCGGGTCCTCTCGGGGCGCTGCCGAAGTAACGCCCGATTGTATGGTCGCTTTGCGGCCCGCGCCTTAGCGGCGAAGCCCGAGGCGATCGATCAGCGCCTGATAGCGCTTTTCGTCCGTCCGCTTCACATAGTCGAGAAGCTGGCGGCGCTGCGAGACGAGCTTCAAAAGCCCGCGGCGCGAATGGTTGTCTTTCTTGTGATCCTTAAAGTGCTCGGTGAGGTTCGCGATGCGCTCCGACAGGATCGCAACCTGCACCTCGGGCGAGCCCGTGTCGCCCGACTTCTGGGCGTATTCCTTGATCAGCTTGGCTTTGCGCTCAGCCGTGATCGACATGACAGTTTCTCCGCGGCGCCGGTCATGAAGGCCCAGCCGGGACGCCGTCCAGCAGGGTCAAGGGGCGGGGGATAGGGGAAGGGAGGGGGAAAGGCAAGCGGGCCCACAGTCAGCCCAGATTAAACACCCGGAGCGGCTTCAGCTTCAGCCCGTCGAGCTCGCACAGCGCCACCGCCTCGCCGTGCATCGAGGCGAGGACCGCCGGGATGATCCCGGTCTCCGACCCGCGCACGCCCTTCGCGGTCGCCGCGGAAATGACCGCGGGCTGGCCGCGGCGGAGTTTTTCCGCCTCGGGGCCGCCGATGGCGGCCTGCGGCAGGCCGGCGAGCGCCGCGTCGACGGGGAGGAGGCTCGCGTCGCGCGCTTCCGGCGTTTCGAGCTTTTCGAGGGCGGCGATCGTCACGCCGTTCTCGGCGCGGAAGGGACCGACGGCGGTGCGGCGCAGCGCCGAGACGTGCCCTTCCGTACCCAGCGCGCGCGCCATGTCGCGCACGAGCGCGCGGACATAGGCGCCCTTGCCGGTGACGGCCTCGAACACGGCATGATCCGCATCCGGAATATCGACAAGCGCCAGTTCGTGGATGTCGATCTCGCGGGGCTCAATGGCGACGGTCTCCCCCTCGCGCGCAAGGTCGTAGGCGCGCTCGCCGCCGATTTTCACCGCCGAAAATTGCGGCGGCGTCT
>CAZOEB010000071.1:0-17427 GCA_964578685.1 uncultured Caulobacterales bacterium
AGACGTCGGGCAGGAAGTGCATCTCGATCTTGATGACGCCGTCGCCCTGGCACGCTTCGCAGCGCCCGCCTTTGACGTTGAAAGAAAAGCGCCCCGGCTGGTAGCCGCGCGCCTTCGACTCAGGGAGGCCCGCGAACCAGTCGCGGATCGGCGTGAAGGCGCCGGTATAGGTCGCGGGGTTCGATCTCGGCGTGCGGCCGATCGGCGACTGGTCGATGTCGATGACCTTGTCGAACTCCTCCAGGCCTTCGATGCGGTCATGCGCGCCTGGCGCGTCCTTGGAATTGTAGAGCCTGCGCGAGGCGGCGTTGAACAGCGTCTCGATGACGAGGGTCGACTTGCCGCCGCCGGAGACGCCGGTGACGCAGGTGAGGAGGCCGATCGGAATTTCGGCGGTGACGTTCTTGAGGTTGTTCGCGCGCGCGCCGACGATGCGGAGAAGCTTTTTGCGGTTGATCGGGCGGCGCTTGTCCGGCACCGGCACTTCGCGGCGCCCGGCGAGATAGTCGCCGGTGATCGAGGCGGGCGTCTTCATGATCTCACTGACGTCGCCTTCGGCGATGATCCTGCCGCCATGGACGCCGGCGCCGGGGCCGATATCGACGACATGGTCGGCGGTGCGGATCGCGTCCTCGTCGTGCTCGACGACCAGCACCGAATTGCCGAGGTCGCGCAGGCGCTTCAGCGTCTCGAGGAGGCGCTCGTTGTCGCGCTGGTGGAGGCCGATCGAGGGTTCGTCGAGAACATAGAGAACGCCCGTCAGCCCTGAGCCGATCTGCGAGGCGAGGCGGATGCGCTGGCTCTCCCCGCCCGACAGCGTGCCGGAGGCGCGCGCGAGCGTCAGATAATCAAGGCCGACATTGTTGAGGAAGTGGAGGCGCTCGCGGATCTCCTTGAGGACGCGCGCGGCGATCTCCATTTCCTTTCTCGAAAGCACCTTTTCAAGCTCGATGAACCATTTGTTCGCGGCCTTGATGGAAAGCTCGCACGCCTCCGAAATGTTCTTGGCGCCGACCTTCACGGCGAGCGCTTCGGGCTTGAGGCGCTGGCCGTTGCACGCCTCGCAATGGGTGACGGCCTGGAAGCGCGACATCTCCTCGCGCACCCACGCGCTGTCCGTCTCGCGGAAGCGGCGTTCGAGGTTCGGGATCACGCCTTCGAAGGGCTTCACCGTCTCGAACTTCCGCGCGCCGTCCTGATAGATGAAGGCGACGTCCTCATCGCCGGTGCCGTAAAGGATGACATCCTTCTGGTCGGCCTTGAGGTCGGACCATTTCGCCGTGACCTTGAACTTGTACTGCCGGGCGAGCGCTTCGAGCGTCTGCATGTAATAAGGAGACTGCCCCTTCGCCCATGGCGCGATCGCGCCCTTGTTGAGGGGGAGCGCGGGGTCGGGAATGACGAGGTCCTCGTCGAACACCATCTCGGTGCCGAGCCCGTCGCATTTGGGGCAGGCGCCCGCCGGCGCGTTAAAGGAGAATAAACGCGGCTCGATCTCGTCGATGGTGAAGCCGGAGACAGGGCAGGCGAATTTGGCGGAAAAGACGGTGCGATGCGGCTCCGCTCCCGCCTTTGCATCGGCGCTTTCCGCGATCGCAATCCCGTCCGCGAGGCCAAGCGCGGTTTCAAAGCTCTCGGCGAGGCGGCTTTCGACGCCCTTCTTGACGATGATCCGGTCGACGACGACGTCGATGTCGTGCTTCAGCTTCTTGTTGAGCGCGGGAACGTCGGCGATCTCGTAATAGGTCCCGTCGACCTTCACGCGCTGGAAGCCCTTTTTCTGGAGGTCGGCGAGTTCCTTGCGGTATTCTCCCTTTCGCGCGCGGATCATCGGCGCGAGGAGGAAAAAGCGCGACCCTTCCGGCTCCGCCATCAGCCGGTCGACCATCTCCGACACGGTCTGCGAGGTGATCGGCAAGCCGGTCGCGGGCGAATAGGGAACGCCGATGCGCGCCCAGAGCAGGCGCATATAGTCGTAAATCTCGGTGACGGTGCCGACGGTCGAACGCGGATTGCGGCTCGTCGTCTTCTGCTCAATGGAAATCGCCGGCGACAGGCCATCGATCTGGTCGACATCGGGCTTCTGCATCAGTTCGAGGAACTGGCGCGCATAAGCCGACAGGCTCTCGACATAGCGGCGCTGGCCTTCCGCATAGATGGTGTCGAAGGCGAGCGAGGACTTTCCCGAGCCTGACAGCCCCGTCATCACGACGAGCTTGTCGCGCGGGATCTCCAGCGTGACGTTCTTCAGATTGTGTTCGCGGGCGCCGACGACGCGGATCGATTTGAGGGACATCGAAGACCAAGATGTGAATAGTGAATTGCGAGCCGTGAATGGGGAGTACGCGGCGCGCGGTCAAACCGTTTAACCGCCCGCTCGCCATTCACGACTGACCATTCACGCCCTTGCCCCAGTTCCGCGTTGACAGCAAGAACAGGATGTGAACATTTTGAGGCGAAGCCGGTTTTTCGGCTGGTTTTCCGGCCTCTCGCCGGATGGGGAAAAGGACTGTCTCGCGCGGGCCCCGAATCCCTGAAATCGTCCGCTCACGCGCATTTTCAACGGAGAATTTCCATGGCTGGCAGCGTCAACAAAGTCATTCTCGTCGGCAATCTGGGCAAGGATCCGGAAGTGCGCTCGTTCCAGAACGGCGGGTCGGTGTGTTCGTTCTCGCTCGCGACGTCGGAGACCTGGCGCGACAAGTCGACCGGCGAACGGCGCGAAAAAACCGAATGGCACAACGTCGCCATCTTCTCCGAAGGCCTCGTGAAGGTCGCGTCGCAATATTTGAAGAAGGGCTCGAAGGTTTACATCGAAGGCCAGCTCGAAACCCGCAAGTGGCAGGATAAAGAGGGCAAGGACCGCTACACGACCGAAGTCGTGCTCCGGAATTACAGCGCGAACCTCGTGATGCTCGACGGCCGGCGCGACGGCGGCGGCGCCGTTGAATACGGCGGCGGCGCTCGCGAAATCCCTTCGGGCGGCGGTCAGTCGTTCGAACTCGACGACGAAATTCCGTTCTAGGTCGCGCGCGCATCGCGATTCGAAATTCGAATCGCGGGCGACAAATTGCGATTTCGACTCAAGAATGCGCGTCGCGATGTGATTCGTGATGCATTTTTAAGTCACCCGACTCAAAAAAACGCACGAAATTTGCGAAATCGAACGCGCAAACGCGATTCGCGTGCGCGCAATTGAATACTTTTTTAGCAAATTGAATTAGCGTTCGAGCTTCCGTAGCTACTCGGAGGAAAGACCATGGCAGTTAAACGGAAAGCCAAGCGCAAGACGGCGAAGAAAGCCGCCAAGCGCACGACGAAGCGTAAAGCGACGAAGCGCAAGGCCAAGAAGGCCGCTCCGGCGAAGAAGCGCCGGAAGGCTCGCCGCAAGAAGAAGGCGGCCTAGAGCTGCTGACTTCAGGCGTTACGTTGCGTCCCTGAACGCCGAAATGCCGCAAGGTTGAGTATCGCGGCGGAGTAACAAGGGTCGATCGTCCGGGAACAGCCGAATAAGGGCGAGCCGGATGATCTCAGGAGCTAGTCTCCGCTCATTTCGCTCTTCAAGGGCGCAAATCTCTCAAGAACCCGGCGCGAAAGCGCCGGGTTTTTTGTTGCATTCCGTGGGTCGTTTTGGATTCGTACTATTTGCCGCGCGGGCTCATTCAACGGCGAGGTCGCGAACGAACACGACGTTTCGCCCGCCAGTGTCGTCGGAGTCTGATGACACCGCGACCGCGATAAGGCGCGCTGGCGGCGCTCCGAATGCGCGCGCATGGTCAGCGGCGAGATCCACATCTTCCGAAAACCATTCGCCGCGCGCGCTCATCGCCGTCCGCAAGACGATCGACTGGCTGCGGCCGGCGAGATAGGGGCTCTTCAGCGGACCTGTCTCGGCGCCGCCGAAGACATAAACGAGGGTCGTCGCCTTGCGCGCGCCGAGAATGCGAAGCATCGAGGGTGCTTCGACGGCGAGCCGCTCCGCAGTCTTCTCGTCCGCAAAAACAAAATAGAGCGCGGCCGGCGCGTCATCGCCGCCTTTCTTCGTCAGATCCGTCGGCCCGACGCCCTCATCGACGCGCCATGACCAGCGCGCGCGCCGCGGCGACAGGTTCTCGCGCGCAAGCTGGCGATAGAGCATCGACGAACTCTGCTCGGCGAGGATCGACAGGCCGCCATCCTCGGCTCGATATTGCGTTGCGGCATAATTCCGGAAGGTCAGATCGCGCCATCCCGCTGCGTGGAGGTCATCGCCGAAACCGATATCGGCGGCCGCTGCTGGGACCGACAGCGCGAGCATTAGGACTGCGGCGGCGAACAGGGAACTAGATCGCATTGCGACTCCGCGACTGATGCAATGGTGTAGATTGCAATCGCTTGCCGCAGTAAGCTCCGATGATGGCTGGGCGGGTCACATTCCTACGATTGATGCTGGCATCCGCGGCGGCGGCGCTTTCCGCCTGCGCGACGTCGGGCGGATCGGAGGGCGCGCGCTGGGCGGCGCATGGCTACCTGACGCCGGGACCGAACGATGATCCCGAGATCATCGGCAGCTACCGCACCGAAGCTGAATGTCGCGCCGCCGTTGAAGCGTGGATGAGCCGGCAGGTCGTCGGCAATCCGGTCAGCGGCGATTGCCTGCCGATCGACCGACACTGATCGCCGGTCTCGGGGAATATTTTTCATGCTCGGAGCCATTGAAGCGGGCGGCACGAAGATGGTCGTCGCAGTCGCGCACGACGCCGACGCGATCGTCGCGCGCCGGGAACTGCCGACGACAACGTCGGCGGAGACGTTCGCGGCGATCACCGACTTTCTGTCAACGCACGCGCCTTTCGAAGCGATCGGCGTCGCGAGTTTCGGACCTGTCGAGGTCAATCCTTCGGCCCCGAATTATGGCGCGATCCTCAAGACGCCCAAGCCGCATTGGTCGGGGGTGTCGTTCACTGAGCCCCTGAAGCGCTTCAACTGTCCGGTCGCCGTTGACAGCGACGTCAACGGCGCCGCGCTCGCCGAATGGCGTGCGGCGCGCGGGGCGGGCGTCGACAATCTCGCCTACGCGACCATCGGCACCGGCATCGGCGTCGGCGTCGTACGCGGCGGCGAGACGCTGCGAGGGATGCATCACTTCGAAATGGGGCAGATCCGGCCCGCGCGCGACGCCGCCCGCGATCCCTTTGAAGGGGCATGTCCTTTCCATGGCGCCTGCCTTGAGGGTCTTGCGAGCGGGCCGGCGATCATCAAGCGCTGGGGCAAGCCGCTGAGCGAGCTTGCGGCCAAGGAGGTTGCGCTCATCGCCCGTTACGTCGGCGAAATGTGCCTGACGATCATCCTCGCCCACATGCCGGACCGCATCGTGCTCGGCGGCGGCGTGATGAATACGGCGGGCCTCATCGACGCCGTGCGTGATGAAACGCGCGCGCTCCTCAACGGCTATATCGGCGCGAAGCGTGTTGAGGGCGATCTCGGCGATTACATCGTGCGTCCGGTGCTCGGCGACAATGCCGGCGTGACGGGAGCGCTGTTGCTGGCGGAAAGCATGCGACGCCCGTGAGGGTCCCTAACCCAGGGGCGATTGGTCGAGACGGTCGACATAGGCGCATGTTCCGTTCGCCGACGGCCCCGTCGCGCCGCCGACGGCGTAAATCGCATCGCCCAGCGCGACGGCGCCGAGGCCGTGGCGCGGCCTGCTCATGACGGCGTCCGGAAACCACATTTCCTTTTCTGGGCGATAAACGAACGTGTCGGCGTAAACGCCCGACGTTTCGCCAAACCACTCCCCGCCGAAGGCGTAGATCGACCCGTTGAGGGCGGCGGCCGCCAGCCCCCCTTGTCCGCGCGGCGCCTTCGGATCGCTCGGACGCGGCAACGAAGCGATCTCCCGCCATGTGTCCGCCTTGGGATCATAGGCGTGGCAGACCGGGGTGTTGCCGTTCGCGACGGTGCGACCGCTGACGACGTAAAGTTCGCCGCCGAGCACGGCGCCGGCGGCGCTATTGCGGGGAACGGGCAGCGGCGCGCGCGCCTTCCATGTGTCCTCCTTCGGATCATAGGTCCAATGCGCCCCTGTGTCAGTCTGGTCGGTCCAGTCCTGATTGCGTTCGCCCTTCGGCGTGCGGCCGCCGATCACATGGATGAAGCCGTCATGCGAGAGCGTCACCGCCTCCGCCTGCGGCAGCGGCATCGGCGCGACGGGGCGCCAATTCTCGCGGTTCAGGTCGTCGATGCGCCAGACATCGCGCTGCATCCGCCACTGTCCGGCCTCGTCCGCCGCAAAACCGCCGATGGCGAAAAGCGACTCCTTCATCGAAGCGAGCGCAAGATGATGGCGCGGCGCCGGCAGCGTCGCCGCGATATTCCAGATGTCGGCGACGGCGACGTAATAGGCGCAGGCATCGGTGACGCCCAGCTTGCCGCCGTCGCCCGCCGTGATGCCGCCGGCGACGACCACGACCGGCTCGCCGCCGCAGCGAAACTCGGCTGGATAGATCTCCTGCGCCGCGAACGGCATGTCCGCGCGCGGCGTCCAGCGCCCGAGATGATCTCTCGCGGCGCGCGCGGCCGACGGCGCCGTGAGCGCTGCGCCGCCCGCTATCAGGAAAGAGCGGCGGTCCATTGTTCAGCCCTTGAACGCCGCGCAGGCGACGCGGTCGCCAGCGCCGCCGATCGGCTGTGTCGTATGATCGTCTGGTTTGGCGTGAATGATGATGGCGAAGCCGTCGTCGTCGAGGAGGGGGTAGGGGCCGTTCTCGGTCGCGGCCTCTTCTGACGGATTAAGGTGGAGATTCGCGCGGAAGAATTCGACCGTCGCGGTTCCGTCTGCGCCCGCAAAGATGTTGGGAAGGTCGCCGCGTTCCGAGCCGGCGGCGTTTTCAAGGCCGTGCTCATGGTTCTCCGGATCGAAATGCGCGCCGGACGCCTTGAAGCCTTGACCCGCATCCTCGCAGGTCCCGGTCATGTGGATATGCGCGCCGTGCCAGCCGGGCGTCAGGCCCGTGACGCGCAGGCGCAACAACACGCCGTCCTTGGCGTCGACGATGACCGCGTCGCCAGCCGGCTCGCCGGCGTTATTGGAAAAGCGGCTCGCCAGACCGTTCCAGGTCGCCGGCGCCAGCGGTTCGGACGCAACGTCAGCAGCGGTCCCGCTCGATTTGTCAACCTTGCTGCAACCTGCGGCGATCAGGGCGAAAACGATAAAGGCGGCAAATCTCATGGTGGGCCTCCGGCAGCGAGCGCAGACCATAGCGCTCCGTCAACCGCGGCGCAAAGCGCCGTCAGCCGCCGTAAAATCCGCCGGAGTAGCGCGTCATCTCGACCGCGGCGCCGATATCGATGAGCACGCGTGCGATGTCGCGGCCGTCGTCGAGCGTGCAGCGCGCAACGATGCGCGCGTAGCGGTCGCGATCCATTTCCACGCAGGCGAGCGTCCGGCCCGCGACAAGGTTCGTCAGCGCCTCGGCGGCTTCGGCGGCGCCGGGCTCATTCTTCTCAGGCGCATCGACGCCCCAAAGGCGGAACCGCGACTCGACGCTGTCAAGGTAGAAGGTGTCGCCGTCGATGACCTTCGCGACGGCGCCAGTGTGCGCTTCGTCGTCATCCGTCGGCGGAGGATCGATCTTTTCGTCGGGCGTCCCGGGGAGAGTTTCAACGACAAGGTTAACGGGGAGGGCGACGACGGCCGGTTCCGACGTTTGCACCGCTGAAGGAAGGGGGGCTTGGGTCGGCGGCGCGGCAAGGACGGCGACCGCTTCGGCGGCGCCCTCATCCCCCCGCGCGCCCGGCGTCCAATGGCTGTTGACGACAGCGCCAAAGGCGATCCCGAGGAAGCCGAAAGCCCATGTTCCGGGCGACAGCAGCGCTTTCCGGCGCCCGAGAAAGGCGCGCCGGCGCGGACGGAATACCTTGTACTTCTCCCTTCGCCCCATGGAGCGAGGATGAAGGGCCGGGTCCTAATTTCCGGTCTTGGCCCGTAGGTGAATTTGAGCGGCCTCGGTAATGATGCGGCGCGGCGGCGCTATTTCATCCGCTCACGAACATAATCCGCGAAAGCCGCGCCGAATTCCGGCGACTTGAGGCCGAGGTCCACATTCGCTGTCAGCCAGCCGAGCTTTGACCCGCAATCATGGATGACGCCTTCGCAAAGGCACGCGTGGAAGGTTTCCGCCGCGTTGAGGCGGTTCATCGCGTCGGTCAGCTGGATCTCGCCGCCCGCGCCGGCGCCTTGCGTTTCAAGGAGACGAAAGATCGAGGGCTGGAGAACATAGCGGCCGATGATGCGGAAATTCGACGGCGCGACCTCGGGCTTCGGCTTTTCGACCATGCCCGTAATTTCGATAAGGTCGCCCTTGCGGGCCTTCGGCGCGATGACGCCGTATTTCGAGGTTTCCGTGCTCGGAACCTCCTCAACCGCCACAAGATTGCCGCCGACCTTTTCGTAAGCCTCGACCATCTGGCGCAGGAAACCGGGCCGCGAGGGCACGATTTCATCGGGCAGCGACACCGCAAAAGGTTCGTTCCCGATGATGTCGCGCGCGCACCAGACCGCGTGGCCGAGCCCCAGCGGCGCCTGCTGGCGCGTATAGGAGAGGTCGCCGGCGCGCGGGATGACAGCTTCGACGCTGGCGAGAATGTCCGCCTTGTTCTTGGCCTTCAGGGTCATCTCAAGCTCGAAGGAGTGATCGAAATAGTCCTCGATCGCGCCTTTGCCGCGCCCGGTGACGAGGACGATGTGCTCGATCCCCGCATCGCGGGCCTCAGCGACAACGTAGTCGATCAGCGGCCTGTCGACGACCGGCAGCAATTCCTTCGGAATGGACTTCGTCGCCGGCAGCACCCTGGTGCCGAGACCTGCGACGGGAATGACGACTTTTCTGATTTTCGCGCGCATGCGCTCCCCGATCTGGTGACGCTCTAGTTGGGGACCTTGTTGACCGGGCTGTCTTCGACGTCAACGGCGTCGCCGATGGGGGCGAGTATCTCCGGATCCGTTTTCAACCGCTCGGCGAGCGTCGCCGCGCGCAAGGCCGCATTCTCTTCGAGATCGAAATAGAAGAGATTATAGGGCTGAGCCTTCCATTTGGCGCCGTACCAGGCGCTGCGCCGCAGATAGGTCTGCCGCGGCCGATCGACGACAAGGATGCCGCGATCGCAGCGCGCGCCTACTGCGCGGGCGATCTTCGGCGGCAGCGCGCCGAAGCCGACTCCGGTCGCTGAGGCTGCGCCCTTATGCTGCGACGGCGCCTGATAATCGCCCCCAGGCTTCCACGATAACGGATTGACGCAGACAAGCGCATCGCCGGGCGCCGACTGAAGATGGCCGGCTTGGTCCCAGACAAGCGTCCTCCGCCGCGCCCGCGCCATCTCCTCATCGAACCGCGCCTCGTAATCGACATAGGAAACGAGACAGCGGACGCTCGCGGCGTCCTCACAAACAGGAAACGCGGGATTGAGCTGGTTGAGAAAATGCGCCGGCGTCGGAAAGCCGATCACATAGGCCGCCGCCAGACGGTGCCGCAGCGGGTTCACCTCGCCTTGAAAATACTGGTTCAGCAGCCCGAGGACATGCAGGCCGCCCTGGCCGTAGCCGACGAGCATCAGCGGCCTTTCAGGATCGCGCGCGCTGAGGAAGACGTCGAACGCGCGGCGCACGTCTTCGTAAGCGAGCTCCTGCGCCGCAAGGCCGTCATATTTGTGCGTAAAGAGAGAATAGACCGTGGCCTCGCGGTAGCGCGGACCGTAAACGTCGCCGACCTGCAGGAAAGGGCCCGCCTCGTTCGGCGCGGCGATGAGCCGGCGGATGGAGTCGGCGTCGTCATGGTTGATCGGCGCATTCCAGCGGCGCCGTCGGTAATAAGTCGTCGAGTGCACGTAAAAGACATCAATCGACTTCGACGGCGCCTCCGCCCAGAGAAGCCAGGCGCCGCGCGCGCCGTACTCGGGCGGCGGCGGCGGCGGCGTGATCTGGAACGGCGTTCGCGGACTCATTACAAATCGAAAAATGCTGTCCTGAAAGACGGCAGCCGCGGCGATGAGCGCCGAACCGAGGAGGCCCGCTGCGATCAAACCGGGCGATGGCAATTTTCGTTTGGTCAAGGATTTGCGCCGAAGATTCGCCACGTCGGCGACCTTATTCGGTCAAGCGATCTGGATAAACCGCCAAATGATCTCCGAGCGAATTGCGGCGCCTGCCCCGGCCCTGATAAGGGAATGGACGTCCGGCGAAAAGACAACCTGAGCCATGTCCGAATCCAATGATAAAACTGAGCCGAAGAGCCCGCTCGAAGCGCCGCTGATCCGGCCGCAGAAGGCCGGTTTCCTGTCCGGGCTCCGGTCGAGCTTTATCGCCGGCATCGTCGTCGCCGCGCCGATGGCGATCACCGCCTACATCGTTTACTGGTTCGTCACCTCGCCGATGAAGCAGCTCGACGGTTTCGTCCGCAAGTTGCTGCCGGCGGGCGACAGCCGTCTTGAAACGATCACGCAGGCCATTCCCGGCTTCGGTCTGATCGTCGCGGTGCTCGCGATTCTCGCGCTCGGCGCGTTCGCAAAGAACTTCTTCGGGCGGGCGATGATCCGCACGGGCGAAAAGCTCCTCGACTCCATGCCGGTCATCCGGAACCTGCACCGCTTTTTCAAGAACGTGTTTGAAACGGCGCTTCAGAAATCCGCACGGTCGTTCAAGGAAGTCGGCCTTATTCAGTATCCGCGGCAAGGATTGTGGGCGATCTGCTTCGTCGTAGGTGACGCCCTTGGCGAGGTGAAACACCGCTTGGGCGGCGCTGATTCAGACCTGATCGGCGTCTTCGTACCGACGGTGCCCAACCCGACCTCGGGGTTTCTGATCTATTTGCCGCGCAGGGATCTGATTTCCCTGACGATGTCGATCGAAGACGCGGCGAAGGTCGTCTTTTCCCTGGGGCTCGTCGTCCCGGAGTTTTCATCGCCCGAAGACGCAGTCAGAAAGCTCGAGCAGATGGCGGAGCACGCTGCAAACGAGCGGCGATCCCTGCTGCAACGCTTCGGCGGCAAGTAACCTTTATCCCGCGCGAAGCAGTTTGACGGCGTCGTCCCGCTTGAAAAGGTAGAGCAGCGCCCGCAGCGCTTCGCCGCGCGGCGTTTCAAGCCTCGGATCGCGCTCGACAATCATCGCCGCATCATCGCGCGCCGCCAGCAGCAGTTCGCCGTGGACGGCGTAGTCGGCGAAATGAAGTCGGGGCAGACCGGACTGCGCAGGCCCGAGAAGGTCCCCGGCGCCGCGCAGGCGCAAGTCTTCTTCGGCGATGCGGAAGCCGTCTTCAGTCTCGCGCAAAATCTTCAGCCGCGCCGACGCCGTCTCGCCGAGCGGCCCCTTGTAAAGCAGGATGCAGCTTGCGGACTTGTCGCCGCGCCCGACGCGACCTCGCAACTGATGGAGCTGCGCGAGGCCGAAACGCTCGGCATGTTCGATCACCATCGCGACGGCGTTCGGGGCGTTGACGCCGACCTCGATGACGGTGGTGGCGATCAGCAGCGAAAGGGCGCCGGCGTGGAAGCGGTCCATCACCGCGTCCTTTTCCGCCGGCGGCATTTTGCCGTGCACGAGACCGACCCGGTCGCCGAAAAGTCCGTGAAGGTGCCGGAAGCGTTCTTCCGCAGCCGTCATCGGCACGAATTCGGATTCTTCGACCAGCGGGCACACCCAATAGGCCTGATCGCCCCGATCGATGAGGCGGCCCATCGCGGCGACGACCTCGTCGAGGCGCTCGATCGGCAGCGCGCGCGTGTCGACCGGCTTTCGGCCAGGGGGTTTCTCGCGGATCGCCGTCGCGTCCATATCGCCATAAGCGGTGAGCGCCAGCGTGCGCGGGATCGGCGTCGCGGTCATGACGATGAGGTCCGCGGCCTTGCCTTTGGCGGCGAGCGCGGCGCGTTCCTTGACGCCGAAGCGATGCTGCTCGTCGATGACGACGAGACCAAGATCGGCGAAGGCGACATCCTCCTGAAAGAGCGCGTGCGTTCCGATGACGATCCGCGTCTTGCCGCTGGCGGCGTCAGCGCGTCTGCGCTCACGCGTCTGCCCCTTGTCGCGACCGGTCATCAGGTCGAGTGAGACGCCAAGCCTCTCAGCAAGCGGCCCCAGCGTTTCGACATGCTGGCGCGCGAGGATCTCGGTGGGCGCAAGGAGCGCGGCCTGCGCGCCGTGTTCGATGACGCGCAGCATGGCGAGAAAGGCGACGACGGTCTTGCCTGATCCGACATCCCCCTGAATGAGACGCACCATGCGATCGGGAGACTGAAGATCGGCCATGATCTCCCGCAGCGCGTCTTTTTGCGCGGCGGTGAGATTGAACGGGAGCGATTTGACGCCGCGCGCGACAAGGTCGCCCTTCGGCGGAAAGCTGCGTCCGGCGGCCTTGCGCCGCGCCTTTCTGATGAGCGCAAGCGCAAGCTGGTTGGCGAGAAGTTCATCATAGGCGAGGCGTGAGGTCGCCGGGGCCGAAGGGGAGAGATCGGCCTGCGAAGCCGGGCTGTGCGCAGCTTTCAGCGCATCGAGCCAGGATGGGAACTGCATGCGCCGGACCCACTCGGCGTCCTGCCATTCCGGCAGCGCCGGCGCCCGCGCGAGCGCGGCTTGCATCGCCTTGCGCATCACCGCAGCGGAGAGGCCGGCGGTCAGCGGATAGACGGGTTCAAAGAGCGGCAGCGCCGCGTCGTCCGCCGGATCGACAATGTGATCGGGGTGCGCCATCTGCCGCGCGCCGCCGAATTCATCGATCCGTCCAGAGACGATCCGCCTCGCGCCGACAGGCAGGACTCGCGTCAGGTAGTCGGCGCGCGCATTGAAGAAGACGAGCGTCAGGAAGCCGGTCTCGTCAGAACAGATGACGCGATAGGGGCGATTGACGACGGGCGAGGGATGATGGCTGTCGACGGTCACTTCGAGCGTGGCGATCGATCCGGTTTCGGCGTGGGCGACCTTTGGACGCCGGCTGCGGTCGATGACGCCTTGGGGGCGCGTGAAGAGGAGGTCGACGACCTGCGGCCCGGCCGTCTTTTCAATCAGCGCGGCGATACGCGGCCCAACGCCCCTCAGCGCGGTCACGTCGGCGAAAAGCGGGTTGAGAATCGAGGGGCGCATGGCGCGCCATTATCGCCCGTTTCGGGCGATGCGTGAAACCGCTATAGGCGGGCCATGACCCTTCATCCGGAAGACACCCGACGCAAGATGCTTCTTCACCGGGCCCGATATCGCGGCTTCAAGGAGGCGGACCTTCTTATAGGGGGTTTCGCCGCGGCGGCGCTGCCGGGCATGAGCGAGCGCGAGCTCGAAGCGTTTGAGGCGATCTTGTCGTTCAATGATTACGACCTTTATGCGTGGGTGACGGGGGCTGGCGAGCCGCCGGCCAATATCGATCACGACCTGATCGCGAAGATGCGCGCGTACGACGCCTCCAAGCGCCCTTGAACCCGGGGAGAGCGGAGGCTATCAGCCGTCGCCTGTCACGCGACCGCCAAATCCGGCGGCCGCGCGTTGGTGTTTGAGGCGTTGCGATGGCGATCGTATCGGGTGCCCAGAAGATATCGACCGATGAGGGCTGGCGCAGCGACGCAAGCTTTACCGTGTACGATGCGCCGGACGGCGCGGCGGCGATGGCGATCGCAGAAGCCGCCGATGCGCGCGGCGGCCTCGTCGTTTATGTAGCGCGCGATGCGGCCCGCGCGGCCGACATGACAGCGGCGCTCGACTTCTTTGCGCCAGCGATTGCGAAAATCGACTATCCCGCGTGGGACTGCCTTCCCTACGACCGCGTGTCGCCGTCGCCCGCGGTGACGGCGCAGCGCATGGCGGCGCTGTCGCTGCTGGCGAGCGCGCGTTCGGGCGGCGCGATCATCCTCATCACCACCATCAACGCCGCGATCCAGCGTACGCCGCCGCGGGAGGTGATCGCCGCGTCCGCCTTTTCTGCGACGCCCGGCGAACTCGTTTCGATTGAGGGGTTGACGCATTATCTCGCCGGCAACGGCTATACGCGCGCCTCGACCGTGCGGGAGGCCGGGGAGTTCGCGGTTCGCGGCGGCCTTATCGATCTCTTTCCGCCCGGCGCTGACGAACCGATCCGTCTCGATTTCTTCGGCGACACGCTGGAGTCGGTGCGCGCCTTCGATGCGGCGAGCCAGCGAACGACGCGGCAATTGCCGGGCGTGAAGCTGGCGGCGGCGACCGAAGTCCTTCTGACCGACGACACGATCGCGCGCTTCCGGGCCGGGTTCCGGACGATGTTCGGCGCCGCATCGGACGACCCAGTCTATGAAGCCGTCAGCGCGGGCCGCAAACATGCCGGAATGGAGCACTGGCTGCCGCTCTTCTACGAGAGCACGGAAACGCTGTTCGATTTCATCGGCGACGGGCTCGTTTTTCTTGAGCATCTGTCCGATGAAGCGGCCGGCGATCGCTTTGCGGCGATCAAGGACCATTATTCCGCGCGCGTCGACGATCTGGCGATCGCGCGGCCCAGGAACAGCGAGTTTTCCGCGCCGGCCTACCGGCCGCTGGCGCCGGAGGCGCTTTATCTGCCTGCTGAGGAATGGTCCGCGCGGATCAGCGCCGCGCCGGTGCGCCGGCTGTCGCCCTTCTCAGCGCCGTCGGGAGCGCGTTCGTTTTCGTTCGGCGCGAAGGTCTCGCGCAGTTTCGCCGCCGAACGGGAGACGGCGAACCTCAACGTCTTCGAGGCGGTCAAAGATCACGCAGATGCGCTGATCGCCCAGAAGAAGCGTGTCTTCATCGCCTGCTGGACGGAAGGCTCCGCTGACCGGATGCGCGCCGTGCTCGCCGATCATGGCGCAGCCGACATCGGGCACTATGCGACATGGCCGGAGGCGCTGGCGTCAAAAGCGAAGATTGCGACGGCGCTGATCGGTCTCGAAAACGGATTTGAGACCGCAGACGTCGCCTTCATTTCCGAGCAGGATATTCTCGGCGATCGCCTCGTGCGGCGGGGGCGCCGGAAGCGCGCCGACAATTTCCTGACCGAGGCTTCATCGCTTTCGGTCGGCGACTTCGTCGTGCATGTCGAACATGGCGTCGCGCGCTATGCGGGGCTGAAGACGCTCGACGTGCAGGGCGCGCCGCATGACTGCCTGCAGCTTGAATATGCCGGCGGCGACAAGCTGTTCCTGCCTGTAGAGAACATCGACCTTCTCTCGCGCTTCGGGTCGGACGATCCGAATACGGCGCTGGACCGGCTCGGCGGCGCCGGCTGGCAGGGCCGCAAGGCCCGCATTCGCGCCCGCATCCGGATGATGGCGGAGCAGCTGATCGCGATCGCCGCCAAGCGCGAGATGAAGCAGACGGACCTCATCGGCCCGCCCGCCGGGATCTATGACGAGTTCTGCGCGCGGTTCCCCTATGCGGAGACCGAGGACCAGGAGAACGCCATCGCCGACGTGATCGAGGACCTCGCCAAGGGCCGGCCGATGGACCGGCTGATCTGCGGCGATGTCGGCTTCGGAAAAACGGAGGTCGCGCTGCGCGCCGCGTTCATCGTCGCGATGACGGGGCGGCAAGTCGCCGTCATCGCCCCGACGACCCTCCTCGCGCGCCAGCATCTCAAGAATTTCCGCGAGCGCTTCAAAGGCTTTCCGCTGAAGGTCGGCGGTCTTTCACGGCTGATCCCATCCCCGGAAGCGGCGAAAGTGAAAGCGGGGCTCGCGGACGGGTCCGTCGATATCGTGGTCGGCACCCATGCGCTGCTGTCGAAGTCGATCAGCTTCCGCGATGTCGGCATGGTGATCGTCGACGAAGAGCAGCATTTCGGCGTCAAGCACAAGGAGCGCCTCAAGGAGTTCCGCGCCGACACCCATGTCCTGACGCTGACCGCGACGCCGATCCCGCGCACGCTGCAGCTTGCGATGAGCGGCATCAGGGATCTGTCGCTGATCTCGACGCCGCCCGTCGACCGTCTAGCGGTGCGCACGACCGTCGGCCCGTTCGATCCGATCGTCGCGCGGGAAACGCTGCTGCGCGAGCATTATCGGGGCGGGCAAAGCTTCTATGTCGCGCCTCGCATTTCCGATCTTGACGGCATCGCGGAGTTTCTGACCGAGCAGGTTCCGGAGGTGAAATTCAAGATCGCGCACGGACAGATGGCGGGCGGCGAGCTCGAAGACATCATGAACGCCTTTTATGAGGGAAAATTCGACGTGCTCGTCTCGACGACGATCGTCGAATCCGGACTCGACATTCCGACGGCGAACACCATTCTCATTCAGCACGCAGACAAGTTCGGCCTGGCGCAACTTTATCAGCTGCGCGGACGTGTCGGGCGCTCGAAGCTGCGCGCTTATGCATACCTCACGACCTCGCCGCGAAAGTCGCTGACGCCGGCGGCGGAGCGGCGTTTGAAAGTCATGCAGTCGCTCGACACGCTCGGGGCCGGGTTCACGCTGGCGAGCCACGACCTCGACATTCGCGGCGCAGGCAATCTGCTCGGCGAAGAGCAGTCAGGCCAAGTGAAAGAAGTCGGCGTCGAGCTTTACCAGCACATGCTCGAGGAAGCGGTGCTGGAGCTTCGGGGAGGCGAAAGCGCCGCCGAGGATCAATGGTCGCCGTCGATCAATGTCGGCATCGCGGTCCTGATACCGGAGCACTATGTCTCCGATCTCAACGTCCGCATGGGCCTTTATCGGCGCCTTGGGGATTTGCGCGAAGACGCAGATATCGAATCCTTCGCTGCGGAGCTTGTCGATCGCTTCGGGCCTTTGCCGGCGGAGGTCGAGCAGCTTCTCCAGATCGTGAAAATCAAGGACCTCTGCCGCCGTGCGGGCGCCGGGAAGATCGACGCGGGTCCAAAGGGGGCCGTCGTCACGTTCCGGCATGACAAGTTCGCCAATCCGGCGGGCCTCGTGAAGTTCATTTCGAAGTCAGCCTTCGACGTCAAACTCCGTCCGGACCAGAAACTCGTGTTTCAGCAGAACTGGCCGGATGAGAAAGCGCGCCTCAAAGGCTGCGTGAAGATCCTCGGGATGCTGGCGGAGATCGCGGCGCAGGCGTGACGGCGGATGTAAAACGGGAATGCGCACCCGATCATGCGCTCTTGGGCTCACGCCGGCTGCGCAGGTCCGCGACGAGCGCGGCGATCACGCGCTCGAACTCCATCCCCGGCGTGCGTTCAATGGCGGAGGCGCGCACGTCCCAAAATTCGAGCGTCGCGCGCGGCTGAACGCCGGTGATGACGCCTTCGAGGCGGCGGGCGACGCGGTCGGCGTCGCCGCGCCGCGTTCCGCGCAGCATGATCACCATGGTCGTCGTCGTCAGCTTGGCGATCATGTCTTCGGCGCGCACGAGGCGCCCGGCCGTGCGCAGCGCTTCGTCAAAAAGGCCGCGCGCGACGGCGGCGGCGTCGGCGCCGGTTTTCGGCGACAGCGTGAGCGCGACGAAAGAAACGCCGCGCC
>CAZOEB010000072.1:0-16992 GCA_964578685.1 uncultured Caulobacterales bacterium
CGCCGAGGGCGGCAACGCGAAGGAGATCGTCTCGCGCATCACGCTGGCGTCGGCGAGGAGCGAGCGGGCGCGCGCGCCCGCCTGCGCCTCATCCATCACCGCGGCGATTTCAAATCCCGCCTCGCGCGTTTCGGCCTCAAAGGGCAGGCGCGCCTCCGCGACCGCCGGGCGATAGTCGCCCCCCTCGTCGATGTAAGAGAGCCGCACCGCCGTCGGCAGGTCGCCGACTTGCGCGACGGAGAGCGTGAAGGCCGGGCCCCCGCCGCCTGAACCGTCCGTCTCCGCGAAGTCGGTCGCGCTGAAACTCGCGACCGGCGGTCCGCCGCGGGCCGTGAAGCGCAAGGCGTCCGGCGTTTCGATCATGTCGATCTGGAATACGTCCGCCAGGGGATCGATCGCCTGGCGCGGGGAGAGCGGGCGGTCGATCACATAGCCGGCGAGCGAGCCCGCCGCCGCCGAGGCGTCGGCCCCGGCGCCCGCGAGCGCGGCGAGGAGCGCATCGAGCGGCGCGCGCGTCAGGCGCCCGTTCAGCCAGTGGCCGCGCGCCCAGTTTTCGCCGTCGCCCCAGATGTCAGCGCGCGCCGGGAAGAACGGAAAGGGCCGCGCATCCCACGCATAGACGTAGAAGCGGTCCGTCTCGATCATCGGTCCGCCGTAGACGGACGATACCGGGTTCCGCGCCGGATCGCGCCAATAGGCGTGGACGGCCTCCAGCGCGCGGCGCTGGATGAGGTCGTCGCGCGCGCCCGACGAGAAGGGCGGCGTCTGCGACTCCGACGATTTCGCGTCGAAGAAGACGTTGGGCGCGTTCGCGCCCTTGTCGATGGCGGGAACGCCGAGCTCGGTGAAGCGCACCGGTTTCGAGCGCGGGATCCAGGGCGTCGGGCTCATGCTGCGGATGAAGCCCGGCCGGTCGTGATGGGCGTTTTCCCAGAAGCCGCGAATGTCCTTCGCGCGCCAGACGAAAGGCTCCCCCAGCGCATCGGTGATCGGGGTGCGGATTTGCGCGGCGCGGTCGGCTTCGCTCGCATAGCGCCAGTCGAAATTCTCCCCGCCCTCGATATTGGCGGCGAGATAACTGCGGTCATGGCCGGAACGCCAGCCGGCGTTGAGGTCGAGATGATCGAAACCGTCGCGCCAGTCGGCGAGCGGGGCGTATTGATCGATGCCGATGAAGTCGATGTTCGCGTCGGCCCACAGCGGATCGAGATGGAAGAACTTGCCGTCCGCCAGCGTCACGCCCTGCCATTCCGACCAGTCGGCGCCGTAGGAGATTTTCGCTTCCGGCCCCAGCACGCTGCGCACGTCAGCGGCGAGCGTCTTCATGGCGGCGACGGCGATGAAATTTCCGCCAGTGTCGCGCGTGCGCAAAAGCGCGCGCAGCTCCGACCCGATGAGGAACGCTTCGACCCCGCCGGCGAGAACGCAAAGATGCGCATAATGGAGGATCATCCGGCGGAACGACCATTCGGCGGGGCCGGCGTAAGTGACGGCGCCGTTCGCGCGGGTGAAATGATGCGGCTGGGCGGCGCCGAAAAAGGCCGCGACCGCCGTTGCGGCCTCTGCGGTTCCATCGGCGGCGCCCGCGCTGATGCGCCCGCGCCAGGGGAAAGCGGGCTGCGACGGCGCCCCGTCCGGCGCGGTGAGGCTGTTCGTGGGCGGAATATCCATCAGAATGAACGGGTGAAGCATGACGGCGAGGCCCTTCGCCTTCATCGCGATGATCGCCTCGATGACGCCCTTGTCGTCCGGCGTGCCGCCATAGGCGGGGCGCCCGTCGATCTGCGAGACGAGGCGCGCCTCGCCCCGTGAAACGCCGCCGCCGCGCCACGCCGCCGGGCTTGTCGTTTTCTCCGCGATCTCGGCGCCGGGCCGCAAGGCGCAGGACCCCGCCCGGAGATCGTCGCCGAACCACGAGACGACGAGCGCGGCCGCGCCGAGATTCGGCGCGGCGCTGAGGAGCCCGTCGAGCGAGGCGGTGAAATCCGTGACGCCGTCATTGTTGTTGGCGTTTTCGGGAAGCGTCACGCCTTCCCCCGCCTCACGCGTCACGCGCGCCGTTCCATAGACGAACTCGCCGGAGCCCGGAATGATCGTGACGGCGGCGAGCGCGTTTTCGAGCGCGGCCGGATCGTCCTGCGCGAGCGATTTTTCGATCTCGAAGGAGAGCTGCGGGATGCGGTTGCCGAACTCCTTGAGCGGCAGGTCTTCAAAGACGACATAGGCGAGGCCGCGAAAGGCGGGCGCCGCCCCTTCGACTGCGGCGATGAGATCGTCCGGCGTCTGATCTTCGGTCCCGCGATGGATGCGGACATTGCGCTTCGAGATGTCGAAGGGCTTGCCGTCGGCGAAGACGCGCGCGACGCGGTCGATCGGCCCTTCGCAAAGGCCGACCGCAAAGGAGAGCGAGTAGAGATATTCCCGCACCGTCGTTTTCGACGCCGCGAGCCGGCCGCCCTTGCCCCCGGAGGATTCCGTCGTTTCGTTCAGCGTTTCGCGGAAATTGGCGGCCCAGATGAGCTGGCCGGCGATGCGCGCGCGCCCGTAAACGCGCGGGACGCCCGCGCCTTCCGTCGAGGACTGGATCTGGAAGCCCTGGAGGCGCGGGCCCTCGACCGTGCGCTTTCTCGGCCCGAAGATCAGCCGCTCGGCGGCGCCCGCGGCGTAAGCCGCCGCCGTAGAGGCGACCGTCCGTGCAAGGATCGTCCCAAGCCCCGCTTTCGCGACGCCGGAAAATGCGGAGCCCGCCGCGGAGAGGATCAGCTGGGCCATCGGTTCGATCCTTTTTGCAGGCCCTCACCCGCGCCTGCGGCGCGACCTCTCCCTGTGGGAGAGGTTGAGGGCGCCTTCACCTCTCCCGGAGGGCGAGGTCGGCGAGCGCAGCGAGACGGGTGAGGGCCTTTCTTCATCATTCTTCAACTCCCGGAAATTCAAACACGCCGGCGAGGCGTTCGATCCACCAGCGCGACAGCCAGCTCTCGACGACGGCGCGGCCGGCATAGGCGTGGACGAAATGATCTTCGCTGACGGCGACGCCGCAATGTTTCGCGGGACCTGCCGGCAGGATGCGGAAGATGAGGATCTGGGCGGGGAGGATCGCGCCGGCGACCGGCGCGAGATGCCTTCGCGCCGCGCTGAGCAGCGGCTCCTCGCTCGCGCGCGCTTCGTTCCAGTCGGGCGTGTAAGGCGGCGGGGCTTCGGGCTCGGCGCCGTGGAGTTCGGCGTAGAGCCCGCGGATGAGGCCGAGGCAGTCCGTACCCTGACCTTTCGCCGCCGCCTGATGGACGTAAGGCGTGCCGATCCAGGCGCGCGCCGCGGCGACGATGCGCGCGCGGGCGACGCAGGGTCTTCCTGCGCCTCCCCCTTGCGGGGAGGCCGAAACGGCGAAGCCGTTTTGGGTGGGGGTCGGAATGGCGGAGGCGTGCGCAGCCCCCGTGTTGAGGGCCTCTCCCCACCCGAAATCGCTGCGCGATTTCGACCTCCCCGCGAGGGGGAGGTGAGACCCCTGCCTCGCCTGCGGCTCTTCATCCCTCATCTTCTTCCTCCATCGTTCTTTTCAGCCTTCAGCGGGTAGGAGATCGCGAAATCGTCGCCGGGCATCAGGTGAAAGCCTCTGAAATTGATGAGGTTGGAAAATTTCGCCGCGCAGGTTTCGGCGCGTTTGTCGCAGCCGGCCGTCACGGTGAAGGCGTCGCCCGCCGCGACCGCACGCCCCGAAGGGAGCCACAAGGACAGCGCGTCGGCGCCGGCGTTCTTGTCATGCGCCTTGACGCCGCTCAGCGCACCCGCATTGGCGCCGCCGGTCCAGAGGAGCGCGCCCTCGGCGAACCAGCCGGGCGCAAAGGCGCCGAGCCCGCTCGCCAGAAAGCGCTGGTCGTCGAGCACGGCGGTGACGACGCCCTGCCCCCGGAACGCGGGCGCCGAGAGGTCGGCGCCGCAGCGCGCGTCGCCGACAACGGCGTCGCAGCCGCGCTGGAAGATGCGGCCTTCGACGCGGTCGAGGCGCTCGCCGCGCCCTCGAATCTCGGCGCGGAAGCGCGCGCCTTCGCGCACGACCTCGCCGATGACGCCGCGTTTCAGGAGCGCGCGCGCCGACACGTCCGCCCAGTTGACGCGCCAGATCTCGACCTGCGCGCCGTCATAACGTCCGCTGGCGAGGTCTTCGGCCGACAGCGCGTCATGGTCGAGCGCGCCGGCGATCTCCGTATTGTCGACGGCAAGATCGGCGGAGGATTGGAGCGCGGCGCCGTCGGCGCCCGTCTGAGGCGCGAAGAGGCAGTCGTCGAAGAACAGCGCCGCGTCATGATCGGTGAAACCGAGAATGGCGCCGTCGGCGCGCGTGATCTTCCAGCAGGTCGCGAGCGTCGTCGCGCCGGAGGCGAGATGCGCGGCGAAAGACGTCCCGAACGCGCGCATCAGAGAAGCACCTCAATCAGCGGGATCGACGGGATGTCGCCGGCGCGGAAAGCCGCGAGATTGATGCGCAGCGCGTCAGCGTCGAACCGCGCCGGACAATCGAAAAGATAGCCGGCGGTCACGACGGCGCCCGCCGGCGGCGCGACCGCGAAGGTGACGACGCCCGTCGTATCGTCGGCGGTGAACGCCGCCGTTTCAACGCCGCCGACGGCGACGCGCACCGCGCCCGCGACAGGCTTCGCGATGCGGCGGCGATATTCCGCGCCGCCGGAGGCGTAGGTCTTCATCAGCGGGAAATTGAGCGCCGTCCCGTCGCCCGCGCCGATCGCCTGGTCGAGCGGCGTCACCGCCTTTCCGTAAGGCGCCGACTGGTGATCGAACGGATCGCGGAAGCGGAAGGCATGCAGGCGGCCGCGGCGCGCCTCGAAGAACGCCGTCACCTTTTCGATATCGGCCATCGACTTGACGCCGTAGCCGGCGTTCCAGCTGCGCCGGGAATGGGCCCATTGCGCGTTGCGCTGTTCATGGCCCGAGACGAGCGCGACGATCTCGGTCTTCCTGACCGGCCCGCCTTCGGAATTGAGCGCGATGTCGAGCGGGAAAAGGACGTCATGGAAGGGGGTCATTGCGATCTGCTCCCGGGCTTGCGGCGCAAGACTATTCCGTCACCCCGGGGCGCGGCGGAGCCGCGAACCCGGGGTCCGGCGCCGGCCGCGCGTTCGGACGATGGATTCCGGGTTCCGCCTTCGGCGGCCCCGGAATGACGGGAGAGTTGATGATGGGCGAAAACTCCGTTCACTGATTTCTCGCTCCCTTCGCGATCACCCGCGCGAGGCTCGCCGCGATCTGGGTTTCGGAATTGCGGAACGACGCCGCGTCGGTGACGCCCGGAAGCGTGATCGAGACGTTGACGGGCGCCGCCGTTCCCGCGCCGATGCGGCCCGAGGCGGCGGGGGTGAAGAGTTCAGGCCCGCGCTCGCCGACGAGATAGCTCTGCCCTGCGGCGACGAAGCCGCCCTCCGCCCGGCCGCCGCCGAAGGCGCCCGACAGCGCCGAGAAGACGAGGTTTTCAACGGGCTTCCGGATGAAGCTGTCGATCGCGGCGCGTTTCAAATCATTGAGGATCGCGCGCGAGAGGCCCTTCAGCGACACTTCGCCGGCGCGCGCCGCGCGCACGAGATCGCGCTCGATTGAACGGGCCGCGCCCGCGAAGGCGTCCTCGATGAGGCGCGCGGCGGGGACGATTTCATCGCGCGCCACGCGGGAGATTTCCGCGCCCGCCGCGCTGACGCCCGAGGAAAGGTGAGGATTGTCGGTCATGGGAGATTATCCGGATAAAGAGCGATCAGCGCGTCGAGCCCGCCGCGCGTCAGCGCGTCTGGCGCGGCCCGCGCCGTCAGCCAGCGCCATTCGGTGATCGTCAGGGCCCAGAAGGTCTCAGGATCGAGCCCGAGCCCCGCGACCGCGAAAGAGAGCCATTGGCGGAAGGGGATCATGCCTTCTCCCCCTCCGGCGCAAGCGCCGCAAAGGCCTTCGCGACGGCGCGCGCGGCCTCGGCGAGGTCGATCGCCGCCGTCGTCAGTTCGCGGGCGGACAATCGCCGGCCGCCGCCGGCCGACAGCGCCTCGATGAGAATGAGGAGATGGCCGACGCCGGGCTTTTCAAGACGGCGCGCGAGTTCGGAAAAGTCGCCGCCGCCGAGCCGGTCCTCGATTTCAGCGAGCGCGCCGAGGGTGAGGCGCAGCGTCACCCGCTCGCCGCCGACCGTCAGCGTCGCGTCTCCGGGGCGGTAGCCGCTCATGGCTCGACCTCGAACGAAATCGCCCCGGCCGAGGCGAGCGCGATCGAGAACGTCGCCTCGCCGTCATGGTCGCCGGCGTAATCGAGATTGGCGATGAGAAAGGGCCCGGTCATCGTTCCAAGCCCCGGCACGGAAAGCCGGAAATTCCGGACCGCGCCGGCGAAGAACGCCGCGCGCAGTTCAAGCGCCGCGGCGTCGTTGAGGAAGACGCCGGCGCCCGCGACGGCGGCCTGCCTGACCCCGGCGCCGGCGAGAAGCTCCCGCCAGCCGCCCGATTCGGAATGCGTCGCGTCGACCTCGCGCGCGTTGAGCGAGAAGGTCCGTGTACGGAGGCCGGCGACGGTGGTGAAGCTTTCCGGACTGCCGCCGTCGCCGATCCTGACGAGCATGTCCTTGCCGCGCTGCGCGGTCATGTGAGTCTCCTGTGGGTTTGTGTTTGAAGGCCCTCACCCGCGCCTGCGGCGCAACCTCTCCCTGCGGGAGAGGTTGGAGAGCCCCTTGCCTCTCCCGCAGGGAGAGGTACGCCGCGAAGCGGCGGGTGCGGGCCCGTAAGATGCGCGCGCCTCATACCTTCTCCGTCACCGCGCGAAATCGGAGGATCGCCTGGTGCGCGTCGGAGTCGGGCCGATGGAAGATGTCGGAATAGACGGCGCGCAAGGAGACGAGGCGCCGGCCGCTGACGGCGAGCTCTCCATGATGGAGGACGCCGACAAGCGCCGCCGCGATCTCCTTCGCCTCGCGCCGCCCTTCATAGCGCGAATGGACGGAGAGCCGGATGTCGTGCTCGACATGGCCGGGGGCGGGGCCGAAGGGGCTCGCCCGCGCTTCGTCGAAGGATACGAAGGGAAAGACCTTTTTCTTCGACGGGCCGTCATGGATGCGCGGGGGATCGCCGATGAGAGCTTTCACGCCCGCATCCGCGGCGAGCGCGGCGAGCATCGCCGCCTGCAGCGCGAAGGCCGCGCCGTCGTCAAAATCGCTCATCGCGTTTCCTCCGCGATCAGCGTGACATAGCGCTCGCCCGCGCCCTCATCTTCGATCGACACGATCTCATAGAGCTTGCCGCGCCATTCGAGCCTCTGGCCGAGGCTGACGGCGTGGCGGCGGCGGATGCGCGCCTCGATCCGTTCAAGACGCGTCTGGCGCCCGCCCGATTGCGCGACGATCGCCGGAAGCTGCGTCACCGCCGCCCAGACGCGCGCCGCCGTCGTGTAGCTGACCGCATGGCCGCCGGCGGCGTCCGCGATCTTCGTCGCGGTGAGGAGGTCGATCTGGTGCTTCAATCCGCCGATCACAGCCGCACCTGTCTGTAGGCGGACAACAGCCGAACGACGCCCGAAGGCCTGCCTTCCTCCTCGCCTTCGCGGCGTTCATGGAAGTGCGCGGCGAGCGTCTTGACCGCGAGCTTCATTTCTTCCGGCAGCGAGGCGGCGTTCGCCCAGCCCGCCGTGAAGGCGATGACGAGGCCGGCGTCCGGATAGGAAGCTTTGAGGCGCACGCGCCCGACCGCGCCCGTTTCCGCCTCGAAGGCCGAGAGCGGCAGGCTTTCCGTGACGCCGCCGCGGATGAGGCCGACGGAATCGACCGACAACACCGGCGACAGCGGCAGCAGGGTCTCGCGCGCGGCGAGATCGAGCCGAAGGCGCCAGCCCTGCGCGATCATCGCGACGGCGTAGCGCGCCTCGATCGTGCGGCGCGCGGCGAGGAGAAAGCCTTCGAGCGCGGCGTCTTCATCCGCGCCGTCGATCTTCGCATGCGCCTTGAAAGCGGCGAGCGAGACTGGTTCTTCCGTAGGCGGAGTGATAAGCGTGAGGGACATGACGCAACTGGTCCTTGGGAGGGATTGGGGATTTGGGATTAGGGATTAGAGAAGGGGATCGGGGTTCAGGCGCCTTGTCCTAATCCCAAATCCCAAATCCCTAATCCCTTCTCCTCAGCTCGCCGCGAACTTCAGCAATTTGATCGCGTCGAAATTCTGCACGCCGCCGCCGACCCGCTTCGTCGTGTAGAAGAGGACGTAGGGCTTGGCCGAATAAGGATCGCGGAGGATCCTGACGCCCTGGCGGTCGACGACGAGATAGCCGCGCGCGAAATCGCCGAACGCGACGGAGTAGGCGCTCGCGCCGACATCCGGCATGTCTTCGGCTTCCGTCACCGGATAGCCGAAGAGCGTCGAGGGCGCGCCGGCGGCGACCGAGGGCTGCCAGAGGTAGTTGCCGTCGGCGTCCTTGAACTTGCGGACGACGCTCAAGGTCTTGCGGTTCATGACGAAGCGCGCATTCGCGCGGAACGCCTGTTTCGGCGCGTAGATGAGATCGAGGATCGTGTCGGCGGGGTTCGCCGCGGCGAAGGCGCCGGCCGCGCCCGTCGCGATGTAGCCGATCTCGCTCGGCCCCCGCGTCGCTTCGGGCGTCTTCGTATAGGAAAGGAAGCCTCTCGGCTTATTGACGCCGTCGCCGTTGACGAAAGCGTCCGTCTCCTGCGCGGCGAATTCGCCCTGCACCTCGTCGGCGAGCCATTGTTCGATGTCGACGACCGCGTCGTCGAGCAGCGTCTGCGAAGCCGCCGGCATCGCGTAGAGCTCCATCGTCGGGAACTCGATCGAGGAAAGCGTCGGCGTCTGGGTCTCGACGCGTCCGCCGGTTTCGCCGACCCAGCCCGCCGCGCCGCCGCCGAGGCTCACGGGCTTCTTGAAGCTCGTCACGCCGATCTCGCGCACCGTCGCGATCTGGCGGATCGGCGAGATGTCGCGCACGGCCGCGGCGATGATGCGCTCGGTCGGCTCCGGCGCGAGATAACCGCCTTCCGCCTCGACGCCGGCGTTCAGCGATTTGCGGTCGAGCGCATGGAGCGCCGAGGCGTCGCCCTTCCGCATATAGCTGAGAATCGCCTGCTTCTTCTCGGTCTCCTCGCGCGCCGGCGCGATCGCCGGGCGCTGGCTGGCGAGCGCCATGCGGTCAAGCGCCGATTTCTGGTCGGAGAGCGCCTTTGAAATGCGCTCGACCTTATCGGCGAGGAGCGCGTCTTCTTTCTTCTTCTCGATCGCGGCGAGGCGCTCGTCGTTGGCGGTCTTGAAGCTTTCGAAGGCGGTCAGAAAGTCGCGCATCGCGGCCTTGACGTCGCCGTTCGGGTTCTGGTGCTTGGTCTCCATGTCCTTTGATACTCCTTGTACTGACATGTGGGGTTCAGGCGGATAGAAGGCGCGCCGCGCGGCGGACCGTGGCGGCGAATTCGGCGATCGCCGTCTCGTCGGAGGCGGCGAAGGGAACGGTGAGGCGCGCGCGCGGCGCCATCGGGAAGGTGACGATCGACACTTCCCAGAGCGCGGCCTCGATGATGCGCCGGCCGCCTTTGAGCGCTTCGGCGCGGACCGCGTTGAAGCCGATCGACAGGCCGTCGAGGATGCCTTCCTCGATGAGATGCGCGGTCTCGCGCCCCGCTTGCGTTTCGCGCGTGATCTCGCCGATCGCGTAGAGGCCTTTCGCGCGCTCCTCGAAATCGAGCCAGCGCCCGATCGGCGTTTCGGTTTCATGCTGCGAGAGCATCTTCACTTGGCTCGCGCCGAGACGGTCGAGCGACGCGCGGAAAGCGCCCGGCGCGATCACGTCGCCCTTGAGATCGGCCTCGCCGTAAATCGACGCCCAGCCCTCGATGCGGAGTTTGCCGGTCATTGGGGGGCTCTTTCTTCGGCCGGCCGAGCGATCGCCCACGCCTCTTGCGCCGTCATTCCGGGGCCGCCGAAGGCGGAACCCGGAATCCAGCGCGCTGGCGCCCGCGGAGAAATGGACCCCGGGTTCGCGACTTCGTCGCGCCCCGGGGTGACGGGTTTAAATTGCAAAGGCGCTTGCGCACGGCGGAGGTGAAGGGAGGTCCCGCTCATCTCTCGCCCTCCAGTTTCGTCTCGATGCGGAGGAGTTGGGCGCGTATCGCGATCATCTGCTCGTCGAGGCGCGCAAGGCGAACGGAGAGCTCCTCAGCGCCGGCCGCTTGCGCTTCGACGGCGCGCAGACGCTCGGCCGCCGCGCCGGTCCACATCAGCGCGAGCGCGGTCTGCACGCCGACGGCGATGAGCGCGGCGAGCGACAGGCGCTTGTCGACAGTCATGACGCTCGCCTCACTCATCGCCCGCCTCCGCTATTCCGAGGGCGCGGCGTTTTTCCGCGTCGCTGAGGAACGCCGCCGCGCTGACGCGCGCCCAGTGGGCGTCGCGGTCGGCGGCGAGCGCGTCGACGGCGCCGGCGTCGACCTCAAGACGCGCGCCGCCGAACTGGGGCGCGAGCCAGGCGGAGAGCGCCGAGGCGGTCTTCCGGACGAGCGGCAGCACCGTCTGGCGCCAGAAGGCGAGGTTCGCCTCGCGATAATTGGCGTACGTATTATCGCCCGGGATGCCGAGGAGTTGCGGGGGCACGCCGAAGGCGAGCGCGATTTCGCGCGCCGCGCCGTTTTTCGCCTCGACGAAGTCCATGTCGCTTGGGGAGAGCGACATGGACCTCCAGTCGAGGCCGCCATCGAGGACCAGGGGTCGTCCTGCGTTGGCGATTCCGGAATAGGCGGAGGAAAGCTCGGCCTTGAGGCGCTCGAACTGCTCCGCGGTGAGGTTTTCCGCGCCGTCCGGCCCCTTGTAGACGAGCGCGCCCGAGGGCCGCGCGGCGTTGTCGAGAAGGGCCTTGTTCCAGGCGAGCGCGGCGTTGTGAAAGTCGACCGCGGTCGCGGCGGCCTCAAGGGGCGCGAAGCCGTAATGATCGTTGGTCGGGTGAAAGAGCTTCAGATGCAGGACGGGCGAAAACCCGTCCGCGCCGCGCAGGTAGCGCGTTTTGCGTCCGTCGACGGAATATTCATAGCCCGCCGCCCATCCGTCCGCGCCGGCGATCGCCTTCATGCGGTCCGGGCGGAGCGCGTAGAGCTCCCTCACCTCGCCGTCGAGCCTGACGGCCTCGACATAGGCGTTGCCCGCCGTTTCGAGATAGCCGTAGACGGTTTCAAGCAGCGTCTGGCAGGATTGATCCGGGTTCGGACGGTCGAGAAGGTCGAGGAGCGGATGCGCGCTCATCACTTGGGCCCCCTCGACGACGCGCAAGGGCGCCGAGGCCGCCGCCTCCGCGATCAGCCGGATGGAGCGATAGGCGATGACGTTCTTCTGATAGCCGGCGCGCGCGAGGCTTGCGTAATCGCGCGGCGTCCATACGGGATCGCCGGGCCGCGAGAGGGCGGTCAGCGCGCGCGCGGCGGATTTTTTCCGTTCAAAGAGCGGGATCATGACGCGCGGCTCCCAACAGGGGCCGCCGTCATCCCGGGGCGCGGGCGCAGCCCGCGAACCCGGGATCCGTCTTTTTCTCGCAGGGTCGGGCGATGGACCCCGGGTTCCGCGCGTCGCGCGGCCCCGGGGTGACGGCGTTTTGGGGTGTCGGAAAACAACGAGGTCTCTCCTATCCAATCCGGTTGACGCGCGGCGCGGTTTCGCGGCGCAAGAGAAGGTCGGTGATCGCCCAGACGAGCGCGTCGAGACGGTCCGGGCTTTTGGCCGGGCTCTCGCCGCCGGCGCCGGTGAAGCTGGTCATCTGGTCTTCGAGCGCGGGGAAGGCGCCTGCGTGGCGCACGCGCCCCTGTTCGTAGAGCGCCGCGACCGGTTCGGCGCGCACGCGCTTTCCCCGGCTCGCCCGCACGTCGCGCACGGCGACCGTCGGGTCGACGCCGCGAATGACTTCGCGCACCATCTCCCCGCCCTGGTTCGTCTCAACGACGATGCGGTCGGCGTCGAATTCGTGATAGGCGGCGACCGCGCGCCGCGCCCAGTCGCGCGGCGACAGTCCGCCTGCGGAGCGATCGGCGAGCACGTAGGCGGTGCGCCCCTCCGCCGTCGCCAGCACGCCGGCGACGACGATGCCGCATTCGTCCGCGCCCTCGCCGCTCGACGCAGGCGGATCGACCGCGACGACGACGCGGTCGAGCGCTGAAGAAAAGCCCTGCGGCGCGGAGATGCGGGAGGTTTCGATCATCGCCCGCGTCCACAGGGCCCCCGCGACATCCTCGATGAGCTCGCCATGGAGTTCCTGGCGGCCGAGGGAAGTCCCTTCATAGGCCGCTGCGATTTCATCGAGAAAAGCGCGGGAAAGGTTTTGCGCGTTCTGATAGGTCGTCGCGTGCGCGTTGAAGACGCCGGGGGCCTTGAGGAGCCGCTTCAGCAGCGCGGTCGGGCGCGGCGTCGTCGTCACGACCTGGCGCGGGCGCGCGCCGAGGCGCAGCGCAAGCTGGAGATTGCTCCACGTTTCCTCGGCGTGCTTCCACTTGCACAGCTCATCCGACCATGCGGCGTGGAACTGGTGGCCGCGAAGGCCGTCCGGATCCTCCGAGGAGAAGATGTAGCCGAGCGAGCCGTTCGGCCAGACGAGGCGCCGGCGCGAGGCTTCATAGTCGGGCCGCGTTTTCGGATCGCCGAGGCGGGCGATCCCGGAATCGCCGTCGATCATGACTTCCCTCCCGTCGGCGTAGGTTTCAGAGACGAGCGCGATGCGCGCCGGTTCCGTCCGGTTACGGACGAAGTCGCGCACCCATTCGGCGCCGGCGCGCGTTTTCCCCGCGCCCCGCCCGCCGAGGAGGAGGAATATGGTCCAGTCGCCGGGCTCGGGCGCTTCCTGATGGTCGAGGGCGATGAGGCGCCAGACATGTTCGGCGAGCCCCTCACGAAACAGCTCCACCGCTTCGGGAAGATACTTCTCCCGGCCCCTCAGGGCCTCCGCCATCGCATCCGCCAGCGCGTCGAGCGATCTTTGCTGCGAGCAGCTGCTTGAACTTTTCAATCTCGGCGGCGTCGGGCGCGCGTAAGGGGCGGGCGGCGTCATTCTCTTGGTCATCCTTGCGTATGAGGGCGGCGAGCGCGTGCGCCTGCGCGGCGGCGCGCAGGAATTGGAGCGCCGTGCGCGCGACGCGATCGAAGGCGGTGTTGCTGAGGCGCTCTTCCGGATCGATGTCCGTCAGGCGCGTCACCGCTTCGCGGACGCAGAGCGAGAAAGCGGTCGCGAGCTCCGCTTCCGGCGATTGAAACGTTTCCGCTTCGGCCGCGCTGTCTTCCCGCCCTTTGATCGCTTCGACGCTCACGCCCTGTTCTCCGTCAGTTGAAATTCGAACTGACGGGAAGCCTAAGGGCGCTCCGAGGGGGGTGGGATAACTAGGGGGATAAGGTGGGGGATAACCCGGGGGATAAGGAGGGGGATAAATAGGGGGATAACCCGGGGGACGGATTTTTGTTTCGTATAAGGATCAATGACTTCGTTGGTTAACGAAAAATACGCATTTTCGCCCCGGAAAGGGGCCGAAAAACCGGCAACCTGGGCGCGAGCCGCCCCGATTTTTCCGCACGCGGGGCGTGTATTTTTCAGATTTTTTTCGAGATCTTTTCAGGAAGGGCGCGGAGAGGCGGTTTTGAGGGGGCGGCGGGGCGTTAGTTGGTGTACGGATGATAGCGGCGCTCTTCTCCTCCCCTTTGCGGGGAGGTGAAGTGAAGAACCGCTAGCCCGTCAGGAAATTCGCCATCCAGCGCGCGATTGTTTCCCGGTCGGAGCGCTCTTTCAGCGAGCGGAGCGCTTCGCCCGCCGTCGCCTCGCCGTAGCGGTTCTTCCGTATGCCAATCAAATCGGCGGCGTAGGCGTGCTCGAACTCCGGGTGCATTTGGAACGACACCGCGGGCCCTTGGGCGTAGGAAAGGATCGCATGCGGACAGAAGTCGGAGCCCGCGAGCGTCTTCGCGCCCGGCGGCGGGCGCGTCACCTGGTCCTGGTGCGAAACCGCGCAGGACAGCATCGACGCTTCGGGGCGCATCCAGTCCGCGCGCGCTTCGACCCGGTAGCGGTGAACGCCGACGCCCCAGCCCTTGTCGGATTTCTTCACTTCTCCGCCGAACGCCTGCGCCATCAGCTGGTGCCCGAAGCAGACGCCGGCCTGGCGCTTGCCCGCCGCTGCGGCGTCGCGGATGAGGTCTTCAAGGGGCGCGATCCACGGATGATCCTCATAAACGCCCGCCGCCGAGCCCATGATGACGAGCCCGTCGAAATCGCCCGCGCGGGGGACGGGCGCGCCGTCGAAGACGCGGTGCGTCGAAAAGGAAAGGCCGGGCGAGAGCGGCGCGATGAGGCGCTTAAACATCTCCGGATAGGTCGGGTGTTTCGCAAGAAGCGCCTCGGGCGGCGCGCCGGTTTCGATGATCGCGATGTGCATGACGGGTGCGCTAGCGCCCCTATTCAGCGGGCGCAAGATCGGGATGCGTCCTGTCGATCGTCTGGCGGATGACCGCGGGAAAGCGGTCGCGGTTCCTGCGCAGCGTCTCATCGATCCTGGGCCAGCGGCGGCGGATGCCGCGCACCACGCGCCGCACCGGCGTGAAATAAGGGGCGAGCAGCGCCAGCCCAAGCGTCAACATGATGAGGCCGAAGGGGATCGGCGTCGGCGTCAGGATGACGCCGGCGATGACGAGGATCGTTCCCGAAACCTGGTGGAAGATCGGCGGCATGAACCCGAGACCGGCGTATCCTTGATTTCCGCACGCCGTAACGCGCGGAACCGCCCGCCTTACGCCTGCCTGACGGGAGGGCTAGGCGCGCCGGCCCCGCGCGTAAAGTGACGATGCCGCGAGACCCGGCCCCGATGCGACGAACGGAAGCCGAACCTGCGGCGGCGGTCGCGCTTGACGGCGGCGGCGGCTGACCGACACTGGCGCCCTTCGGAGATGCGGGGGAAAAAGGTCGTGAACGACGCTGACATGCCGGAGCCGCTTGCGGTCGCGCCGCCCGCTCCTCCCACGGTCACGCCCGCCCGTTTCCGCCTGTCGGATTTCGTCGCGCGCCGGCGCGGCGCCGTGCGCGGCGTTCTCATCACGCTGGCGACGCTGCTCTCGCTGTTCGGCACGGTCGGGCAGTTCTTCTTCGTCGAGGGGCCGGAAGGCGCCGCCAAAGCGCGCGCGGAGGAAATGCGCGCCATCGAAACCCGCACCGAAACGCTGAGAAACGCGCAGCACGCCTATTTCAACGCGCAGGTGCAGGGCAACATGCTGTTCGCGCTGAACCCCGCGGATGAGAGCGTCAACAGGGGGATCGTCGGCGATCTCTACCAGCTTGCGCTGACCGACCGGGGCTTTCCGTTCCGCTCGATCCTCGGCGAGCTCGCCATCGCCGGCGCGATCGAGTTCAAGCCGGTCAACGATCAGTATAATGAGCTTCGCATCAAGGCGATGGATTTGAAGGACTACGACAGCTTCACCGCCGTCGGCGAGTTCGAACGCCAGGCGCTCGACGCCGCCTTCGCCCTGCACGGGAAACTTCAGGACCGCTACTGGGCGGCCGCGGCGGAAAAAGACGCCGCCGAGGCGGAAGCGAAGAACCGCCGCCTCATCCTCCTCGGCGCGGCGAGCCTTGCAACGTGCCTTTTTCTCATCGCCAATTTGCTGGGGGTGAAGGATTAAAGGCCCTCACCCGCGCCTTCGGCGCGACCTCTCCCTGCGGGAGAGGTGAAGGAAGGCGCGCCCCAACCTCTCCCGCAGGGAGAGGTGCGCCGCGCAGCGGCGGGTGAGGGACGTGTCGCATCGACTTCCCATCGCTGCGCGCTACAACGCGGCCCCATGAGCTACAAATCCCTTCGCGACTTCATTGCGCGCCTTGAAGCGGCGGGCGAACTCGTGCGCGTTTCCCACCCCGTCTCGACCGTTCTTGAGATGACGGAGATCCAGACGCGCCTGCTTGCCGAGAAAGGCCCGGCGGTCATTTTTGAAAAGCCCGTCATGCCGGACGGGTCGATTTCGCCGATCCCGGTGCTCGTCAATCTCTTCGGCACGGTGAAGCGCGTCGCGATGGGCGTGACGCTTGGCGGGGAAGAACGCACCAGCGCGGAGGCGCTGCGCGAGGTCGGCAAGACGCTGGCCTTCCTGCGCCAGCCGGAGCCGCCGGCGGGCCTCAAAGACGCGCTGGAGCTCATCCCCTTCGCGCAGACCGTCATGGCGATGCGGCCCGCAACGCGCACGTTCGGAACCGCGCCCTGTCAGGAAGTCGTACTGACCGGCGCCGACATCGACCTTTCAATACTGCCCATCCAGACCTGCTGGCCGGGGGAGCCGGCGCCGCTCATCACCTGGCCGCTCGTCGTGACGAAAGGCCCGGGGCAAGCGCGCGAGGACGCGTTCAATCTCGGCATCTACCGTATGCAGAGGATCGGGCGCGACCGGACGATCATGCGCTGGCTCGCCCATCGCGGCGGCGCGCAGCATCACCGCCGCTGGAAAGGCGAAAAGCGCGAACCCCTGCCCGCCGCGGCCGTCCTCGGCGCCGACCCGGGCGTCATTCTCGCCGCCGTGACGCCGGTTCCCGACACGCTTTCCGAATACCATTTCGCCGGATTGCTCCGGGGACGGAAGGCCGAGCTTGTCGACTGCAAGACCGTGCCGCTGAAGGTGCCGGCCGAAGCGGAAATCGTGCTTGAAGGGCATGTGAGCCTCGACGACTATGCGGACGAAGGCCCTTATGGCGACCATACGGGCTATTACAATTCGGTCGAGAAGTTTCCGGTCTTCACCGTCTCGGCGATCACCATGCGCCGCGATCCGATCTATCTCTCGACCTTTACGGGCCGCCCGCCGGACGAGCCCTCGGTGCTGGGCGAGGCGCTCAATGAGGTGTTCATCCCCCTCCTCCAGCAGCAGTTTCCGGAGATCGTCGATTTCTGGCTGCCGCCTGAAGGATGCAGCTACCGCATCGCGGTCATCAGCATGCGGAAGGCCTATCCCGGCCACGCCA
>CAZOEB010000073.1:0-16928 GCA_964578685.1 uncultured Caulobacterales bacterium
GCAACCGCGACATCGACGCCGGCAATTTCGACGACTTCATCCAGACGGACGCCGCGATCAACCGCGGCAACTCCGGCGGCCCGCTCTTCGACATGTCGGGCAAGGTGGTCGGCATCAACACGGCGATTTATTCGCAGACCGGCGGCTCGGTCGGCGTCGGCTTCGCCGTTCCCGCCGATCTTGCGACGGTCGTCGTCGATCAGCTCCTCACGCATGGCGAAACGCGCCGCGGATGGCTCGGCGTTTCGATCGACGAAATGACGCCGAAACTCGCCGCCGAGCTCGGCCTCGACCGGCCGCGCGGCGCCGTCGTTTCGGTCGTTCGCCCGAACAGCCCAGCGCTCACCGCCGGCGTGCAGCCGAACGACATCATTCTCGACTTCAACAAGCGCCCCGTGAACAGCGGCCGCGACCTCACGCGCGCTGTCGCCGAAACGCCGGTCGGCGCCACCGTGCCGATGACGGTCCTGCGTTCGGGCAAGCGCGTCATTCTCAAAGTGACGGTCGATCGCCGCGAAACGCGCGTTCTCGCGTCCGCGCCCGGTCCGCGCCCCGGCGGGCTCAAGGCCTCCGGCCTGACGCTGGAGCGCCCGACCGCTGATGTCGTGCAGTCCTTCGGTCTCGCCCCGGATATCGAGGGCGTCGTCGTCACCGCCGTCGATCCCGAGAGCCCCGCCGCCATCATCCTGCGGCCCGGCGATGTGATCCTCGAAATCGGCTGGGAGCGCATGACACGTCCGGAAGCGGCCGCGACGAAACTCGACAAGCTCCGGAACCTCAACTCAGGGCCGGTGCAGATCTACGTCCAGCGCGGCGAGCTTCTGTTCTACGAGTCGCTGCGGCCGTAGGGCGGGCTTTGCCCGCCGACTCCAGCGAAATGGCGGGGCGAACCCCGCCTACTGATCAGCAAATTCGGCTGCGCTTATCCCTTGCGCAAACAGCAGCGCCGTCAGGTCCGCGTGGTTGACGGACGCGTCCGCCGCCGCCGCGACCTTCGGCTTGGCGCGATAGGCGACGCCGAAGCCTGCCGCCGCGATCATGTCGAGATCATTGGCGCCGTCGCCGACGGCGAGCGCCGCCGATAACGAAACGCCTGTTTCCTTCGCATACTGACGAAGCGCGGCCTCCTTCGCTTCGCGGCCGAGGATCGGGCGACGGACGCCGCCGGTGAGGCGCCCGTTCTCGATCGTCAGCTCATTTGCGCGGAAATGCCGGAAGCCGGCCAGCGCCGCGACCCTCTCGACGAAGAAAGTGAAGCCCCCCGATACGAGCACGGTCGCCGCGCCGCGCGCGTTCATTGTCGCGACCAGCGTCTTGGCGCCTGGGTTTAGACTGATGCGCGTGCGGAAGCATTCTTCAAGGACGCTTTCGGAAAGGCCCTCCAGCATCGCGACGCGGGTCTCAAGCGCGGATTCAAAATCGAGCTCGCCGCGCATCGCCCGCTCGGTGATCGCCGCGATCTCGGCCTTGAGGCCCGCAAAATCAGCAAGTTCGTCGATGCATTCCTGGCCGATGATCGTCGAATCCATGTCGGCGATGAGCAGCTTTATCTCGCGCCCCGCGGCCGGCTGGACGATGATGTCGACGCCCCCGTCGCCAAGAACCGGGCGCAAGGCCGCCGCCGCCTCTTCGCGGCTCGCCGTCGCGTCTATATGGAAATCTGCGGCGACGTCCTCCGACAGCGTCCGCCGGCGCACCTCGCCGAAGGCGCCGAGAAGCGCATCCGCCGCGGCGTCGCAAAGGTCCGCGTCGAGGAGCGCATCCGCCGGATTGCAAACAAGCGTGATTGCCGTATCAGCCATGCGAATGGCGAACCGTCCGGGCAGGTGCGTGATCCTTATTGCAGGCCCGACCGCAAGCGGCAAGTCGGCGCTGGCGCTGGCGCTCGCGGACGAGATCGGCGCGGAGATCGTCAACGCCGACGCGCTGCAAGTCTATCGCGACCTCCGGGTCCTCTCTGCGCGGCCTTCGGCGGCGGAGGAAGCGCGAGCGCCCCACCACCTCTTCGGCCATGTCGACGGCGCGGTGCGATATTCCGTAGGCGGATGGGCGCGGGACGCCGCGGCGGCGCTCGCTGCAATCGCCGCACGCGGTCGACCTGCGATCGTCGTCGGGGGAACGGGCCTTTATTTCCGAGCGCTGACGCAAGGGCTTTCCGAAGCGCCTGACATTCCGCCTTCCGTCCGGGGGGAGGCGGAAGCCCGGCTCGCCGCGATCGGCCTTCCCGCCTTTCGCGAAGAGGTCGTCGCCGCCGACCCGGCGATGGCGCGCCTCAAACCGGGCGACCGCCAGCGCCACATCCGGGCCTGGGAGGTCCACCGCGTGACCGGCCGACCGCTCTCGGCGTTCCAATCGGGCGGCGCGCCGATGATTGCGGCGCCCGCCGCCCGAATCGTTCTCGAGCCCCCGCGCGCTGCGCTTTACCGAGCGATCGAAGAGCGTTTCGACGCCATGCTCGCTGGCGGCGCCCTCGCCGAAGTCGAGGCCCTCGCCGCCCGCAGGCTGAGCCCCGCGCTGCCGGTCATGAAGGCGGTGGGCGTGCCGGAACTCCTTGACCATCTCGCCGGACGGCTGAGCCTTGACGCTGCGACCAGCTTCGCCAAGCAGTCCAGCCGGCGCTTCGCCAAGCGGCAGATGACCTGGTTCCGGAACCAGACGCCGGACTGGCCGAGGGCCGCCGATATCCAGGACGGGATTAACGTGATCCGCCGGCAACTTGGCGAGCCGTGACAGGACGCAATGTCAGCGCTAGGCAAGCGGCAGACGATCCGGTTGAAATATGAGCGCTTTTGGCGGCTTCGGCAGATTCTTGACCTCGATGGACGCCAAGGCCGCGACCTCGCTCGGCGTGTCCCTCGCGCTCATGCTGGTCGTTCTGGCGCTGTTTTTCTTCGGTGGACGTTACATCCATGTCGACGACGAAGGGCGCCTCGCCGCCTGGCTTGCCGAGTTTTCCCGCTCGCCGATGGCGGTTCCGGCGGTGATGGCGGTCTTTATCGTTCTGGCGCTGACCGGGTTTCCGCAATGGTTCCTGATCGCCGGGACGATCCTCGCTTTCGGCGCGCGCGACGGGGCTCTCTATTCCTGGCTGGCCACCATGATGAGCGCGACGGTCACCTTCGCGCTCGGCCGCTTCATGGGCGGGGCGGTCGTCGAGCGCTTCGGCGGCGCGCGTACGCGGGCGACGATCGACTTCATCGGCCGCCACGGCATCCTTGCAAGCGGGCTCATCCGGGTCGTGCCTTCGGGACCGTTCATCCTTGTCAACGCCGCGGCGGGGGCGGCGCGCGTGCCGCTCTGGAAGTACCTTGCCGGCACCAGCGTCGGCATCGTTCCGAAGATCCTCATCGTCGCCGCGCTCTCGACCCTTGCGCCCGGAGAGCGGACCTTCGCCGGCGGCCTTGCAGGCCTTTACCAGTTCGTCAGTTCGCTTACCGCCGCCGACTGGGCGCTTTTCGCCGCGGTCGTCGCGGGGTGGATCGGGCTTCTCCTCGGCGTTCGCCGCCTCTATATCGCGATGCGGCGGCGGGACGCGGAAAATCCTTCCGGTAACGCCGCCGGCTCTTTGGCGCCCCGCGAAGAATCTCGTTAGGCGGATTGCCGGCGCTGGGCGGCCGCTTTGTTGACGATTTCGGAACCCATTAAGGTTAAATAGGCCGCCGGGACCTTCTCCGGCGATAGGATTTGTTCATGCTTTCAACGCTCTTCGGCATGCTGTCTTCCGACATGGCGATCGACCTCGGAACGGCCAACACGCTTGTCTATGTGAAGGGCCGCGGCATCGTGTTGAACGAGCCCTCGGTCGTCGCGATCGAAACGCGCGGCGGCAGGAAGCTTGTCCGCGCCGTCGGCAATGAAGCGAAGGAAATGCTGGGCCGCACGCCAGGCGAGATCGAAGCGATCCGGCCCATGCGCGACGGCGTCATCGCCGACTTCGAAGTCGCCGAAGCGATGATCAAGCACTTCATCCGCAAGGTTCACAATCGCCGCTCCTTCGCGAGCCCGCGCATCGTCGTCTGCGTTCCCTCAGGCGCCACGGCGGTCGAGCGGCGCGCGATTCAGGAATCGGCGCTCTCCGCCGGCGCGCGCAAGGTCGAACTCATCGAAGAACCGATGGCGGCGGCGATCGGCGCCGGCCTTCCGGTGACGCAACCGACAGGCTCGATGGTCGTCGATATCGGCGGCGGCACGACGGAAGTCGCCGTGCTCTCGCTCGGCGGCATCGTCTATTCGCGTTCGGTGCGCGTCGGCGGCGACAAGATGGACGACGCCATCATCGGCTATATCCGCCGGATGTATAACCTCCTCATCGGCGAGGCCTCGGCCGAGCGGATCAAGAAGGAGGTCGGCTCTGCGATGATCCCGACTGAGGGGTCGGGCGTCACCATCCAGATCAAAGGCCGCGACCTGATGCACGGCGTCCCGAAGGAAGTCCGCATCGGCGAGGCGCAGGTCGCCGAAGCTCTCGCCGAGCCTGTCAGCCAGATCATCGAGGCGGTGAAGGTCGCGCTTGAAGCGACGCCGCCCGAACTCGCCGCCGATATCGTCGACACCGGCATCATGCTGACGGGCGGGGGAGCGCTCCTGCGCAATCTCGATCAGGTCCTGCGCGATGAAACGGGCCTGCCGGTCTCGGTCGCCGACGACCCGCTTTGCTGCGTTGCGCTCGGCACCGGCGCGGCGCTGGAGAACGAAAAAGCGATGCGCGGCGTCCTTTCGTCCGCGATCTAGACTTTCAGGGACCGGCCGGAAGGTTTAAGCTGTTCCGGCTTGGCGACAGGGGGCCGAGTCACGGGATAACAGGGGCGCCGGGCGGGGGATCCGCCGGGCGCTTTCGTCATATTTGAGGCGGCTGGTTCGATGGAGTTGTTGGGTCGGGAGACACGCGAAAGGTTCGGCCTTCGGTCGCGCTCGCAGGTCGGCATCCTTCTCTTTTCGCTCGTCTCCGTAATGTTGCTGTTGTCGAGCCTTTACTCGGCCGAAGCCTCCGTCTTCAAAAAGGCGCGTGAGGCGGCGATAGAAACGGCTTCGCCCATTCTCGAGTTTCTCTCCGGCCCGATCGGCTGGATCGAAGATCGCCTAGGTGCCTTCAGCGATTATTTCCGCGTGCTCGAACAGAACAAGGCGCTGCGCGAGGAAAACGAGGCGCTTCGTCAGTGGGAGGAAGAAGCGCGGTCGCTGCGCGCCGTCATCGCCGCGCTTGAAGAGCTTGAAGCCTATGAAGCGCCGCCGCAGGCGAAACCGATCAACGCCTTCGTCATCGGCGAGGCGAATGACGCATTCGTGCACTCGATGATCGTCAATGCCGGCGCGAAGGACGGCGTTATCCGCGGCTATGCGGCGGTCGACGAGCGCGGCATGGTCGGCCGCATCGTCGATGTCTCTCCGAACGCGGCGCGCATCCTCCTGCTCAACGATGTGCAGAGCCGCATCCCTGTCTTCGTCGAAGGATCTTATGTCGAGGGCATTCTCGCCGGAAGATCAACAGCGCGGCCGTCGATCGCCATCACCAAGCTCGCGAACGGGGATCTCATTCAGCCGGGCCAGCGCGTCGTGACGTCGGGAGCGGGAGGCATCCTACCGCGCGGACTTCAAGTCGGCGTCATCGCCGAAGTGAACGAGAAAGAGGCGACCGTCGCGCTCGCGGCCGATTACGCCCGCTCACGCATGGTGCGGATCATCAATTACAAGTTTCCGGACGTTGAGCCGACCCCGCTCGGCGCGCCTGTTCCTGCGGCGGCCGCGGCGGAAATCGCCAGCGGCCCGGCGACGCCGACGAGCGCCGCGCAGGCGGCGAATCTTCCCGCCGCACCGCCCGCCGCGCCGGCGCCGGTCGAAGAGGGCGACTGACCATGGCGACGCGCGCTGACCTCATCATGCGCATCGCGGGCGGCGCAACACCCGCGCTCCTCGGGTTTCTCGGCGTATTGCTGCTCGCCTCGCCGATCCGGCTGTTCGGCGGCGCGCTGCCGACGCCCGTCATCCCGCTGATCATCATCTATTTCTGGTCGCTCTATTCGCCGGCGCACCTGCCGGCGGCGAGCGTTTTCTTCATGGGCATCCTCCATGATCTCCTGACCGGAGGTCCGATCGGCCTCTGGCCGACCGTTTACCTTGTCATGCAGCAGATCGCGATTTCCCAGCAGGCTTATTTCCTCGGACGCGAACTGAGGGTCGTGGCGATCGGGTTTGCGGTGGCGTGCCTCGTCGTCTCGCTGATATTGTGGCTGGCGATGAGCCTTCTGTCGGCGACGCTGCTGCCGCCGGGGGGGTTGTTGTGGCAAATGCTGGTGACCGCGCTCTGCTTTCCGATTTTCGCGATGGCGTTCGGACGTCTGCACCGCCGCGTGGTGATTGAGGTCTAGGCGGCGTATGAGCGTCAATTCCAACGACCCGGAGAAGAAGGAGATCGTCACGCGCCGCGCCGCCATACTCGGCGGCGGGTTCAGCCTTCTGCTCGCCGGAATCGGCGCGCGGCTCTTCCAGCTCCAGATCGTCGATCACAAGAAATATCTGCGCCTCGCGGACGAAAACCAGTTCAACACGCGCGTGATCACGCCGCTCCGCGGCGAGATCATCGACCGCTTCGGCGCCTCGCTCGCGTCGAACCGCCAGAATTTCCGGCTGCTCTTCAATCCGGCCGAGGCCTCGAACGTCGAGGCCGCGCTCGACCGCATCGGCGAGTTCGTGCGCATCACGCCGGAAAAGCGTGCGAAGATTCTGCGCGAAATCCGCCGCACGCGCGGCTACGCCCCTGTCGAAATCGAGAACAATCTCGACTGGGAGCAATTCTCCCGCATCAATTACGAGCTTCCCTATCTGCCGGGCGCCGAGCCCGATGTCGGCGAGACGCGCAACTATCCGCTCGGCAATGCGACGGCGTTCGTCATCGGCTATGTCGGCGCCGTCACCGACCGCGACCTCGCGGCGAAGGAGAACGAGAACCAGCATCTGTTGCTCCGCCAGCCGGGCTTCAAGGTCGGGCGAGAAGGTCTTGAACGGACCTATGAGCATGAATTGCGCGGCATCGCCGGCGCGATGGACGTCAAGGTCAACGCGCATGGGCGTGTGATCGAAGAGGTGAAGGAAAGCCTGAAGCCGCCGACGCAAGGCGAGACGCTCGGTCTGACGATCGACGCCGATCTTCAGATGGCGGCGATGAAGGCTCTCGAAGGCGAAAGCGCCTCGGCGGTCGTCATCGACACGGAGACCGGCGACATTCTCGTCCTCGCCTCGACGCCCGCCTTCGATCCGAACATCTTCACGAAGGGCATCCCGAACGCGCTCTGGAAGGAGCTCAATGAGAGCGCCTACAAACCGTTGCTGAACAAGCCGCTTGGCGGCATCTATCCGCCGGGCTCGACCTTCAAGATGGTGAGCGCGATCGCGGCGCAGCGCGCCGGCATTGCGCCCACCTTCAAGGTCCGCTGCAACGGAAAGTTCTGGTACGGCAACCGCTTCTTCCATTGCTGGAAGAAGGAGGGCCACGGAACCGTCGACATGAAGAACTCGCTGAAGCACTCATGCGACACCTTCTATTACACGGTGGCGACCCAGCTTGACATCGACCTGATCGCCGACACCGCGCGCAAGCTCGGTCTCGACCAGACCTTCGAACTCGGCATTCCGGGCCAGCATTCGGGCGTCATGCCGGACCGCGCGTGGAAAAAGCGCTACTACCGCAGCTCGCCGGAGAACCAGACGTGGTTTCCGGGCGAAACGCTGTCTGCGATCATCGGCCAGGGCTCGGTCTCAGCGACGCCGCTGCAGCTCGCCGTGATGGCGGCGCGCATCGCGACCGGCCGGGAAGTCCGCCCACGGATCGTTCGCCTCAAAGGCGATCTCGTGCTGCCGCAGCCGCAGGCGCCGAAGATCGACATTCCGGAAGAATATCTCGCGCTCGCGCGCGCCGGCATGAACGCGGTGATGAACGAGCCGGGCGGCACCGCCTGGCGTTCGCGCTTGCCCGAGCCCGAATGGCAGATCGCCGGCAAGACCGGCACAAGCCAAGTCTATCGCATCACGGAAGAAGAGCGCCGACGCGGCCTCACCAAGCCTGAGGAGCTTCCATGGGCGCGGCGCGACCATGCGCTGTTCGTGTGCTTTGGACCCTATGAGGCGCCGCGTTACGCCTGCGCTGTCGTCGTCGAACACGGCATCGGCGGCGCACGTGCGGCGGCTCCGAAAGCGCAGCAGATCATGCGCGCCGTGTTTGAGAAAGATCCCGCGAAGCTGAAGCCGATCGGCCCCGAAGCGATCGCCGGCGCGCCCGACCTTTCGGCGAGAGGGTAGGGCGATGGCGTCGATCATTCTCCCCGGTCCCCGCCGCGGCCTTATCGACCACATCGCGCGGCTGCACTGGCCGCTCATCATCCTGTTGTCGCTGATCGGCGCCGCCGGGATCATCACGCTCTATTCCGTCGGCGGCGGATCATGGAGCCCATGGGCCGGCACGCACGCTTTCCGCTTCGCGATCGCCAGCGCGGGGATGATCGTCGTCGCGCTGATCGGCATGCGCTATTGGATGATGCTGTCGATCCCGATCTATGTCGTCGCGCTCATCGCGCTTGCGCTCGTTCCGTTCATCGGCGACGTCAATATGGGCGCGCGGCGGTGGATCGATATCGGTCCGATGCAGTTCCAGCCGTCGGAGCTGATGAAAATCGGCCTCGTCCTCGCTCTTGCGCGCTATTATCATGCGATCCGGCCGGAACAGGTGTCTCACATACTCTATCTGATACCTCCGCTCGTCATGATCGGAGCGCCGGTGGGCCTTGTGTTTCTCCAGCCCGATCTCGGCACCGCGATCATGATCGGGTCGACGGGCGTCGCCATCATGTTTCTCGCCGGCTTGTCCTGGCGGATCGGCATCCTTGGGGGGCTGGGCGCAGTCGGCGCCGGCTACGCGGCCTATCGCTTCGACATTCTCCACGATTACCAGATCGCGCGCCTGACGACGTTCCTCAACCCGGAGAACGATCCCCTCGGCGCCGGCTACCACCTGCTGCAATCGAAGATCGGCATCGGGTCGGGCGGCCTTGCGGGCAAAGGCTTCATGCTCGGGACGCAGCGCGATCTAGACTTCCTGCCTGAAATGCAGACGGACTTCATCTTCACGATTTTCAGCGAGGAATTCGGCTTCGTCGGCGCGATCGGCCTTTTGCTGCTTTATTTCGCCGTGGTCGCGACGGCGATGAGCATCGCGCTGCGCGCCAAGACGCAGTTCGCACGTCTCACCGTGCTCGGCGTCACATCGACCTTCATGCTCTACATTCTCATCAATACGGGGATGGTGATGGGGCTCGCGCCCGTTGTCGGCGTGCCGCTGCCGCTGGTTTCCTACGGCGGCACGGTCATGCTGACGATCATGGCGGGCTTCGGGCTCGTCTTGAGCGCGCATCTCAGTCGCGACCCGGACGGACCGGCGATCTGATGTCAGCCGTGCGCTTCGATGTGGCGCTCCAGCGCCTCGCGCGTTTCGCGATAAATGGCGGCGAGCCGTTCGATCGCCTCGTTCGCCTCGCGCAGCTCGCCGCTTCTTGAGCGGACTTCGACGATGCGCGCGGCTTCGGCGAGGCGGTTCGCCCCGACATTCGCGGCCGAGCCCTTGAGCGCATGCGCGGTGCGCGCGGCGGCGACGCATTCGCCGTTGCGGACGGAACGCGCAAGGTCTGCGGTAAGCTGGTCGGTCGAGCGCCAGAACGCGTCGAGGATTTCTTTCACGCCGTCGACGCCGGCGATCTCAAGCAGACCATCGATCTGCTCGGATTCAATAAGCGCTTCCTTCGCCGCCGCCGACAGATCCACGAATAAGTCTCCCCCGGACAAGGCCCTGAAGGCCGGCCCGGCGTCTCCCACAGGCCAGCATGACGCCGACCCCTAAAGATTTGAATAAAATCCGGGAGCGGCGGCGGGCATGGCGGCAGTGTTACGGTAATTTCCGTTAACGGATGATTGCCGCTGCGCCTCGCATTTCACGCTTCGGGAAAGATTGGAGCAATCATGCGCCCGCGAACCTGTTCGTAGCGCGAATGAGCGCGTCGACGATGCCCGGTTCGCTCGCAGCGTGGCCGGCGTCTTCGATCAGCTGGAATTCAGCCTCGGGCCACGCCTTTTTCAGCTCCCACGCCGTCTTCATCGGCGTGCACACGTCGTAGCGGCCTTGCACGATCACGCCCAGGATATGCCTGATGCGGCCGACATCGGCGATCAGCTGGTCGTCGCGATCGAAAAAGCCGCGATTGATGAAGTAGTGACATTCGATCCGGGCGAAGGCGACCGCGAAGGCGTCGGCGGAAAAACTTTCAATGCGCTCCAGCGATGGGAGGAGCGAAACCGTGCCGCCCTCCCAGGCGCTCCACGCGCGGGCGGCGCGGCGCTTTTCCGCTTCATCCGCGCCGGTGAGGCGCCGGTGATAGGCCCCGATAAGGTCGCCGCGCTCCTCGGGCGGTATGGGCGCAAGATAGCTCTCCCAGGCGTCCGGGAAGATCCAGCTCGCCCCGTCCTGGTAAAACCACAAGAGCTCCTCGCGCCGGAGCGTGAAAATCCCGCGCAGGATGAGTTCCGTGCAGCGCTCGGGATGGGTCTCGGCATAGGCGAGGGCGAGCGTCGACCCCCAGGAGCCGCCGAAGACCAGCCAGCGTTCGATATCGAGCCGGCGGCGCAGCCGCTCCATGTCGGCGACGAGATCCCAGGTCGTATTCTCCCGCAGCTCTGCGTAGGGTGTTGATTTCCCGCATCCGCGCTGGTCGAAAAGCACGATCCGGTACTTCGCCGGGTCGAAATAGCGCCGCATCGACGGGGTGATGCCGCCGCCGGGGCCGCCATGGCAAACGATCGCGGGCTTGCCCGCCGGATTGCCGCAGACCTCGTAATAGATCTCATGGAGATCGGAGACCTTAAGCCGTCCCGTTTCGAACGGCTCGAGGGCCGGAAATAGATCCAATCGGTCTGCCATAATTCTGCTGACTTTCACTCTTACGTGATGTTATCCACTATCTAGGGCAGGGACATTTCATCAAGCCGTTTGCCGTTCACAAGGCCCGGACGCGACGATTTCAAGTCGGCGCATTCTCCGCCGCCTCAGCGAGGGAAACGCGTTTGCCGTCGCATCCCGGTCTTCGTCAGTAAGGCGTCAGGAGGTTCAAGGCGTGTCGGGTTTGTCGGTCAAGGGCGTCGTCGTCGCGTCTTTTCTTGCATTCGCCCTTCCAGCCTGCTCGACCGTGATCAGATCGGCGGACGCCTCGGATGCGCTCGTCATGACCGAGGAGCGCGCAGCGCTGAAGGAAGCGGCGGCCGAACTCGCCTGGTCGCCCTGGCCGAAGCCCGCGGATAAGTCTTTCACGGGCGGCGATTCGGACGCCGGAGCCGATGACAGCCGCATGACGCGCGAGCGCGCCGTTGAAATTTATCTCGCCTCGTTCGCGCCCGGCGCCGACGCCGGAGACCGGATCGCGGCCGACGCGCGCCGGCATCTTGTCGCCGCCTCAGCGCTTGCCGAGATCGCAGAACGGGCGAGCGAAAGCCCCAGCCCGAAACTTTCCGACGTCGCTGTTCTTGAAGCCTCGATCGCCGATCTTCGCGAAACGCGCGCCGTCTATCTGGCGGCGCTCCGCCGGATCGACGCTGACGACAAGGATATCGACGCTATCCGCGATCCGCTCGACGCCGCCGTGAAGAAGCTCAGCCGCGTCGCTGACGATCTCGCGGAAAGCGCGATGAAGAAGCGTTCGTCAAGCTTCGCCGGGCCGAATGCGGTCACGGCGCGGACGGGCGCCCTTTAAGCAAGCGCTATTCCTGCGCTGACTCCGTGACGAGCGTTTCGCTCTCGGCGACTTCGAAGCCGGTCGCCTTGCGGATGTCGTCGAGGACCTTCTCGCAATCCTTGTCGATCGTGCCGAAATCATCGATCAGGAATTGCACGATGTCGGCGTTCTTCGCGACGGGATCACGGCTCCTGATCATCACTTCGATCCGGTCGACGGCCTCGTCGCCGCTTCCTTTCGGCTCCTTCAGGAAGAAGCCGCCGACCATCGTCCGCCAGCGGAACGTATCCTGACGCCACGCGAAGCGGATGCGTGCGGTCGTCAGCTTGCGCTCGCCGGCGTAGGGCGTCAGCGTCGCTTCGAACCGTTCGCCCTCGCGTCCGCCGATCGGATAGATCGACAGCGCGGCGGCGCAGACCGGCTTGTCAAATGTGATGCTCAGCGGATCGCGCCGGTCGGTGCGGTAATGCGCGGCGTAAGCGCCCGACGGGGGCGCGATGTAAGAGCAGAAGGTGTCGTAGCGGAAATAGCGCTGACCTTCTTCGCAGACCTGGCGGTTGAGCCCCTTGCTGAACCGCGCGCCGAATTTGTCCGCGTATTGGTTGAGAATCTTGTCGCCGTGGCGGCCCGGAGGCGGCTCGAAAGAGATGACCCTGAAGCGCGGATCGAGCCGCGCGTCCTCGGCGCCGATGCTGGCGAGCGCCAGCGTGCGCGTCGCCGGATTGCTGTCGCGGTCAGGGTCAGGGCCAATGCCGTTCTCGTGATACTGACCGCCTTGCGCGAGCGCCGCCGACGCCATCAGGCTCCCGGCGGCGGCGGCCGCTGCGAGACCTGCGAAACTGGGCGATGCCATACCTGACCCCCGAAGCCATGAACCTCGAATTTTAACCATATCCCGATGACCGGGCAAATCGCCCAAAAGCCACAGCACGGGGCGGTCACCCCGGCGGTCGGGCGAATTCGTCCCACATCCGCATCATCGGCGTTGGCCTGACATAATGGCCGTCCATCCACGGCGCCGTGCCCTTCAGCGGCCCGATGCTCTGAAAATTGGAGATAATGACCCCGGGATAAGCCGCGATCAGCCGCCGGTTGACCTGTCGGGCGATCTCCGCTCCCCGATCCCCCCAATGAAAATCCGTCCAGAACGCCATGAACTCCGGCGACTGGGAAAGCTCCGCCGGGATGTTCAGGTGGCTGCCGCCTTCATAGGCGCCAATGAAGGTCGACCCTAAGTCGAGCGCGATCCGCCGGTGGCGGCCCCAGTAATCGACGATCCAGGCGGCGGTCGCCTTGGCGCTCGCCGGGCCGTCGATGATATGGGCGGAAATCTTCCGGCCGAGCCCGTCCGGGTCCTTCTTCGCGGCCGCAATCCAGCGGGCCGCGACCTCGCCTGCGGGCGTTTCCCCAAAGAGGAGGGTCGTCAGGTCGCTGAACTTGCCGAAATAATTCGTCGTCGCGACGCCGGTCTTTTTCAGCAGCGTTTTCGGATCGCCGCCGGATTTCTCGACATAGAATGAAAAACCCTCAAGCGCGTCGCGCGTGCGGGTGGGGTTCGCCGTGTGCGTGCCGAGGACATAGATGATCTGGGGGCGGATTTTCAGCTCGGCGAACGCCTTTTCAAACGACATCGCCATCCGCGCCGACAGGATGCCGTAGCCGTAACCGCCGCGCCATTTGTCATTATAGGCTTTGGCGACGCCGCGCGCATAGGCGGTCGAGACGAAGAAGCCGGCCGCGTTGTTCCACATTTCGTTGCCGAGCTCGACATAAAGCGGACGGTCGAGCGGGTAGCCGGAGGCGGCGAGCCGCTTTGCAAACTCGCGCGCGAATATGTTCCATTCCTCGCTTTCCAGAGTCTGCTTCGCGTGCTTCGCCGTTGTCGCTATGAATAGCTCGCCGTTGAGCCGGTCGGGCTTGTCCTTGCGCCTCAGCGAGGGGTCGGCCCAGCTGACCGGCGCGCCGATCTGCGGCGGGACGGTCACCCAGATTTTCGAACCCGTCCTGACGCCGAGGTCGAAAAGGATCTCATAAGGCGCGCTGAAAAAGGGCGGTTCGGGCCAGGCCCTCGTGCTTCCCTGTCCCCAGGGATCGGTCATCGTCGCGATCTGATCGAAGCGCCTGATCTGACTGTTGTTCGTAGACTGAATATCCATCGTGCGCAGCACGTCGTAACGGCGCGCATAGTCGAGAAAGACAGGATTCCAGATTTCGCCGCGAGCGAGACGCTCGGCGTTCTTGCGGCGATAAAGCCTGATGTCCGAAAAATCATCGCCGAATTGCGAGAAACGCAGCGACCCCTTGTCGAAGTTCTGCGGCGTGAGGGTGTAGGCGACGCTGTTCTTGTCGCGTTCGGTTTTCACGCGCCGTTCCCAGCCGTGCATGAAGCCGTATCCCTTGCCCTTCCAGTCGATCACCCATTCATCCGCGTAGAAGGACTCATAACCCTCGGCGTTGGAAAAAAACTGCGCGATCGCCGCATTCTTGAACTCGCCGGCCTTGGCCGTCGGCATCCAGGTTTTGGCGTCGAGATAGCCCCCAACGACGGCTTCGGGCGATTTCATTCGGCCGCCGCGCCGCTCGAACTCCCAGCTCGCCGCACGGAGCTGCGCGACATTGAGGAAAGGTTCTTCGAGATTGTAGGGCGCCGCATAGCCGAGCCCGAGCTGCAGCTGGTGTTGGCGCGGCGTTTCCTGCGCTGCCGCGGCGCCGGCGGCGAGCATCAGGGCGATTACGGTCTTTCGCAGCATCAGGACCTCGTCATCGGGCGCAGGACATCATCCGGCCTAAAACGGGCTAAGCTTAGGCGATGCGCCGCCGCCTTGGCCAATTTCGCCGGCTCTTTCATTTATGCTCAGACTGACTATATAGCGCCCGTCGCGCGGATGCCGCCCATGGGCTAAGCCCCCGCGCGCCGCGGGTTTTTTCCGCGGAGCCTCGAGGAAGGGGGCGCTGATGCTGCTCACCATGCTGAAGTCGAAGATCCATCGCGCCCGTCTCACCATGACGGACCTTCACTATGAAGGTTCGATCGGCATCGACGAGGACATTCTCGACGCGGCGAACATCCTGCCGCACGAGAAAGTCGCGATCTGGAACGTGACGAATGGCGCGCGGCTGGAGACCTATGCGCTGCCGGCGGCGCGCGGATCGCGGGAGTTCATGCTGAACGGGGCGGCGGCGCGGCACGCGGCGGTCGGCGACATCGTCATCATCGCCGCCTTTGCGCAGCTCCCCGCCGAGGAGGCGCGGAACTACAAGCCGACGGTGCTTTTGCTCGGCGAAGGCAACGCGATTGAGCGCCGCCTTTAACCGCTTCGCCTCAAACTTCCCTAGGCTCGCTTGACGCCGCGCCCGCCGCCGGGGCCAACTGCCTGCCGGGGAATGACGGGGTGTCGATGAGACTGATTAAGGTCAGCGTAGCCTTAGGGCTGGCGGCGCTCGTGCTCGGGTGCGCGACAGCCGGCGTCGACGCCCCGCCGCACGGCGCGGCCGAGCGCATCAAAGCCGACATCGCCTGGCTCGCTGACGATGCGCGCGAAGGGCGCGAAGCGGGAACTCCCGGCTATGACGCGGCGGCGGCCTATGTCGCCGCGGAGTTCGAGGCCGCAGGCCTTGCGCCCGGCGCCGGCGGGGACTGGCGCCAGACCGTTCCCTTGCGCACATCGACCCGGGATCTCGGCGCCGCCCGGTTCACGCTCGACGGCGCCGGCGGCTTCCAGTCGCTGACGCATCTTGAAGATTACATCATCGGCCGGTCGATGACCGACACGGCGTTCGAGGCCGCCGGCGCGCTGGTCTACGCCGGCTACGGCGTCTCCGCGCCTTCTGAAAATTATGACGACTATGCGGGCCTCGACGTCGCCGGAAAGATCGTCGTCGCCTTCGCCGGCGCGCCGCGCGGCTTTTCAACCGAGGTCGGCGCCTATTCCGGCGATACGGAAACAAAGCTGAGGATAGCGGCTGCGAAAGGCGCGATCGGTTTCATCAGCATACAGAGCCTTTCGGAATCGTTCCCCTGGCAAGTCGCCGTCAAATACGCCGGAGCGCCCGCGATGACATGGGCCGCGCCCGACGGACGGACCGGCGCGGGACCGAAGGCGATCCGCGCGACCGCCTTCATGAACGAGTCCGGGGCGAAAAAGCTGTTCGCGGGCGAAGCGATGGACTTTTTCGCCTTGCGAACGGCCGAGGCCGCGTCCGGCGCGCCGAAGGGCTTTGCGCTGAAGAAGACAGCGCGCCTCGCCGGCGCTGCGGTCTTCGCCGACGCCGCGAGCGACAACATCATCGGCGTCATCGAAGGCTCCGATCCGGCGCTCAAAGACGAAGTCATTCTCCTCACCGCGCATCTCGATCACGTCGGCGTCGATGAAGGGGGAGAACCGGGCGAGGACGTCATCAATAACGGCGCGCTCGACAACGCGTCGGGCGTCGCCGTGCTGATCGAGGCGGCGACGATGTTCAAGCGCGCCCGCAAGGCGCCGCGCCGCACGATTGCGTTCGCCGCAGTGACAGCGGAGGAAAAGGGCCTCATCGGCTCGGATTACCTCGCGCGCAACCCGGTCTTTGCTGGCAAGCGCGTCGTCGCCAACGTCAATCTCGACATGCCGGTGCTGCTCTATGAGTTCACAGACGTCGTCGCTTTCGGCGCCGAGCGGTCGTCGATCGGGCCTGTCGTCGAGAAGGCCGCCGCGTCGATCGGCGCGAAGCTGTCGCCCGATCCGTTGCCGGAGGAGGGCATCTTCACCCGCTCCGACCACTACAGCTTCGTCAAGGAAGGCGTGCCGTCCGTTTTCCTGATCATCGGTTTTGAAAACGGCGGTGAGAAGATTTTCCGTAATTTCCTCGCGACGCACTATCATGCGCCGACGGACGATCTGAAGCTGCCGATCCTTTACGATCAGGCGGCGCGGTTCACGCAGCTCAATTACGCCGTCGCCCGCGCGCTCGCCGACGCCGACGCCGCGCCCGCATGGAACAGGGGCGACTTCTTCGGTGAGACGTTTGGGAAAGAGTGAGCGATTGCGATGGACGTGCGTTGGCGGGCGCGCCGGCGCCCCGTCAGTTTCGTCGCTCCGTGACCGCGCTTGAAAAGACCCGCAAATAAGAAACCGGGCCGTCGGCCCGGTTTTTCAATTCATTTCGGCTGAATCCGCTCAGCCC
>CAZOEB010000074.1:0-16737 GCA_964578685.1 uncultured Caulobacterales bacterium
CCGTTTCCGCTCGGCTCCTGCACGATGAAGCACAATCCGCGCCTCAACGAGAAAATGGCGCGGCTCCCCGGCTTCGGCGACATTCACCCCTTGCAGCCGCAATCGACGGTGCAGGGCGCGCTCGAACTCATCCACACGCTCGCCTGCTGGCTGACGACGATGACGGGCATGCCGGCGGTCGCGATGTCGCCGAAGGCGGGCGCGCATGGTGAGCTTTGCGGCATGATGACCATCAAGGCGGCGATCGTCGCACGAGGCGAGGGCGCGACCCGCACCCGCGTTCTGGCGCCTGAATCCGCGCACGGAACAAACCCCGCGACGGCGGCGCAATGCGGCTTCACGGTCGACGACATTCCGGCGGATGAGACGGGCCGCGTCGATCTCGCGGCGTTCAAAGCGAAGCTCGGTCCCGACGTCGCCGGCATCATGGTGACGAACCCCAACACCTGCGGCCTCTTCGAGCGCGACATCAAGGCGCTCGCCGATGCGGTGCATGAGGCGGGCGGCTATTTCTATTGCGACGGCGCGAATTTCAACGCGATCGCGGGCAAGGTCCGCCCCGGCGATCTCGGCGTCGACGCCATGCACATCAACCTGCACAAGACCTTCTCGACGCCGCATGGCGGCGGCGGGCCGGGCTCCGGCCCGACAGTGCTGTCCGCCGCGCTCGCGCCCTTCGCGCCCGTGCCTTACGTCGTTCATGACGCGGACGGCTATCACCTCGTCGAAACCCGCCGCGCCGCCAAGGCCGAAGGCGAGGGAACGGCAGGCGGGCGCATCACCGCGTTCCACGGGCAGATGGGCATGTTCGTGCGCGCGCTGTCCTACATGATGAGCCACGGCGCCGACGGCATCCGGCAGGCCTCGGAAGACGCGGTCCTCAACGCCAATTACGTCCTCGCGCGCCTCAAGGCGGAGATGACGCCTGCGTTCGAGGGTCCCTGCATGCACGAGGCGCTCTTCAACGACGATTTCCTGAAAGACACCGGCGTCGAGACGATCGACTTCGCCAAGGCGATGATCGACGAGGGATATCATCCGATGACGATGTATTTCCCGCTCGTCGTCCATGGAGCGATGCTGATCGAGCCGACGGAATCCGAATCGAAGCAGGAGCTCGATCAGTTCTGCGACGCGCTCCTCAATCTTGCGCGCCGGGCCAAGGCGGGCGAGGCCGAGCGCTTCAAGGCTGCGCCTGTTCATGCGCCGCGCCGGCGTCTCGATGAGACGGCGGCGGCGCGAAAGCCTGTGCTGCGCTGGACGCCGGCGGCGGCGCCGAAAGCGGCGGAGTGATCCGCACCCCTGCCGTTGCGGCGATGTCGCGACGACTGAAGAGCTTGTCGCCGAGCCTCCGCGTGAAGGCGAGCGCCGGCTTCTCGATGAAGAGGTGAACGGCGACAGCGGCGACGAGGCCCGCCGCCAGAAAAGCGGCGATGAGCAGCGCGTTGTCGAAGGCGCCGTCCGGCACGACAAGGCTCATCGCCTTTCCAACGACGAGAAACACCGGAAGGTGGACGAGATAAAGCGAATAGGAGGCGTCGCCCGCCGCGACGAGCCATTTCGGCGCGCGGGGTCCCCTTGAAGCTTCAAACGCCGCCGCGCCGTAGAGAATGAGCGCGTAGGGCGGGCCGAAGATCAGCACCCGGCGTGAAAAATCCGCAACGGTTTCAGGATAGAGCCGATCGGCGAAGCCGACTGAAATCCCGATGACAGCGGCCACGCCGAGCATGAGCGCGGGCAGCGCAAACCGCGTGACGCCGCGGCGGACCAAAAGTGCGATCAAGGCGCCGCCGATAAATTCAAAAGTCAGCGGACTGAACGCGATGCGCGTCCACGGATTGGCGGCTTCGAGCCCCGAAACGACGCCGGCGGAGACGATCGCCGCCCAGACGCCGAGAAACGGCAGCGCGCGCGCGTCGCGCCAGACCACCAGCAACGCGATGACGAGATAAAAATACAGCTCATGAACGAGCGTCCAGCCGACCGCGAGCAGCGGCCCGGCGTCGTCAGGCAGCAGCAGGAAAGTCTCAACCGGATTTGGAAAGGGCGTCGCTTCGTTGAAGAGAATTTGCTTGCCGGCGAAGAAAATGAGGAGGCCGAGCGTCACCGCCCAGTAGACCGGATAGATCCGCGCCGCGCGGTTGAACAGAAACCGCCCCGTCGCACGCCGGCCCCGCGCGGCGCCCAGAACGACATGCGCCATGACGAAACCGCTGATGAGAAAAAAAAGATCGACCCCGGTGACGCCCATCAACAACGCGTAGGGCAGCAGCGCGCCCTCGCCGCCATAGCTGATTTCGGCGCCTTTGATATGAGCGGCGAACACCATCAGCGCGGCGACGCCCCGCAACGCCTGGATGTGGTCGAACCGTTCGCGCATACGCTGAGATTACCGTCTGCGGCGTTGTCCGGCGAAAGAAAAACGCGCCGCGGCCCCCGCCGCAGCGCGTCTTTCCGGTCTATCGTTTTTTGTTGCGATTATTGCGGCGCGTCGGCCGACGGCTCTTCAGCGGCGTCTTCGACCGTCTCTTCGACCGCATCGGCGGTTTCTTCGACGATTTCGACCGTATCCTCGACAACGACTTCCGCCGCATCGCCGGCGTCATCGGCCGCCTTTTCGGCGCCCGGGATCATCCCCATCACCGTCGACTTCGCCCCAAGCAGCATGTCCTTGCCGCCCGGCATATAGAACCACACGCCGGCAAGCGCCGCCGCGATCACAATCAGAAAGAGAACCAAACGACCCATAACCCGCTCCTAATTGACCCCGCCGCATGGGCGGCTGAAGGCGATCGCAAGAATCCCCAAAATCCTTGCGCCCCGGAGGAGGGTTTTAGCCGAAGGACAGCGGGCCCGGAAGGTGAAACAGGGCGCGGCGCCGCAGATTCATCAGGGTGCGAGGCTAATCGGGCACGCCAAAGGCGTCGCGCCCTCAATGCAGGCGGGCGCGAATCTCGTCGATGGCGCGTTCTGCAAGCGCCGATTGCGCGCCCTGATCCATGCGGGTGCGGATGATTTCGCGCGCCGCTTCAATGGCGAGATCAGCGGTCTGGCCGCGCACCTCGGCGAGCGCCTGGGCTTCGGCGCGGGCGATCTTGTCCTCCGCGGCCTTGGCCCGGCGATCGAGCTGCTCCTCGATTTTCCGACGCGCCTCCTCAGCGATTCGAGCCGCGTCGCGCTTGGCCTGCTCGACGATCGCCTCGGCTTCCTCCTCCGCCTCGCGCTGGCGGCGCTGATAGCGGGCGAGGAGTTCTTGGGCCTCGTCGCGAAGGGCGCGCGCGCGGTCAAGTTCGTCGGCGATCCCTTGCGCGCGCTTGTCGAGCGCGGCCGCCAACTGCTTGTGAACGCCCAGCCACGCGAACAGCGCGACGACCGCGACGAAGCCGAGGCTGACCCAGGTCGCGGTGTCTTCAAAAAGCGGCACGGGCGCATGGCCGGCGCCGTGGGCGGCTTCTTCGGCGGCGGATGCGGCGGCGAGGATAAGGTCGATCATGTCTGTTTACCGCGCTCCCGCCGCCTTCGCGATCGCCGCTTCGACGGCGGTCTCCGCCGGCGTTTCCTGAATCAGCGTCTCGACGATCGCGCGCGTCGTGTCGGCGGCCGCTTCGCGCACCTTGGCGGCGGCGGCGCCCTTCATCGCGGCGATCTTCGCTTCAGCTTCGGCGGCGCGCGCGGCGAGCGATTGCTCCGCCGATTTCTGAAGCGTCGCGATTTCGGCGTTGACCTCCTCGCGCGTCTCGGCGGCGATCGCCTGCGATTTGGCGCGGGCGTCGGCGAGGGCGCGGTTGTAGGCGGCCTCCGCTTCCTCGGCCAGGCGCTTTGATTCCGCCGCGCGGTCGAGATCGTCGGCGATGCGGTCGCGCCGCTCCTCGATCGCCGCGCCGACGCGCGGCAGCACCATGCGCGACATGATCAGGTAGAGCGCGCCGAACGTCACCGCCAACCAGAAAATCTGGCTCGGGAACGTCGAGACGTCCATCTGCGGCAGACTTCCGCCTTCCGCCGCTTCGCCGGCGGCGTCCGCCATGAAGATGAGGCTCTCTATCATCGTCGCGCTTTCGCCAGCTTTTCCTGTTCGGCGTTCGTTAGAACACGAAGAGGATGAGCATCGCGATGACGAAGCCGAGAAGGCCCGTGAATTCCGTCAGCGCGAAGGCGAGGAGGAGCGTTTGCTGATTGCCGGCCGCGGCCGACGGATTGCGGAACGCGCCGGCGAGGAAGTTGCCGAAGATGAGGCCGAGGCCGACGCCCGCGCCCGCGAGCGGCAACGACGCGATGCCGGCTCCGATCAGTTTTGCTGCTTCTGCGTCCATTTTTGTCTCCTGGAGTTCTCTTGAGCCGTTATGGGGTTCGCTTCCCGCGGCCGGCCCCCGTCCGCGTGCGAATTGGTTTGCCTAATGATGTCCGGCGTGCACCGCGTCGTTGAGGTAGATGCAAGTGAGGATCGCGAAAACGTAAGCCTGCAGGAACGCGACCAGAATTTCGAGCAGCGTGATCGCGACGATCCCGAGGAACGGGAAGATCGAGATTGCGGCGAAGACGCCGCCCGCCCCCATCAGCGAAATGATGAAGCCCGCGAAGACCTTCAGGATGACGTGGCCGGCGAGCATGTTCGCGAACAGCCGGATCGCAAGGCTGATCGGCCGCGACAGGAACGACACGAACTCGATGAGACTGACGAGCGGCAACAGCCAGACGGGCACGCCGGAAGGAACGAAGAGCTTCAGGAACCCGACGCCGTTCTTGTAAAAGCCGTAAACGATGACGATGCCGATGGAAAGAAGGCCGAGCGCCAACGTCACCGCGATATGGCTCGTCGTCGTGAAGGTGTGCGAAACGCCCGGGATCGACGGCAAAAGGCCGAGGAGGTTCGCAAACAGGATGTAGATGAAGAGCGTGAAGACGTAAGGGAAGAACTTCATCCCTTCCGGGCCGATGGCGCCGCGCACGGTGTCGGCGATGAACTCGTAGAAAATCTCCGCGACCGATTGCAGCCGACCCGGAATGAGCGCGCGCGAGCGCGTCGCAAGCCCGAAGAAAATGACCGCGGACGCAAGACCGATCATCATCCACAGCGTGGAATTGGTGAACGAGACATCGACCCCGCCGATCGTCAGCGGGAACATGGGAGCAATCTCGAACTGCTCCATCGGGTTGGCGGCTTGCGGCCGGATCATCGTGTCGCCCTTTGGAAGCGGGCGCTGCGGCCCCTCCCGGTCAGTCCTTGTCGTCCGCCGGTTTCCCGGCCTCTTCTTTCTTCATCGCGCGCGAGACGTTCACGACGCCCGCGGCGAACCCCACGAAGATCCCTCCGATAAGGCCCCACGGCGCGCTTCCCGCGAGCCGGTCGAGACCGAGGCCCAGAAGCGGGCCGACGATCATCGCCGCGAGGAGCTCCGACCCGAGCCGAAACCCCTGGCTGAGCGCCCGGCCGCGGTTCTGGTCGGCGGTCCCTTCGCCTTGCGCCTGTTTCCCGCGCGCAGCGTCTAGACGCGACGAAAGCTCGCTTAGCGGCGACGGATCGGGCTTGCCGGCGTTCTCCGCCATGGGCGTGTTCTGGAGGGGGGTGGGACGGATGCCCCACCCTTGAAAACGGCGCGGACCATAGAGGCGACCCCCGCCACCGTCAAGGAATTGCAATCGGCGTTAAGTCCCTGAATCGCCGATCAGAAACCGGCGCCGCGTCGTGTTGACGCGGCGCAACATCGCTTACTTCGCGGACTCGCCCGGAACCGGAAAGCCGCGATCCTTGAGGAGCGCCTCGACGCCCGCGTCGCGCCCGCGGAATTTCCGATAGGCTTCGGCCGGGTCGATCGCGTTGCGCGGCGCGAAGAGATTGTCGACGAGCTTCTTGGCGACGCCCTTGTCGTAATAGCCGCCGGGCGCAGCCTCGAAGGCGAGCGCCGCGTCGGAGGTGAGGACGTCCGCCCACATATATCCGTAATAGCCGGCCGAATAGCCCTCGCCCGAGAAGATGTGCCCGAAATGCGGCGAGCGGTGGCGCATGACGATCTCGGACGGCATGCCGAGTTCGCTGAGGGTTTCGCGCTCGAACCTGTCGGGATCGATGCCGGCGGGATCGACGGTGTGGAACTTCATGTCGACGAGCGCGGAGGCGAGATATTCCGTGGTCTGAAAGCCCTGATTGAAATTCGCCGCCGCCTTGATCTTGTCGACGAGCGCCTTCGGCATCGGCGCGCCGGTCTTGTAATGCACGAGATAGTTCTCGATCACCGGATCGGTGAACAGCCACCGCTCAAGAAGCTGCGACTGGAACTCGGTGTAGTCGCGCACGCCGCCGTTCAGGGTCGGATAGGCGACGTTCGACGACAAGGAATGCAGCGCATGGCCGAATTCGTGGAAATAGGTCGTGGCGTCGTCCCATGAAATGAGCACCGGTTCGCCCGGCGCGGCCTTCACGAAATTCGAATTGTTCGACGACAGGACGGTCTGCTTGCCGTTGAAGGTTTCGTGGCCGCGATAGCTCGTCGCCCAGGCGCCGGAACGTTTGCCCGGCCGCGCGAAGGGATCGAGATACCAGAGGCCGATATGGGCGCCGGTGGTCTTGTCCGTGACTTCCCAAACCTTGACGTCTTCGTGGAAGACCGGGACCGACCCCTCCGCAACCGGCGTGAAGCTGAAGTTGAAGAGCTCGCCGGCGACGAAGAACATCGCTTCGCGCAGTTTGCCGAGCTCGAGATATTGCTTCACCTCGTCCGAATTGAGGTCGTATTTCGCGAGCCGCACTTTCTCGGCGTAGTAGCGGTAATCCCAAGGTTCGATCTTGATGTTCGCGCCTTCCGCATCCGCGACGGCCTGCATGTCGGCGACTTCTTCTTTCGCGCGGGCGACGGCGGCGGGCCATACCGCCATCATCAGCTCCATCGCGCGCTCCGGCGTTTTCGCCATGCGGTCTTCGAGACGCCACGCCGCGTAATTGTCATAGCCGAGGAGGCCGACGCGCTCGTCGCGGAGCGCCAGAATTTCGGCGATCACCGCGTTGTTGTCATATTCGTCGCCGTTGTCGCCGCGATCGTAATAGGTCCGCCAGACTTTCTCGCGCAGCTTCCGGTTCGTCGAATAGGTGAGGAAGGGGTCCATCGACGAGCGCGTGTTGGTGATGGCGTATTCGCCCTTCTTCCCGCGCGCCTCGGCGGCGGCCGCCGCCGCCTTCACGAGCGAGTCGGGCAGGCCGCCGAGCTCCGATTTCTTGAGATAGGTGACGTAGAACTCTTCGTCATGAAGGACGTTGTTGGCGAATTTCGTGTGCAGCTCGGCGAGGCGCTTGTTGATCGCCGCGTAACGCTCCTTCGCCGCGCCCTTGAGCGTCGCCCCGTTCGAGGCGAAGCCGTTATAGGTGAGCCAGACGAGCCGCTGCTGGTCGGGCCGCATCTTCTTGAGGCGGGGGGATTCATAAACCGCCTTGACGCGCGCGAAGAGCTTTTCGTTCTGCGTGATCTTCGACTGGAAGTCGGCGAGCCTCGGCGCCATCTCCTGCTGGATCTTGCGGAACTCCGGCGTCGACATGTTGCCGGAGAGGATGCCGTAATAGGCGAAGACGCGGGAAAGGTCGCGGCCGGCGTCTTCAAGCGCCAGGATCGTGTTCTCGAAGGTCGGCGCTTCCGGATTGTTCGCGATCGCATCGATTTCGGCGAGGTTCATCGCCATGCCGGCTTCAAGCGCCGGTTTCAGTTGCGAGAGGTCCATCTTGTCGAAGGCGGGCACGCCGCCATAGGGGCCGGTCCATTCGGCGAGAAAGACGTTCGCGGCGGGATCGACATTGACCGCAGCGGCTGCGGCCGCGAGGTCGGCCTTCGGCCATGCAGGGCCTTGGGGCGCAGGCGCGCTCGCGCAGGCGGCGAGGGCGAGTGTTGCGGCGCTCGCGGTCAGGGTCAGGATCGGATGCATGTGTTCCCCTTGATTGCTTTGCCGGGACTAAAGCAGCCAGAGGCGGCTTGCGCCACAAAAATTGCGGCGAGCCGTTGGTCAGCCGCGGCCAGCTGTCGCCGTGAACGGGACGGAGCTTCGGGTTCGCATTCTTCGCGCCGTCAATTCGGCTCGCCGAACGCGCAATTCAGCGAACGAGCATTCCCGGCCGAAATGCGACAGTGTCTAATCACGGCCGAGTCGCATGGGAGGGCCGCGCATGCTTCGTTCGGAAATCACCCCATTCCTGATAGCGCATATGTCAGGCGGAGCGATCGGCGTAATCGCGGGGCTGACCGCATTGCTCTCGCGCAAGGGCTCCCGTGTCCATCGTGCGGCAGGCGCCGTCTTTACAGCGGCGATGGTTGTGGGCGGCTCCAGCGCCGCATGGCTCGGTTACCACGCTGATCCGCAGGACATGGGCGACGTCGTCGCCGGCGCCATCACCATCTATTTCGTCACGACCGCCTATGCGGCGGCGCGGCGCGGCGATGATCGAACCGGGTTGTTCGAAATCGTCGCGTTCCTGATCGCCGCCGGCGGCGGTGTCGGCTCCTATCTTGATACGAGCCGTCAAGTCGCAGAAGGCACTGCGCTCCTCAACGGCGTTCCGGGCTATATCTTCGCGGCCGTTGCGTCATTCGCCGCGCTGCTGGATCTCAGCGTCATACTGCGGCGAGGCATCGCCGGGCGTCAGCGGATCGCGCGCCATTTATGGCGCATGCTGATCGGCTTCTTCATCGCCGTCGGGTCGTTTTTCCCGGGACAGCTTCATCTCTTTCCCGAGTGGGTCCGCGACATCAAACCGACAGTACTTCTTTTCTTGCCGGCGTTCTCGATTGTCGGCGTCATGATTCTCTGTCTGGTGCGCGTCTTGGCGACCCGCTGGTGGGATGCCGGATCGGCAGCAATGACAGGTCGCCAATAGAGCGTCTTACTCCGCCGCGGCCAGCTGCTCCGCCTTGTTGAGGTCAACCGACACAAGCTGCGAGACGCCGCGCTCGACCATCGTCACGCCGAAAAGGCGGTTCATGCGCGACATGGTGAGCGCGTGGTGGGTGATGATGAGGAAGCGCGTCTCAGTCTCGCGCGCCATTTCGTGGAGAAGGCGGCAGAAGCGCTCGACATTGGCGTCGTCAAGCGGCGCATCGACTTCGTCGAGGACGCATACGGGCGCCGGGTTCGCCATGAAGACGGCGAAGATGAGCGCGGTGGCGGTGAGCGCCTGTTCGCCCCCTGACATCAGCGACATCGAGGCGAGTTTCTTGCCCGGCGGCGAGGCGTAGATTTCAAGGCCCGCTTCCAAAACATCTTCGGAGTCGATGAGGCGGAGTTCCGCCTGGCCGCCGTTGAAGAGGCGCGTGAACAGCGAGGAGAAATTGCGGTTGACGGTCTCGAAGGCCGCGTTCAGCCGCTCGCGCGCTTCGCGGTTGAGACTGCCGATCGCGGCGCGCAATTTCCGGATCGCGCCGTCGCAATCCTCGCGCTCGCGCGTCAGCTCCTCAAGGCGCGCGGAGACTTCCTGCATCTCCTCGTCGGCGCGGAGGTTCACGCCGCCGAGATTTTCGCGCTCGCGCTTATAGCGGTCGAGGCGCGCGTCGATCTCGGCGCGGGTGGGAAGCTCCGCTCCGTCCTTGAACTCGGCGATGGCGGGCAGGTCTTCCGGCGCGGCGTTGCAGGTCTCCTGCGCCAGCAGCGCGGCTTCCTCGACGCGCGCGATCGCAGCTTCGGACTGCGCTTCCAGCCGCGCGCGCGCCTCGCGCGCTTCGGCGCTCGCCGCGTCCGCAGACTTCGCCGCGCGGTCGGTCTCTACGGCCTTTGCGACCGCGACGGCGAGCGCGTCGGCGGCTTCGCGCCGGCGTTCTTCGGCCGCGCCGATCTGGTCGAGCAGCGCGGCGCGCTTTTCTTCGATCTGGGCGGGAAGCGCCTCGGCCGCGTCGAGCGCGGTCTTTGTCGCGTCAAGGCGCGCATTGATTTCAGCGATGCGCGCCGCCGCGGTTTCCCCGCGCGTCGCCCACACGCTCTTTTCGCGCGCAATCTCGTCAAGGCGCTGGGCGCGCATCTGCGCTTCACGCGTCAGGTCATTATGCGCGGCGCGCGCTTCCGTCGCTTCGCCGCGCGCGCGGGAGGCGGCGTCGCGCGCAGCCGCCAGCGCTTCGGCGATCAGCGCCGGGTCGGGCAGGGCGGCCCGTTCAGCCTCCGCGCTCGCGCGTTCCTTCTCGTTCTCGGCGCGCTCGGCCTCGGCGAGCGCGATCGCGTCCGCGATCGAGGCGAGTCTTGCGGTCGCACGTTCATTCTCGCGCCTGAGATCGTCGAGCCGCGCGCGTGCGGCGTCAAAAGCGCGCCGCGCTTCCGTGAAGAGGCCGCGTGCGTCGCGCTCGACGCCTTGCGCGCGCGTGAATTCTTCCTGCGCGAGGATATGCGCCTCGATCGCGTCGCCTGCGCGGGTTTCAGCGACCGTGAAATCCTGTTCGAGTCGCGTCAACCGGTTTTGCTGTTCAAGCCGGATCGCGGCGGCGGTTTTCGCTTCGGCGCGGCTGACGAAACCGTCCCAGCGCCAGAGATCGCCGGCGCGGCTGACAAGCCGCTGGCCGGGCGACAGCGACGCGGCGAGAACGGCGCCCGCCGAAGCCTCGACGACGCCGATCATCGAGAGGCGCAAGGCCAAAGCCGCCGGCGCGCGCACGAAATCCGACAGCGGCGCGGCGTTAGCCGGCAAGGGCGCGGCGGCGCCCGCGTTTCGTCCGCTCCAATGCGCAGGCGCTGCGTCGTCAAGCGCAGCGAAAAGATCATCGCCAAGCGCGGCGGCGAGCGCGTTTTCATAGCCGGGATCGACTTCAACCGCTTCGATGAGCGCCGGCCAGTCGCCGTCGGCCTGCGAACTCAGCACGCGCTTCAGCGCGTCGCGCTCGGCCTTGAGTTCGGAAAGGCTCTGCTCCGCTTTCTGGCGCGGCGCCTTCATCGCCTGCTCACGCGCTTCGGCGTTCGCGCGTTCTTCTTCCGCCCGGTGATAGGCCGCCTCGGCGGCGCGCGCGGCGTCTTCGGCGGCGGCGAAGCGCGCGTTTGCGGCTTCAAGCGCGGCGGCCTGTTCCGGCGTCGGCGCGATGCGCGCGCGTTCATCGCTGAGCTGCGCGATCTGCGCCAGCGCGCGCTGGAGGCGGCGCTCCGCGTTTTCGATCGCGGCGGCGACGGCGCGCCGGCGCGCGTCGAATTCGGCGGATTCCTTGCTCTTTTCGTCGAGGGCCGCTTCTGCGCTCGCAACCGCTTGCGCGGCGGCGTCGAGACGCGTTTTCGCCGCCGCGATGCGTTCGCGCTCGGCCGCCTCGCGCTCCGTAAGCCCGGCGGCTTCGCGTTGCAGCGTGTCGACCGCATCCTCGGCGTCGCGCTTCAGCGATGTTTCGCGAGAAAGATCCGCGCCGAGGCGCTCTGTCTCCTGCGAGAGGCGCCGGATTTCGGTCTCGGCGCGCGCAGCTTCATCGTCGAGCCCTTCGCGTGCGACATTGAGGCGATGAAGCGCGGCGGCGGCGGAGGCCTCGGCGAGGCGCAAGGGATCGAGCGCGGCGTGGGCGTCGGCCTGCGCCGTCGAAGCGATCGCGCTCGCCCGCGCGGTTTCCTCGATGAGCGCGGCGATTTCTTTCAGATGCTCGCCCGCGGCGTCGCGCGCCTCGACTGCTTCCTTCCAGCGGAGATATGCGCTCGCCGCCTCCGCGCGGCGGATGTCGCCCGAAAGGTTCCGGTAGCGAGTCGCCTGCCGCGCCTGCCGCTGAAGCGCGGTCTTCTGCGTTTCAAGCTCGCCGATCACCTGGTCGAGGCGTTCGAGATTTTGTTCCGCGGCGCGCAGGCGCAATTCCGCCTCGTGCCGGCGCGAATTAAGGCCGGTGATGCCGGCGGCTTCTTCGAGCAGGCGCCGGCGGTTCTGAGGTTTCGCGCTGATGAGTTCCGAGATCTGGCCCTGCCGGACGAGCGAGGGCGAATTGGCGCCGGTCGACGCGTCGGCGAAGAGAAGCTGCACGTCCTTCGCGCGCACTTCCTTTGAATTGATGCGGTAGATCGATTGCGTGCCGTCGTCCTTGTGAAGGATGCGGCGCGAGACCTCGATGACGTCGTTCTCGTTATACTCCGCCGGCGCGGACCGGTCGGAATTGTCGAGCGTCAGGATGACTTCGGCCCAGTTGCGGGCGGGGCGCATCGACGTGCCGGCGAAGATCACGTCGCCCATGCCGTCGCCGCGCAGCGCTTTCGCCGAGGTCGCGCCCATCACCCAGCGAAGCGCCTCGAGAAGGTTCGACTTGCCGCAGCCGTTCGGGCCCACGACGCCGGTGAGGCCGTCGCGGATTTCGAGGTCGGTCGGCTCGACGAACGACTTGAAGCCGATGAGGCGGAGATTGACGAACTTCACGAGGCCTGTCCTGACGCGCGCGAGCCCGGCGCCGCAGCATTGAAGAATCGACTCATCGCCGATTCTCCGGGGGCGGCAATTTCAGGCGCGCTGTTGTGGATAAATCGCGCCGTCATCAGGCTCCGGCTTTCGCGACCGCGTCCGCGATCGCCTTTTCGAAGTCTTCCTTGGTGCGAAAGCTCATTTTTTCGCCGTTGAGGAAGAAGGTCGGCGTGCCGGTCACGCCGAATTTTTCGGTCCCGATGCGGGCGTTTTCGTTGACGATCTGCACGAGTTCCTTGCGCGCGACGCAGGCGTCGAGCGCGGCCTCATCCATCCCGGCCTGCGCGATGATCTTGGTCAGCTCGGCGCGCGCGTCCTTCGAGACCCAGGTCTGCTGGTTTCGGAACAAGGCGTCAGTGATCAGGAAATAGGCTTCCGGCCCGGACTTTTCCGCCGCGCAGCGGGCGAGCACCGAGCCGATGATCGAGTAATTCGCCGGCGCGGTCGGAAACTCGCGATAGATCAGCTTGACCTTGCCGGTGTCGATGAACTTCGTCTTGATGTCCGGGATGATCTGCGTGTTGAAGGCGGCGCAGGCCGGGCAGGTGACGGAGGCGTATTCCATCAGCGTCACCGGCGCGTCGGCGCTGCCCATCACCATGTCGGTCGGCAGGATCTCGACCTTTGCAGCGCCGGCGCTCGCGGCGGGCTTGGCGGCGTCCGTGCCGGCGCCCTCCGAGGACGCCTTCGAACAGGCGGCGAAAAGCAGCGGCGCGGCGAGCGCGGCGGCGCGGAGCGTTTTGAAGGACATTTGCGTCAGCCTTTCAGGGTTCGTCGCGCCCGTCGCGGGGAGCGTTTGCGACGGGGCATAGCAAGCGCGCCCGCGCTTGTAAAAGATCGCGCCGGGGGATCGACGCGGGCGTGAAAAACATCGAGAAACTTTAAGGTTCAGGCGTCGCGGAACCGCGAGAATCGGGGCCGGGCGTCGCCTGCGGGCGCGGGCCCCTGGACGACGGCGATCCGCTCGATGGAATTGGGGCCGAAAAAGCCGTTGAGCCGCCGGCGCAGCGTCTCCGCCGCAAACTCGACCGAAGCCGCCGCCGCGCCGTGAGGCACGATGACCTCCAGCGTCCGGCCGTGGGTCCCACCGGAAAGCCGGCCAGGCCGGCAGATCTTCGAGATTTCAGGCCCGGCGAATTCCGACCAGCGCGCGGCGAGGTCCGGGTCGACGAAGCGCGTCTTGCGGGCGAGATCGGCGACCAGCGCCGACGCCGCCCGGGCGAGCGGGGGCGCGGCGGGGCGGGGGCCCCGCGTCGGCCGGGGCGCAAGGTCGCGCAAGGGCGGGCGGCGGGTTTTGACCATGGGGCCAGCCTATCATATCGGCTGGGGCGATGTCCCCCGATCCGCAGGCGCTTCTGCGCTGGTATGACGTAAACGCGCGCACGCTGCCCTGGCGCACGCCGCCGGGATCGGCGACGCGGCCCGATCCCTATCGCGTCTGGCTCTCTGAAGTGATGCTTCAGCAAACGACGGTCGCCGCCGTCGCCCCGCGCTATGAGCGTTTCCTCGCGCGCTGGCCGAACGTCGAGGCGATGGCGGCGGCGACCCTCGACGACGTGCTCGGGGAATGGGCGGGGCTCGGCTATTACGCGCGCGCCCGCAATCTCCATAAATGCGCGCAGGCCGTCTCGGCGCGCGGGGGCTTTCCGGAAACGGAGGAGGCCTTGCGCGCGCTGCCGGGCGTCGGCGATTACACGGCGTCGGCGATCGCCGCGATCGCCTTCGACCGGCCCGCGGTCGTGATGGACGCGAATATCGAACGCGTCGCCAGCCGTCTCTTCGCGATCGAAACGCCGCTGCCGAAAGCCAAACCTGAATTGAAGGCGGCGATCGCCACGATCTGGCCGAAAAAGCGCTCCGGCGATTTCGCGCAGAGCCTGATGGACCTCGGCGCGACCGTCTGCGGCCCTCGCGCGCCGAAATGCCTTCTTTGTCCGCTCACGGAGCATTGTCGGGCGCGCGCGAAGGGTATCGCGGAGGCGTTGCCCGTCAAGGCGAGGAAGCCCGAAAAGCCGCTGCGCCGCGGCGTCGCCTATGCGCTCGTCAACGACAGAGGCGAAGTGCTGTTCGAACGCCGCCCGGAAAAAGGCCTCCTCGGCGGCATGCTGGGCCTGCCGGGCACGGCGTGGGCGGAGACTTCAATGGAAGATCGCCGTCACCCCGGGGCCGGCGCAGCCGGAACCCGGGGTCCATCTCCTGCCCTCGACGCTCCAAGCGCTGGCAATGCAGAAGACGGATCCCGGGTTCGCGACTTCGCCGCGCCCCGGGATGACGGCGGACTCGGCGGTTTCGAGAATTGCAGATGGCGCCGCGCCGGAACCGTCACCCACACCTTCACGCATTTCCATCTCGAACTCGACGTGATGACCGCGCAGGAGCCGAAGGGCTTCCGCGCGGGACCCGATCAGCAATGGCTCGCGCCGCAGACGGCGAGGTTGCCGACGGTGATGCGGAAGGCGGTGGAGCGCGCGATGGCTTTCGCCGGGATGAGCGTAGAGGGGATCAGTCCTGATGCGCCAGCCCCGCAAACTCGCACAGCAGCGCGCGCGTATCCCTCGGGTCGATGATGTCCTCGATGAGGAATTGCTCGGCGGTGCGGAAGGGCGAGGTGACGGCGGAGAGGCGCGTCTTGATCCGTGAAAGCTCCGCCTGCGGATCGTCGCTTGCGGAAAGCTCCGCCTTATAGGCGACCTCGGCGCCGCCTTCCATGGGGAGCGACCCCCAGTCGCCTGACGGCCAGGCGAAGCGGTACTGGAAGCGGGTGTGGTTCGACATCGCCGCGCCGGCGACGCCGTAGGCCTTGCGGATGATGACGCTCGCCCACGGAACCGTCGCGCGGTAGATCGCGTTCATGGCGTCGACCCCGCGCCGGATCGTCGCCGCCTTTTCCGCTTCGAGCCCGATCATGAAGCCGGGATTGTCGACGAAATGGACGACCGGCAGACGGAATAGGTCCGCAAGCTGAACAAAGCGCCGCGCCTTGTCGGAGGCGTCCGCCGTCCATGAGCCGCCGAGGAAAGTCGGGTCGCTCGCCAGCACCGCGACCGGCCGGCCGTCGAGCCGCGCGAAGGCGGTGATGACCGCGCGGCCCCAGCGCGCGCCCATCTCGAAGACGGAGCCCTGATCGCAAACGCTCTGCAGGATGCGGCGCATCGAATAGGCCTGCCGCCGGTCGCGCGGCACGATCGAGAGAAGCTGGTCGTCGCGCCGCGTCACGGGGTCGTCGTTCACCGTGCGCGCCGCGCGGCCCTTCGTCGACGAGGGCAGGTAGGAGAGAAAGGCGCGCGCCCGTGCGAAAGCTTCAAGCTCCGTCGCCGCCTCGTCGTCGATGACGCCGTTCTTCGCGTGGATGTCGGCGCCGCCGAGCGCTTCATTGTCGCGCGGGGCCTCGCCGATGCCTTCGGCGACCTTCGGCCCGGCGGTGAACACCTGCGCCATGCCGCGCACCATCACGGAATAGTGGCTGGCGACAAGGCGCGCCGCGCCGAGCCCCGCGCAGGGGCCGAGCGCCAGCGCGACGACCGGAACGGATTCAAGATTTCTGACGACATGCTCCCAGCCCGGCACGAAGGGCACATAGGTGAAGCCCATCTGCTCAAGGCTCTTGACCGACCCGCCGCCGCCGGTGCCGTCGATCATTCGGATGAGCGGCAGGTGAAGCTCATGCGCCATCTGCTCGGCCATCGCGAATTTGCGGTGAATCGCGGCGTCGGCGGCGCCCCCGCGCACGGTGAAATCGTCGGCGCTGGCGACGACATTGCGCCCGCTTATGCGGCCGCGCCCGAAAATGAAGTTCGAAGCGGCGAAATCCTCCAGCGTTCCGTCCGCGGCGTAGCGTCCCCTGCCGGCGATCTTGCCGATCTCGCGGAAGCTGTCGTCGTCAAGAAGCGCTTCGAGGCGCTCGCGCGCATTGAGCTTGCCGCGCTCCTTCTGCCGCGCGAGCTTCTCCGCCCCGCCCATCTTTTCGGCGAGCGCTTGCCGGCGGCGCAGTTCCTCGACTTCTTTTTCCCATGACATGAGGGCGATCATGCCGGCGAAACGGCGACGGATGCAAGGGATGTCGTCAGCGCGCCGCGGCGCGGGGATTATCCGTACAAAGAATTGCTGTTGACCCTAGGCGCCGCTGAGCGCGGAGACCGGGGTCCATCTTCGTCCCGCGGGGAAAGGTGGACCCCGGATCGCCTTCGGCGTCCGGGGCGACGGAGTCTGGCGGGGCGGCGGTTATTCTGTCAGTGTACCGAGCGGTGATCGCCCCACTCATCCCCGTCACCCCGGGGCCGCGCGCGAGCGCGGAACCCGGGGTCCATCTTCGGCGCGCGGGGAGAGGTGGACCCCGGATCGGCTGCGCCGTCCGGGGTGACGGAATCAGG
>CAZOEB010000075.1:0-16400 GCA_964578685.1 uncultured Caulobacterales bacterium
CCGCCCGCCGCCGTCACCCCGGACGGCGCAGCCGATCCGGGGTCCACCTCTCCCCACGGGACGAAGATGGACCCCGGGTTCGTCGCTGCGCGACGCCCCGGAGTGACGGGGATGAGTGGGGCGATCCTCGCTCTGTACACTGACAGAATAACCGCCGCCCCGCCCGCCGCCGCCCCGGACGGCGAAGCCGATCCGGGCCCACCGCTCCCCATGCGGCGAAGACAGCCTTCAAACGTCGCCCTAGAACAGCTCCCGCCGGCCGATTTCACGGGCGAGGATTTCGCCCTCGTTTCGGGCGTTGTTGACGGCCTTCGACACCGCGTGAAACGTCCAGAACCCCGCGGGCGCCGGGCCTATCATCGCCTGCGCTGCGGGGGCGTCGGTTTCATCCGCTTCCAGCCAAGTGCGATAATCCGCAGGCTGAATGACGACGGGTTCGCGGTTGTGGAGGGGCCCGACGTCCGGTCCCGCTTCGCAGGTGAGAATCGCGGCGGTGTCGATTTCGCCGCCGTCCGGATCGTGCGCCGTCTCCCAGAGGCCGGCGAACGCGAACAGCCCGCCGGCCGCGGGGCGGATGAGGTAAGGCTGACGCGCGCCCTTCTCCGCCCGCCATTCGTAAAACCCGTCCGCCGGCACGAGGCAGCGGCGCCGCTTGAAGGCGGAGCGGAATGTCGGTTTTTCCGCAGCAGTTTCCCCGCGCGCGTTGATGAGCGGCTTGCCGCCGGTTTTCTCAAGATAATCCTTCTTCGCCCAGGAGGGGATGAACCCCCAGCGCGCCAGCGCGAATTCGCGCGCGCGTTTTTCATTCATGCGAATGATCGCGATCGGTTGCGTCGGGGCGATATTCCAGCGCGGCGGGAAATTGACGCGGATGTCGACGTCAAAGGCTTCGCGCGCCGCTTCCGGCGGAGAGGTGAAAAGGTATCGACCGCACATCGGCATCCTTTATAGAGCCCTCGATGGAAACGGGCGACACCGGAAAACGTGCAATAGACGTCGGCGTCGGCGCGGTCGTGTTTCGCGCTAGCGAGGTGCTCATCATCAAGCGCGGCAAGGCGCCCTTCATCGGCCAGTGGTCGATTCCGGGCGGCGGCCTCCACGAGGGCGAGCGCCTCGAAGACGCGGCCGTGCGCGAAGTGATGGAGGAAACCGGCGTCAGCGTGCGGATTCTCGGCCTCATCGGCGTCTTTGAAGCGTTGCCGAAGACGCGCGAGGGCGCGGGATTTCTCCGCCACACGCTCATGATCGATTACGCGGCGGAATGGCTCGCGGGGGATCCGGTCGCGGGAGACGATGCGGCGGCCGCGGAGTTCGCGCCCTATGAGGAAGCGCTCGCGCGCGTTTCCTGGGACCTCACCCGAACGGCCATTGCCGACGCCCTGAAACTCCGCAATACCGTCATTGGAAGGCCATAAAGCCGACTTACGCCCGTCGCCGATGAAACGCGCCGTACTCGTCATCCTCGCGCTTGCCGCCGCCGCGCCCGCCTTTGCACAGACCGGCGATGACGGCGCGCGCCAGCGCGGGCTCGTCAGCCTGTCGCAGATTTTCGGCGAGCTTCATCACATCCGCCGCACCTGTGATCCCGACCGCGAAGCCGACGCCTGGCGCAACCGGATGAAGCGGCTCATCGATCTTGAAGAACCGTCGTTCGACGTGCGCGAGCTGATGGTCGCCGCCTTCAATGACGGCTATGTCTCGGCGCAGGCGCGTTTTCCCTATTGCGACGGCGATGCGGAGGGTTACGCGGCCGCGCGCGCCTATGCCGGCGAAGCGCTCGTCTCGAACCTTACTGCGCCGCTTTACGCCGCCGAGCGCGGCGAAGACGCGGAGGGCGTCGCCGTCTTTCGCGGCGTCGAGTGAATTTCACCGCCAGCGCAGCATGTCGCGCGTCAGCGCGCTGATGTTCGTCACGCCCATCAGCTTCATGTCGCGTTCGATCTCGGTACGGAGGTTCAGGAGCGCGCGCTCGACGCCCGCCTGTCCCGCCGCGGCGAGCGCGTAAAGATAGAGCCGCCCGCCTGAACACGCGGTCGCGCCCGCCGCGATCGCCTTCAGCACATGCGTGCCGCGCCGCACGCCGCCGTCGAGCACGATGTCGATGCGTCCGCCGACCGCATCGGCGATCTCCGCGATCTGGTCGAACGGCGCGCGCGCGCCGTCGAGCTGGCGCCCGCCATGGTTCGACACCATGATCGCATCGGCGCCGATGTCGGCGGCGCGGCGCGCGTCTTCGACGCTCATCACGCCCTTGAGGCAGAACGGCCCGCCCCATTTGGCGCGCAAATCTTCCGCATCCTTCCAGCTCATCGTCTGGTCGAGCATCGTCGAGAAATAATCGCCGACGCTGACCGCGACATTCGAGCCTTCGCGGACGTGGCTTTTCAGTTCGACGAGTTCGAAGCGGTCATGCGTCAGATAACTGAACGCCCAGGCAGGATGCGCGGCGAAACTCGCAAGGCTCTTCAGCGTCAGACGGGGAGGGGAGGTGAAACCGGTGCGAAGGTCGCGCTCGCGATTGCCGCCGGTGATGGTGTCGACGGTGAGGGCGAGCACGTCGAACTTCGCTTCCTTCGCGCGCGCGACCATCGCGTCGTTGAGGCCGCGATCCTTGTGGAAGTAGAACTGGAACATCTTCGGCGTCGAAGTCAGCGCGCCGATCTCCGCAAGGCTCACCGTGCCGAGCGAGGAGACGCCGAACATCACGCCGAACTTCTCCGCCGCGCGCGCGACGGCGCGCTCGCCGTCATGGTGGAAGAGACGTTGAAGCGCCGTCGGCGAACAGAAGAGCGGCATCGCGAGCTTCTGGCCCATCACCGTCGTCGAGAGGTCGACCCTGTCGACGCCGGCGAGCACGTTCGGAACGAGGTCGCAGGTTTCGAAGGCCTCCGTGTTGCGGCGGTAGGTGATCTCGTCGTCCGCCGCGCCGTCGATGTAGTGGAAGATCGGTCCAGGCAGGCGCCGCCGCGCGAGCGCGCGCATGTCCTCGACATTGTGGCAGTCGGCAAGCCGCCTGACCATGGCGCGGGGTCTCCGGGGAACGCGGCGCCGACATAGCCCCGCTGCGGCGCCTGCGGTCAAGGAGCCGCGCGCAGACGAAAAAAAGGCGGCGCCGCAGCGCCGCCTCTCTTCGGAAGGTCGGTCGGTTCCTAGAACCGCACGCGCAGGGTCGCCGTGTAGGTGCGGCCGAGCGCGTCATAAATCGCCGGAAACGTGTTCCCGGAGTTGAAGTTCGATGAGCCGATCGTGTTGCCGACGTTCGGCGGATCCTTGTCGAGAAGGTTGTCGATCGTCGCCGTAAAATCGAGGCCTTCCCTCACTTCAAAGCGCCCCGTCAGGTCGAAGTAGTTGAAGGCGTCGATCGAGGTGAAGGCCGGCAGCAGAGCGCCGACGCCCGGCTGCGTCGGATCGACGGCGAGGGCGCCGATGAAGCGGTGGCGCAAGGACAGGTCCAGCCGGTCAAAAGACCAGGTGAGGCGCTGGTTGAACTGCCATTTCGGCTGGCCCGGATCGCAGTTCACGCCGTAGAACCCGGCGCAATCGCGATCGATGGAATTCGGGTTCGCCTTGAACCGATTTTCAATCGTGTGCGTTCCCTGATGGTTGAAGGCGAGCGAGCCCATGGACCCCAGGTCGCGGTCATACGAAAGGCTCCAGTCAAAACCGGTCGTGTTAAACGTCCCGAGATTGGAAGACGCGCGGATGATCCCTGGCGTATCCGACTGCGGGCCATTAAGCGAACCCGTGCCCGGATTCCGCCCGATCAGCGCGCAGAAGGCGTTGAAGGTCAGCGACGGATTGAGCGCCGTCGCGTAGCACCCGTTGACGACGTCGCCGATCGCGGGCTGGCTGATCGCATCCTCGATATGGATGTTGAAATAGTCGAACGAGAAGGTGAGGTTCGGCAGGAACGCCGGCGTGCCGACGACGCCCGCCGTGAACGTCGTCGCCTTTTCGACGTCGAGCAGCGGATTGCCGCCGGTCGTCTGGTTCACCTGGCCTGCGATCGGCGGAATGACGGTGCCGATGAGGCCGGCGGGCACGCCGGTCGCGACGCACAGCGCCGTCAACGGCGCATTGCCGACCGGCAACGCCTGCTGGCAGGGGTCCGTCGTCAGGTTGTTGAGTCCGACGACCTGCGGCGCGAAGAGTTCGCCGATGTTCGGCGAGCGCACGGCGCGCTGGAAGACGCCGCGGATGCGGTAGTCGTCATTGATGATCCAGTTGCCGCCGGCCTTCCAGGTGACGCTGCTGCCGGTCGTCGAATAGTCGGAGAAGCGGGCGCCGGCTTCGATCTGGAAGGATTTCACGAAACCGAGCCCTTCGAGCACCGGAGCGATCACTTCGGCGAACGCCTCATAGGAATCATACCGGCCGCTGACGTCCGGCGCCGGCGCGCCCGCGCCGAGAACCTCGTTCGGCGTGGAGGTCGCGAGGTCCGACCGCCGCGTGGTGGCGTATTCGCGATATTCCGCGCCGAGCGCGACGCCGATCGGATTTTCCGCCCAAGGACTTCTGAATGCGCCGAGATCGCCGCTGACGGTGCCGATGACGTTGGCGAGACTGGTGTCCAACGTCTGCGACGTCGCCGCCTGCGTGACGAAGTCGACCGCGCCCTGGCCGAGCGTGCCCGGCGCGCCGAAGAGATTGATCGGCACGCAGCCGCCCGTCGTGACCGTGCAGGTCGTCGTATTGAGGGCGCGCAGCGACTGCTGCAGGCGCGAGGCGAGGCCCCAGCCCGTCCGCACCTGGACCTGCGTCGACTCGCCGTAGGTTCCTGAAAGGTCCCAGGACCACGTTTCGCCGATGTCTCCGCGAACGCCGGTCGTCAGCTGGAAGGCGTCCGTCGTGAATTCCTGCACGCGCGGACCGGCTTCGACGAAGCGGCGGCCGAACTGGAAGGCGACTTCGCGATAATTCGGATCCGTCAGCGACGTCGCCGCCGCGGCCGCGTCGCATGTCGGCTGCGCGATCGCGAGCGCGCCGCAGAGCTGGTTGCGGAAAGGAGTCGGGAGGAACGGGTTCGAGAGCGGCAGCTGCCAGGTGTTGGTGAAAGTGGCGCTCGGAGCGAGGTTCGCCTCGACGAACGACCTCACAAAGAAGGCGCTGCCATAGGCTTCGATGTTGTCGGCGATGTCGTAATTCGCCTGCGCGTAGATGTTGTAGCGTTCCTGCGGCGTCTGGAAGAGATTGAGCGGGTTGAAGTTGAAGTCGTTGTTGACGCCGACATTGATAGCGCCGGTCGCGGGATCAAGGCCGCCGGCGATGATGCCCGGCGCGAACAGCGATCCCGGCGCGGCGGTCGCGGAGCCGAGCGGCAGTCCCGTATTGGAGCTGAACGAGACCTGGCCGATCTCACGGTCGCCTTGAAGCACCTCATTCTGATCTCGGTAGCCCATCGAGAACGCCGCATTGCCGCGGCCGTCGGCGAAATCGCCGCCAAAGGTCAGCTCGGTTCGGAACACTTCGCCGTCGCTCTCTTCCGTGATGCGGTAGCTCGACTGCAGTTCGACGCCGCTGAAATCGCGCTTCGTAATGAAGTTGGTGACGCCGGCGATCGCGTCGGCGCCGTAAACGGAGGATGCGCCGCCGGTCACAAGCTCCACGCGCTCAATCAGCGAAACCGGAATGAGGTTCGTGTCCGTAATGCCCGTGAGGCCGAACGGCACGATCCGCTGGGAATCGAGAAGGATGATGTTGCGATTGGTGCCGAGATTGCGCAGGTTTAGCGTCGCCGCGCCGACCTGTCCGTTGTTGACATTCGGTCCGATGCCGGGCGCGACGCCGGGCAATTGCCGGATCAGCTCTTCGGCCGCGTCGGCGTTCTGGAACTCGATTTCTTCTTCGCCGACGACTTGAATCTGGCTCGCCTGCTCAAGATTGGGATTTTTGACCCTGGTGCCGGTGACGACGACGATGTCGGCGCCTTCGTCGGCGCCCTGGGCGAAAGACGGCGCCGCTGCGATTTGCGACGCCAAGGCGAGGAAGGAAGCGTGCAGCATGAGCGTGCGCGCCCGCTTCGAATGGGTGCTCGTTATCATGTAATCCCCTGTTTGAAGTGAGGTGCTTTTTCGCGCGCAAAAACCCCCGGACCGGGAGACCCGGTTCGCCGCAGCCCTCTGCGCTCAAGCGTTGAGACAATCGGTCGGCGCGGTCCCTCATCCGCAGCCGGGCGTTAACCGGCGCCCGTTGCCAGCCGGCAACAATCCGGAGACGGATTTTCAGTTGCTATGGGGAGAGCGGGCCCCTTATGATCGGGGAAACGGTCGGGATGCCGGCGAGCACCCCGACCTTACTTCTCTGGAAGGACATCGAAGGGCTCACCAGCGATATCCCGACCAGAAGACACCGGCCGCTGAGACCCCCTCAACGCATTTAAGGGAAAAACACGGCGCGGATCTTCCGGCTGGGAGGCGTTTCGGCGTTGCGATTTGCGTGCGCCGGCGATGGGAACGGGCTCGTGGCTCAGCTTGGCGATGACGACCTGACCGGAACTTCGGTCGCTGATAATGGCGACGTCGCGAAAGCGTTCCGCAAGCACAACCAGATGCTGACCCGCTGGCTCGCCCTGAAGCTGGGAGATGTCGAGACCGCGCGTGACATCGCGCAAGGGGCTTATCTGAGGGTCCTCGCTTACTCGAAGACCCAGAAAATCGACAACGCGCAGGCGCTCATCTTCAAGACGGCCGCCAATCTCGCCGCCAACGAATTCCGGTCAAGGAAGCGGCGCCGGACTTTCGTCGCCGAACCGGCCGTTGGCGAAACGGAAAACCCCGCGGATCTTGTCGCCTGCCGCAATCCGTCTCCGGAAGAGGCCGCGCAGTCGAAGGAGGAGGTCTCCGCCGCGCTCGACGCGATCCTCGCTCTCCCCGACCAGGCGCGGCGCGCCTTCGTGCTCAGCCGCTTTGAAGGAAAGACCTACCGGGAGATTGCAGGCCTTCTCGGCGTTTCCGAGAGCAGCGTCGAGAAATACATCATCGCCGCCCTCAAGGCGGCGCGCGCCGCCATCGCGGGCCCCGCAGCCGGCGCCGAGATCATCTCCCTGCCGGAAAGGCGGCGCAGGCGATGACGAACGCGAAATCAATCATCCTTGTACGGCAGTCAGAGACATGAGCTTTAATCAAACGACATTCCCAGTTCCGGAAGAACCGGGCGACGCAGCCGCCTACTGGGCGATGCGACGGCAATCGGGAGCGATGACGGGGCCGGAAGAAGAAGCGCTGGCGGCGTGGCTTCACGCGTCCGAGGAGAACCGGCATGCGTTCACGGCGCTGGAAGGCGCGCTCGCCGCCGTGGACGCCGGCGGCGACGGGCTGCTGGCGGAAGAGTTTGAACGGCAATTGTACGAGGCGTCTGAAGGCGAAGTCGCGCGTCGTCCGGTCGCGATCCGCATCGCGGCGTCGCTGGCGGCGGTCGCGCTCGTGTCGGCGGCGACCTATTACGGCGTCAGGACCTTCGCGCCGCCGATCGTCGCGCATGAAACGGCGATCGGCGAAGCCGAGACGGTCGCTTTCGCGGACGGCAGCACGGCGCAGCTCAACACCGCGTCAAAGATCGCGGTCAAGTTCACGCGGACCGAACGCGGCGTCGAACTTGTCGCGGGCGAAGCGTTCTTCGAAGTTGAGAAGGATCAGAAGAGACCCTTTGTCGTACGCACCGCGAATGCGGCGATCACGGTGACCGGCACGGCCTTTGACGTGCTGTCGAGCGGGAACCGCTCTTCCGTGCATGTCGTCACCGGCGTCGTCGACGTGACCCCGCGGCATGGACCTTCATCGACCCTTCTCGCCGGCGACATGATCGAGATCGGCGCCGACGGCCGGGCGTCGGCGGTCAAGCGGTTCGATCCCAGCATTGTCCTCGCGTGGCGCGGCGGCAAGGCGCGGTTCCGCGACGAGCCTCTCGGCGAGGTCGTGAAATCGCTGAACCGTTATTTTTCAACGCCCATCGTTCTTGACGGCGAAGCGCTCGCGCAATTGCCTGTGACCGGCGAGTTCGACATTCGCGATCGCGATACGGCGGTGAGAGCGCTCGCGCTGATCTTCGGCCTCGAGGCGCGCGACGAGCCCGCCAGAACCGTGCTGGGAGCCCCGGAGCCGCAATGAAGGCGATGAGGCCATTAACGCGGCTGTCGACGCTCCTCTTGATCTTAGCGGCGCCGATCGCGCACGCCCAGGACGAGGAAAGCGCCGAAGTTGTCGCCGCTATCCGCCTGCCGCGCGGCGGCGGCGACAGCGCCGGGCTGTTTCCAATCGAGCAGGTGCTCGAAGCGTTGCGTCTTTCGAAAGGGTTTTTATTTGTCTTCGACAGCCGCCTGCTGTCCGGCAAGAAAATTCCGATCGTCGAGCCGACGGCGAACGTCGAGTCGGATTTGTCCGATGTATTGAAGTCCGTGCGCCTGCGCCTGCACAAGGTCTCGCCGAACGCTTTCGCGATCACCGGCGAAGAGGCGCCGCCTCCGCCCGCCGCGCCGCATGTCGAAGACCGGCGCGCAGCCGCGCCGCCGCCGGTCGATACGATCCTCGTTGTCGGCTCGACGACGTCGATGCCGACGACGAACGGCGCCAAGCGGCTCTTCACCATCGACGCCGACGATCTTGCGTTTCTCGGCGCCGTCAGCCCCGCTGAGGCGATTTACGACCTGCCGCAGTCGCTCGCTTCCTTCACGCCGTCGAACTCCGCGCTGTTCGGTCCGGCCGCGGGCTTAAGCTTTGCGGACTTGAGAGGGCTCAATCCGCGGCGGACTATGGTGCTGATGAACGGGCGCCGCCGGACGCTGACGAGCGGGGGCAACGGCGAAATCGGCGGCGCCGATCTCGGCGCTTTCGCCGAACCGTTCCTTGAACGGATCGAAGTGCAGAACGCGCCCGCCGGCGCGCGGTTCGGCGGCGGCGCGGTGGCGGGAACGATCAATTTCGTGACGCGAACCGGCTTTGAGGGACTTGAGACGGGCGGGCGCTTCGGGATTTCGGAGCGCGGCGACAGCGAAGCGGCGATGCTCCATGTGATCGCCGGACGCACCTTTGAAAATGTCGGCAACATCACCTTGGGCGTCGCCGCGTCGCGCAGCGAGGGTCTTGTCGGCGCAGACCGCGAATTTTCTGACGCGGCCTTCGGCTTCGCGCTTGACGGCCGGCGATCGACGGCGCCGGGCGCCGAATTTCTTCGGGGTTTCGGTCAAAGCGGATTGACGGAACGCGGCCTCTTCGCCGGCGTCGTGCTCGCCGATGGAACGTTCGCGCGCTTTCCCGACGGCGCCGCTTTTGTGCCGGGCGCCGCCGGCGTCGTCGATCCTTTCGTCGGATCGCTGGACCAGCTCTACAGTCTTGGAAACACGCAGAGCATAACGCTTCCGAGCGACCAGCTCTCCGGCATCGCCTCGTTTGAGGCGGAACCCTCCGACGCGGTGAGGGTATTCCTGGAACTGAACGCCGGCGTTTCGACGCATGAGGTTTCGCTGTTGCCGCTGCCGGCCGTGCGCACGCGCGGTGTCGATCCCGTCGCCGGGGACGCCGCCGTCATTCCGCTCGACAATCCCTTCCTGCCGCAATCGATCCGGGACATCGCGCTCGCGAATTTCGGCGCCGACGCCGCCGGCCTTGTGTTCGAGCACCGCTATGCGGAGCTCGGTCCGCGCCGCAGCGATATTGACCGGCGCGCCGTGGACTTCGCAGCGGGCGTTGAGAGGGATGACGGGCGCGGGCGGACGTTGTCGCTCAGCTACCGGTTCGGCCGCAACGCCGCCGTCACGCGGGACAACGCCCGCATCGACGCCGGCAGGCTTCGGACCGCCCTCGACATGACGGCCTGCGCGGCGACCGCCGGGTGCGCGCCGGTCGACTTCTTCACTGCGCCGGAAATTTCCGGCGCCGCTTTGAGTTTCGTCGTCACCCCCGAATTGCAGCGGAAGCTGACGATCAGCGAGCATGAAGTCGCGGCGGCCGGCGCGCTCGCTCTTGATTTCGGCGGCGACAAGGAAGGGCGCTTCGCCGCAGGCCTCGAGTTTCGCCGCACGTCATTTTCCGATCAGGACCGGACGCCGGCGGACGTCGAGCCGATCGGCTACTTCAGAAGCGAAAATTTCGACGTCGATCTCGAGACCTACGACGCCTACGCCCAGTTCGACGCCGATCTCGTCAGGGCAGGGGGCTTTCCGGGCGAGCTTGACGGTTCGCTGGCGGCGCGTTTCACGGGCTCGTCGCGGCACGACGCCGTGTTCAACTTCGAAGCGGGCCTCGAATGGCGCCCGGCCCCGGGCGTCACGCTTTTTTCGCGACAGCATTTTGGCGAGCGCGCGCCCGATCTCATCGAATTGTTTTCGCTGGGACCCTCTCTTGAACAGGCGTTCGTCGATCCCTGCGGGCTGCCGCCCTCGCGGCAGTCTGAGGCCGTCAGGGCGAACTGCGCGAGCGAGGGGCCGCTCGGCGTCGGCCCTGGGTTCGTCCAGACCGACCCGCTGGCGACGATGACGCTCTATGGAAACCCGGCGCTGCGGCCTGAGCGCGCCAGAAGCGCCGTCTACGGACTTTCCCTGTCGCCGGAGGAATGGATCCCGTCGCTGCAGGGCCGGCTGGAGCTGTCGGCGGCGTGGTACGATTTCAAGATCACTGACGCGGTGTCAACGGAAGAGCTGCCGCTGGCGGCCTGCTATGCGAGCGAAGGGTTTTCTTCGGCCGCCTGCGGCGTCAATCCCCGAACGGGCGCGCCGTCGATCGTTCGCAATCCGGTGACGCGGCAGCTCGAGTCCGTCGACTTCACGCTGCGGAATGAGGCGGCGTTCGAATGGCGCGGACTTGATCTCGAATTCCGGTACGCGGGCGAGCCGGCGTTCCTGCCGTTCGCCGATCTCGTCTGGGTCAGCGCGCTCCACACCTACGCCGACCGCGTGGTCAGCGACGCCGGGACGGGCATGCGTGAGCGCCTGGAAGGGCTCATCGATTTTCCTCGGCACCGGACGCTTGCAACCGTCGGGCTCGAAACCGGCCCATGGACCTTTGTCGCTTATGCGAACCGTCGCGGACGAGTGCTGACGATCAGGTCCGACGAACCGGAAGCGCGCGTTCCGGCCGCGTTCTATCTTGACCTCACCGCGCGTTTAAATCTCAGCGATCAGACTTATCTTCAGGCGGGCGTGCAGAACGTCGCCGATCTCGAGCCGGCGATCACCGCTTATAACGACACGGGAAACTTCGCCGCGGAGTTCTACGATCCGATCGGCCGGCGCTACGTCGCCTCTTTCCGCGTCCGGTTCTGAGGCCTGTTGCGATCCTGTCACACCGCAAAGCCGATCATCCCCGTCCGCTGAGCCCTTGGCGCGCGCCGGTGTCTTGGTCTTGGGCCCGTTCGCGCACGCGCAAACGCCGCCCACGGCGAAGACAGTTCACAGGCGGAGAAAGCGGATATGGCGCGACAGCATTCAAGGCATGCGGCGGGCGCGGATCACCGGCGCAAACTGGCGGCGGGCGCCTCGCTCGCCGCGCTCATCCTCGCGGCCCCAGCTTTGGCGCAGACGGATGGGTTCTCCGCTGACGAAGAAGCGCGCGACGAGGTCGTCGTCACCGGCTCGCGCATCGCCCGCCCCGCGCTCGAAGCGCCGGCGCCCGTCACCTCGATCGACGCAATGAGCATCCAGCGGTCGGGCGAGACCAATCTCGTCGAGCTTCTCAACGAAGTGCCTTCGCTCGTCGGTTCCGTCGATAACGACGACTCAACGAACGCCAGCATCGGTTCGACCGGCCTCAATACGCTGAACCTCAGAAATCTCGGCGTCAACCGCACGCTCGTTCTCGTCAACGGCCGGCGCCATGTCGGCGGCTCCGGGTCGAGCACGGCGGTCGACATCAACACGATTCCGGTCGATCTCATCGAGCGCGTCGACGTGCTGACAAGCGGCACGTCCTCAATTTACGGCGCCGACGCGGTGACCGGCGTCGTCAACTTCATCTTGAGGGATGACTTCGAGGGCGTGGCGGTCCGCGCGCAGGGCGGCCTGACGCCCGATCATGGCGACGCCGCGAACTACTTCGCGAGCATCACGGCGGGAACGAATTTTGCGGGCGACCGCGGCAACATCGTCGCCGCCTTCGAATATTCGAACGAAAACGGCATCGACACCACGGACCGCGATTTCGCCGGCGCCGGCTTCTTCACGCTGCTCGACAACCCCGATTTCGACCCCAACGGGCCCGACCGGCGCCAGCAGATATTCCTCCAGGATGCGACGATCGCCTTCGCCGCGCCCGGCGGCGCGGTCGCGCTCGATTTCTTCAACGGCTTCGATCTTCTTTTCGACCTTGAGGGCGACGGCGACCCCTATGATCTCGGCGAGCCGGTCACGTTCCGCAATTCGATCGGCGGCAGCGCGACGCGCGTCAGCGACCTGACCGGCAGCCTCACCTCCGACATCGAACGCCATGTCGGGAGCCTCAACACGCGCTATGACTTCAATCCGAATGTCCGGGGATTTCTGGAGCTGAAATTCGCGCAGGTCAGCTCCTCCGCCGTGAGCAGCCCCGCGTTCAGCGACCTCGTGCCGATCCTCGTCAACGAAAATCCCTTTACGCCGCAGCCGATCCTCGACGCGGCGGCGGTTGCCGGCGTCGACACCGTTTTCATCTCGCACGATCTCTTCGACCTCGGCCGCCGCGGAGAAGACGCGCGGCGGCGCACCTATCGCATCGCCGGCGGCCTCGACACGACGATTCTGCCGGACACCTTTGATAATCTCGGCCTTGATTTCTCGGTCGTCTACGGCCGCACGGACGAGCAGTTCGTTGCGACCAACAATCTGGTGCTTGACCGATTTTACGCCGCCCTCGACGCCGTGATCGATCCCGCGACGGGTCAGCCGACCTGCCGCACCAATCTCGATCCGACCGCGTTGCCGCCGCAGATTCCGTTTCCGGGCGGCTTCGGCTTTCTCGGCTTTTTCGATGCGTTCAATACGACGGTGACGCCCGACAATTTCGGCACGACGCCGTTTTTCACGCCGGGCCCGGCGAGCGGATGCCGTCCGCTCAATCTTTTCGGCGCCGGCAACGCCTCAGAGGCGGCGATCGATTTCGTCAACGACGACAGCCTGCGCAAGGCGCGCATCGAACAGCTCGTGCTGACGGCGAATCTCCACGGCGACACAGGCGGCGTCATCGACCTGCCGGCGGGCCCGATCGGCTTCGCGCTCGGCCTTGAATACAGGGATGAGGACAGCTCCGACACGCCGCCGGCGATCAACACCGAGGGCCTCACCTTCGGCAACCGGATCTTCCCGACGGTCGGCGGCTATCGCGTATTCGAGGGCTACGCCGAAGTGTCGGCGCCGCTGATCGCCGACAGGCCTTTTGCAAGATTGCTGCGCGTCGACGGCGCCGTGCGCGTTTCGGACTACTCGACGATCGGATCGACGCTCGCATGGCACGCCGGCGGCGTCTATTCGCCGGTCGACGATCTGCGGTTCCGCGGCACCTACTCCGTCGCCGTGCGGGCGCCGAACATCGGCGAGCTCTTCAGCCCGCAGGGCCAGACATTCTTCCTGCCGGACGATCCGTGCGACATCGACAACATTCCGCTGGCGTCCGATCCGGGATTGCGCGCGGCGAATTGCGCCGCGATCCTGTCGCCGCTCGGCGTCGATGCGACGACGTTCCAGGGCGATGACATCCTCAACGCGACCTTTCCGGGCCTTCTCGGCGGCAACCCGGATCTCTCCGAGGAAAAAGCGAAGACCTGGACGGTCGGCTTCGTCTATCAGCCGGGCTGGCTGAACGGCTTCAGCTTCGCCGCCGACTATTTCAAGATCGGCATCGCCGACGGCATCATCGCGCCGGCGAGCCAGGACATCGTCGATCAATGCGTCGACCTGCCGTCGATCAACAACGAATTCTGCGACCTCATCCAGCGGCGAGCCGACGGCGGGCTCTCCTTCCTTGAAGTCGTTCCGGTCAACGTCGCGTTCTTTGAGACCTCCGGCGTCGACTACGAGATGAACTACGCCTTCGACCCGGCGATCATCGGCATGCCGAATATCGGGCGGTTCAACCTGCGCTATGTCGGCAGCTATCTCGAACGTCTCGACGTCGTCAGCCTGCCGGGACAACAGGCCGATGAGGAAAGGGACGAGGCGGTGACGCTGCTCGGCGACGACGCGCCCGTTCATGTCGGCGCGCTCGACCTCACCTGGTTCTATGAGAGGCTGTCGGTCAACTACCGCTGGCGGTACCGCGACCGCATCTTCCGCGACGAGATCGATGAATTCGACGCTGCGGAAGAGCAGGGGGTCATCCTGTTCGAACCCGGGCGGACGAGCGCATTGTCGACGCACGATGTCCAGGTCCGGTATTCTTTCAGGGACGGCGCCGACATCTACGCCGGCGTCAACAATTTTCTCGATCAGGAACCCGATATCGGTTCGCTGGGCACGCCGGTCAGCCCGGTCGGACGCTTCGTTTATGCAGGGGTCTCCCTGAGATTCTGACGGAGGGGACGATGCGGGCGGCGGCGCAGGGCGCGCCGCCGCCCGCCTGGTTCCATCATGTTCGGGGACCCCCTCGCACGCCGGCGCTTCTTCCGCCGCCGTCGCGCCTTCCTTGCCCATGAAGGCGAAGCGATAGCCCGAAGTAGCGCCGTAAGAAGCGCTGACGCCGTTCTTCTCAAAAAGTCGGAACGAGCGCGGGAACGCCGTTTCGCCGGCGTGAGAAACCGCATGATCGGCGAGGCGCCCGCCCGTCATGTTTCGAAAGCGCTGAAGCAGCCGCTCGCCGGCGGCCTCCGAGGCCCGCGCCCCGTCCGCATCCTCGGGAACGGCCCTGAAAAGTTCGGCGAGCGCGTTCTCTTTGCGGTTGATCGTCCCGGCGGCGGCCGCCGCGCGGACCGCAACCGCGCGCTCTCGGTTGGAGTCGAGGCCGACTGCGTCAAGCCCTGACCTTATGGGCGATTTCAACGCGTCGAAGCCTGATCTTTTGAACTGGCGCACCGGAGCGGGTGAAACCGGGAACTGGGCGGCGGTGAGGGCGCGCGTGGCGGCCTCTAGACAAATTAGACCGCCCGATTGCGAATTGGAGGTGACCTGATCGGCTTTCGAAAAAAAAGGGAATGAGCGCAGCGCTACGTGTCGAAAAAGGGGTCTTCGACTCCATGACCCGGATTATGCGGAAATCCGGGCTTTCCGTCACATTTAATCCGTGACCGGAAAGGTAGTGGTATACAGAGACGCAAGATTAGCTCGTTCCGCCGTCGGCCGGCGGCCGAAATTCTTTCGCGGCGCGAGAAATCTGGGACCGCGCGCTGGAGATTGACGAAGGTGAGCCGGTCGTATTCGGCGTAGCGCATCAAAGTCTCACTTTCGAAGCGATTACTTTCAATCGTCTTCACACCGCGGGAACTCATCTTCCACGCTCATTGGGCGATCATGAAGCGTAATGTCGAGTTCATTCATTAAGATGGTAAACTCGGCACCCAACCGGTCCAATTCTTTTTTGTGTATCCCCCCTACACGAGCATTGTAGAATCCGACGTTTAGGATGCAGCCTCTTGGAACATTTGTAATTGATGCACGCACATTTCTTTTTGTGAGATATCCTGAAAAAATTCTGCCCCGAGAGTCTAATTGAGAATGTATCGTAGTAGTTTGCCGAAATTGGTTCCGATTTGCGAATTCAGCTACGCGATCTTTGATGAAATCAGATTGGGACCGCTTAGTGATCCCCCAATAGGACAAACTCGGATCGGTTTCGTATGCGGCGGCCCACCAATAACCGCATCCAGAGATCGCCAGGCAAGCGAGCACGGCAAGAACTAGACGTTTCACGTCGGCCCCCAATAATTCCAAGACGATTTCACCATAGATCACCGCGAGCTAAAACTCACATTCTTCCGACAGGTTCGCCAATGCCCGCGCGAATCGTCGGTCAAGCTCCAAGAATACCTGGGGACCTTGGTCGGCATTTAGCTTTGCGAGGCCCAGCGTAAAGTTTGAGCCGACGCCTTTTGTTCGCACCGAAATCGCTCCAGTAACTGTGCGAGACACTGTGCGGGTGACAGTGCCGTTGTAAAGCACGTGGAATGGCATTGTGGTATTGGTGCCAGAAAACGGTCCATCGAAAGTCGTACGTACAATACCGCCAGGCAAACCGAAAGTTAGTCCGGGCCTTGGATCGGTAACCAAGTTGTCGCTGTTGTTTAATGCAGGACGCGGAAAAATCCGCGGCACGACAAACGACCTGAAAGAATCGGCGAGTTGCGCGTCTGAAATCTCTGATCCTTCGGCGCAGACCAACACGTCGGATTCGTTTTCATGACCGAATGCGTTAAGGGTTGCACTTCCAAATATCGGAACTGAGACCAAAGTGACGCTTGTTCGTGTTCCCTGCACCAGTATTTCATCGGTGATTGTATCCGCAAGGTTG